>NZ_CP095474.1:1199418-1266746 GCF_023614315.1 Streptomyces sudanensis | reverse complement strand
TTTTTTTTTTTAATTTTCCTGCTACCTCCAGGTGTTACAGGTAAGGGGTGGTCGGAAGGGTCAACTGGGTATANNCGNCAGCGNTGGNNGTGCCGGTGCCCTGGCCCGCGTCGGGGGGCGGGGCGGGGGCGAGCCCGGCGGCGGACTCCTTGGCCGTGTACACCTCCTGCGCCCGGGTCTCATCGCTGACGGACGTGTCGTAGGAGACCACGCGCTCGAAGTCGAGGGCGAGGTGGTGGATCGCGTCCTGGCCGTCCGACTTCCAGGCGCAGCCGGCGCGGCGGTCCGTGTCGTACGAGACGGCGGAGGTGCCGCGCAGGACGCGGTCGCGCTCCTCGGCAGGCAGGGCGGCTACGGCGGGGAGCATGTTCCGCAGGGTGGCGCGGGGGACGGAGCCGCACGGTTCGAAGAGGGTGCGGTAGCGGCCGGGCTGGGCGATGGTGCCGGCGGCGGTGCCGGCCTTGGCGTCGACGCCGGAGCCGTCGGTCCCGGGGCCGGAGGTGCATCCGCCGAGGGCGGTCGCGCCCAGCGCCGCGAGGAGTGCCAGGCCGGATGCGTACGCCCTTCGCTGCACGGTGCCGGGCTCCCTTCCCTGGGGTCACGGTGAAAACAGCTTGCCGGTGATCGGCGGCCGGTGAACACAATGTGTATCGCACGCGCGCCGTCGTCGCCGGTCTGCCATCACCTATGTCAGCCCTGGCACCGGATTTTGCGTTTTCTGGATTTTCTGGGGGAATGGGAAGACATGTCGTACGTCGAGATTCCGGGGGCGAAGGTCCCCATCCGGATGTGGGCGGACCCCGCCACGGTGGAGGACGTCGCGCTCCGACAGTTGCGGAACACCGCGACCCTGCCGTGGATCGAGGGGCTCGCCGTGATGCCGGACGTCCACTACGGCAAGGGCGCCACGGTCGGGTCCGTCATCGCCATGCGCGGCGCGGTCTGCCCGGCGGCGGTCGGCGTGGACATCGGCTGCGGGATGTCGGCCGTCAGGACCTCGCTCACCGCGAACGACCTGCCGGGGGACCTGTCCCGGCTGCGGTCGCGGATCGAGCAGGCCATCCCGGTGGGCCGGGGGATGCACGACGAGACGGTCGACCCCGCGCGGCTCCCGGGCCTCGCGGCGAGCGGGTGGGACGACCTGTGGGCGCGGTTCGGCGGCATCGCGGAGGCGGTCAGGTTCCGTCAGGAGCGGGCCACGAAGCAGATGGGGACGCTCGGGAGCGGCAACCACTTCGTCGAGGTCTGCCTGGACTCGACCGGATCGGTGTGGCTGATGCTGCACTCCGGATCGCGGAACATCGGCAAGGAGCTCGCCGAGCACCACATCGAGGTCGCGCGGCGGCTGCCGCACAACCAGGACCTGATCGACCGGGACCTCGCGGTGTTCATCGCCGACACGCCGCAGATGGCCGCGTACCGCCACGACCTGTTCTGGGCGCAGGAGTACGCGAGGTACAACCGCTCGGTCATGATGGCGCTCCTGAAGGACGTGGTCCGCAAGGAGTTCAGGAAGGCCGGGGTGACCTTCGAGCAGGAGATCTCCTGCCACCACAACTACGTGGCGGAGGAGCGGTACGACGGCATGGACCTGCTCGTCACCCGCAAGGGCGCGATCCGCGCCGGGAGCGGCGAGTACGGGATCATCCCCGGCTCCATGGGCACCGGCTCGTACATCGTGAAGGGCCTCGGCAACGAGAAGTCCTTCAACTCCGCCTCCCACGGCGCCGGCCGGCGGATGAGCCGGAACGCCGCCAAGCGCCGGTTCTCCACGCAGGACCTGGAGGAGCAGACGCGGGGCGTGGAGTGCCGCAAGGACTCCGGCGTCGTCGACGAGATCCCCGGCGCGTACAAGCCGATCGAGAAGGTCATCGACCAGCAGCGCGACCTGGTGGAGGTCGTGGCGAAGCTGAAGCAGGTCGTCTGCGTGAAGGGCTGAGCCCCGCGCGGTCCCGGTCTCGTGTGTCGCCCCGGCCCCCGCGCCGCCCCGGTCCTGCCGGACGGCGCGGGGGCCGGAGCGCGTCAGGCCTCCCGGGAGGCGCGGTGCCTCAGGACTCCCGGTGGACCTTGCTGTTCGACGCCTGGGCGCGGGGGCGGACCACCAGCAGGTCGATGTTGACGTGCGGGGGGCGCGTCACGGCCCAGGTGATCGTGTCGGCCACGTCGTCGGCCGTCAGCGGGTCGGGCACGCCCTCGTAGACCTTCGCCGCCCGCTCCGTGTCGCCGCCGAACCGGGTCAGGGCGAACTCCTCGGTCCGCACCATGCCGGGCGCCACCTCGACGACCCGGACCGGCGTGCCGACGATCTCCAGGCGCAGCGTCTCGGCGAGGACCCGGGCGCCGTTCTTGGCGGCGACGTAGCCCGCGCCGCCCTCGTACGTGGCGTGGCCGGCCGTGGAGGAGACCACGACGACCGTGCCGGCGCCGCTCGCGGTGAGGGCGGGCAGCAGCGCCTGCGTCATGTGGAGCGTGCCGATGACGTTCACCTCGTACATGCGGCGCCAGTCCTCCGGGTCGCCGGTCGCCACCGGGTCGGCGCCGAGCGCGCCGCCGGCGTTGTTGACCAGTACGTCGCAGCGGTCCAGTGAGGCGGCGAAGGCGTCGACCGCCGGGCGGTCGGTGACGTCGAGGGCGTACGGGGTGGCGCGGTGGCCGGCTTCGGTCAGCTCGGCGGCCAGGGCCTCGATGCGGTCCTTGCGGCGCGCGGTCAGTACGACGTGGTGCCCGGCCTCGGCCAGGTGCCGCGCGGTGGCGGCCCCGATGCCGCTGCTGGCTCCGGTGACGACGGCGACGGGCAGGGCGGCGGCGGTCATGGTGGGCGTGCTCCTCGGGGCGGCGGCGAGCGGTACGGCGCCAGCATAGGGGCGTGCGCCCCGGCGATGTGAGGTGTGCATGATCATCACCCGGCGCTGTACGCGCGTCCTACTTCCATCAGGCGCGCTCGCCGCGGTGATGCGTTCCTCGGACGGCGCGTCCCTCCCGGGCCGCGGGCGCCGGGCGGGAGGCCGGTCTTCCGGGGCGGCCCTCAGCCCCGGGCCCAGGCTATGTAGCCGTCGGGGCGGATCAGCAGGGCGGTACGGCGGTTCCGGTTCGTCCAGGTGGCGCGGACGACCCTGCCGGGCGCGGTGGCGATCTCCGGAGCGGACGGCTCGGTGCCGTGCGGGGCGACCAGGACGAACGCCCCCTTGCGCAGCAGCTCGTAGAGCCGGCCGTCGGTGAGCGACAGGTCCGGTGCGCGCCGGCCGGTCAGCCGGTGCGCACCCCGCGGGGCCGCGTACGAGATGTCGATCCCGCTGAGCCTGCCCGCCATCCGGTCGGAGACCGGGCCCGTGGACACCACGCGGGCGACGACGTTGCGGGCGGCTCGACCCAGGGGCGTGCGGACCATGGCGAGGCGGATGATCGCCCCGCTGCCGCGCAGGACGGCGGCGCCGACCGGATGCCGCTCGGCCTGATAGCTGTCGAGCAGGGCCTCCGGGTCGTCCGCGTCACCGCGCAGGACCGCGGCGAGCTTCCAGGAGAGGTTGGCGGCGTCCTGGAGGCCCGTGTTCATGCCCTGGCCGCCGGCGGGGGAGTGGACGTGCGCGGCGTCCCCGGCGAGCAGGACACGACCCACCCGGTAGGCGGGTACCTGGCGTTCGTCACTGTGGAAGCGGGAGAGCCAGCGGGCGTCGTGCATCCCGAAGTCCGAACCGAGTGCGCGGCGGGTGATGTCGCGGACCTCGTCCAGCTCGACGGGCGCGTCGTCCGGCAGCTGCCGCTGCCGATCCCAACCGATCACCCGGTACCAGCCGTCGCCGAACGGGGCGAGGAACGCGAAGGCGTCACCCGTGCCGTCCACCATCGGCACCTCCCGGGGCCGCTCGGAGAGGCGGACGTCCGCGAGGACGAGCGAGCGGATCACGGCGCGCCCCGGGAACGGCAGGCCCAGCCGCTCCCGGACGGTGCTGCGCACGCCGTCCGCGCCGACCAGGTACCTCGCGCGGAGCCGCGTGCCGCCGCCCCCCGCCGGGGCCAGTTCGGCCGTGACGCCCTCGGCGTCCTGGCGCAGGGCGCGCAGCGCCGTCTCGTGGCGGAACTCCACGCCGGCCGCGCGGGCTCGGTGCTCCAGCAGGCGCTCCACCTCGTACTGCGGGGTGATGAGCAGGTACGGGAAGCGGGTGCGCAACCTCGAGAGGCGCAGCGCGGCACCGCCGAACAGCCGCTGCCGGGTCACGGCCGTGCCCGTGGCCGTCAGCTCGTCCGCGAGGCCCCTGGCGTCGAACACCTCCAGCGTCCGGGCGTGAACGGCGAAGGCGCGCGTCAGGTTGGTGACCGCGCGGGGGCGGCGCTCCACGAGGGTGGTGCGGACTCCGCTCTCGGCGAGGTCCCCCGCGAGCAGCAGCCCGGTCGGGCCCGCGCCCACGACCACGACGTCCGTGTCGGCGGTCGGCGTGCCGGCGCCGGCGCCCGGCCCGTCGGTCATGTCGGTGCTGGTCCTGTCGGTGCTGGTCCTGCCGGTGCTGGTCATGCCTGCCTCCTCAAGCCCGCCCACAGGGGGGCGACAGCCTTTGGCCAACGCGTGTTGGTCAACACTTGTTGGCAAAGTTAGACCCGGCGGCACTGGCGTGTCAACACTTGTTGGCCTACAGTCGTTGGCATGGAGAAGGAAGCCGTCACCTCACCGGGCCGCGCCCCGCGCCGCTCGGACGCCACCCGTGCCGCGATCCTCGAAGCGGCGCGCGAGCGGTTCGCCGCGGACGGCTACGAGCGCGCCACCATCCGGGCGATAGCCCGCGACGCGGGCATCGACCCGTCGATGGTGATGCGCTACTACGGCAACAAGGAGGGCCTGTTCGTGGCCGCCTCCGAGATCGACCTGCGCATGCCTGACCTGCGCGTCGTGCCGACCCGGCACATCGGGGTCGTACTCGTCGGCCACTTCCTCGACCACTGGGAGTCCGACGAGACCCTGCAGGCCATGCTCCGTGTCGGCGCCACCAACGAAGCGGGCGCCGAGCGCCTGCGCGAGGTCTTCAAGGACACCGTCGCGAAGCTGGTGGCCGGCGTGTGCCCCGACCCGGAGGAGGTGCCGAAGCGGGCCGCGCTCGTCAGCGCGCAGATGCTCGGCCTGGCGTTCACCCGGTACGTGCTGCGCTTCCCGCCCGCCGTCGCGATGGAGCGCGAGGAGATCGTGGCCTGGCTCGCCCCGACGATCCAGCGGTACCTGACGGCCGAGCGGCCGTAGCGGCGGGGCGGCCGTCGCGGGCACGGGCGTCGCGGGCACGGGCGTCGCGGTCGGGACGCCGTGGCCGTCGGGCAGCGGTGGCCGTCAGGCAGTGGTGGCCAGGCGGCCGCCACCGGCCGACGCCACCGCGCCGCCGGTCATGCCGCCGCGCCGCCGGCCGACGCCACCGCGCCGCCGGTCATGCCGCCGCGCCGCCGAACTCGCGCAGGGCCGTGCGGACGATGTCGTCCAGCCGGGCGTGGTGGGCGCCGCGCCAGTACACGCGGTCGCAGGCCGTGCAGCGGGCGAACACGTCGTACGTGTGCCGTGTGCCGTGCTCCAGGCGCTCGCGCACCTCGTCCTTGTCCGCCCCGGTCAGCACCCCGTTGCAGGCCGTGCAGCGGGTCCAGGGGACCAGGCGCGGGGCGAAGCGCTCCAGCACGTCGCGCAACTGCTCGTCCGGCCGGTGGCTGTAGACGTACGCGCCCGCCCACAGCTCCCGGCGGCGCAGCAGGCCCCGGTCGCGCGAGAGCATCACGCGCCGCTCCCGCGCCGACTGCGCGGCCAGCGCGGCGTCGCCGATGTCCTCGCTCTCGTACGCCGCGTCGACGCCCAGCAGTCGCAGCCGCCGCGCGAGCGTGCCCAGATGGACGTCGAGCAGGAAACGCAGCGGCGCCCCCGGTACCTCCTGCGGGCGCCGGACGCCCCGCACCTCGACCTCCTCGCCGGCGGCCGGCACGTGCGCGACGGGGACCGGTTCGCCGGACACCAGCAGGGCGCCCACCTCGGTGAGCGGCACGCCGAGCGACTCGACGACGTGCCCGAGCGTCGACACGCCGTCCGTCACCACGGCGGTGCGGCCCGCACGGCGGGGCGCCGGTACGAACAGGCGGAGCTCGGGCGCGAAACTGATGTGGATCTCCGGTCCGTTCACGCGGTCAGGATGCCATCGGGAACCCGGCCCCGGCCAGGCGGTTTCCCGGCCCCGCACACCGTCCCGCACACCGTCCCGCACACCGCCCCGCGAGCGTCACCGCCCCCNGTCCCCCGCCGCTCCCGCGCCGTCCCCGTAGGCCCGGCGCGTCCCGTGGACCGCGCCCGGTCGCCCGTACGCCTGCGCACGTCCGGTGCCCCGGGCGGAGCCGTCTTCGCCGTCGGGTGGTTCGCCCGTGCGCCTGCGCACGTCCGGTTCCCCGCCGGGGCGCCGTCCCGGTGCCGGACGCCCGAGGGATGCCCGGCCGGGTCCTCGTGGCGGTCCGGCCCGGCGGTGCGACGGCGCGGGAGCGGTCGGCAGGCGGGCGCGGTACGACCGGAGCGTGCCCGTGCGTTCGCCGGTGCGGGTATCCGCGCCGGATGCCCACCGGATGCCCACCGGATGCCCGCCGGTAAATCCGCCCGATGCCCGCCGGGACCGTCGGCGCGCCCGGAGGCGCCGCGCGGCCGGGAACGGCGCCCGCGCGCCGGAGCGGTGCCCTACTCCCGGAGGTACCCCGGGAGGGAACGCCGGAGTGTCCCGGCTTCCGGCCCTCGGCGGCACCGGGCCGCCCTCGCGCCCGGCGCCGACGGCTGCCGGGCCCGGGACCGGCGGTTCCCGCAGCCGGGGACCGCCCCCACGGGCGGGGCCGGCGGTTCCCGCACCCGGGAGCGGAGAGGTTCACGGCCGGGGGCGTCCGAGGGCCGGGACCGGGGCGGGCTCGTGGAGGATGGAGGTCGCGGGGTCGGTCAGGGCCAGACGAGGCAGTACGGCTGGTGGCCCGCCTCGTGGAGGCGCACCGAGAAGTCCTGCCACTCGTGCAGCAGCCGGTACACGTCGAAGGCGTCGCGCGGCCCGCCCCGGTCCGGGACCGTCGACCAGATGAACGCGGCGGCGCCCACCGACTCCTCGCCGACGCCGCGCAGCGGGTCGACGGCGGTCGTCGGCAGCTTCACCACCGCGTAGTCGGGGTGCAGCACCACCAGCTCCAGCGGCGGCACCCGGTGCAGGGGCACGCCCTGGATGCCGGTCAGCACCATGGCCGCTATGGTCTCCGGCTTGATCTTGGTGAACATCCCGCCCATGCCGAGCTCGTCGCCACCGAGCTCCTCGGGCCGCATCGACACCGGCACCCGCGCGGCCGTCGCACCGTTGGGCGCGCCGAAGTACTTGTACGTCACCCCCATACGGCCACCCCTGCTCCCCAGGGAGTCGGTCCCCAGGAACTCGCCTCCCGCGACCCCCTCCCGGTGGAGGCCGTCGTCCCGTCGTACGGGCTCCCGCGGGGCGGGGTCGTCCCGCTGTCGCCGGTGCCTCCCCCGCCGGGCACGCTCGGGGCCCAGGTCGCCGGTCCCCTCGCCCAGTCCGCCACCGCGATGCATATCTCCACCCGACTGCTTGCAAGATGACACGGCCCCGCCGCGCAACCCGATCATCGTCTCAGTGACCTCCCCCGCGAACAGGTGGTGAAACACCTGTCCACAAGAACGTACCGGCCTCTGACACCATGGTTTACGTGAGCTCTCCCTACGACGCCCCAGTTTCGCAGACGCGGAGGGCCGACGCCTTGCCGAAAACAAGGCCGGGAAACCCCGGGGGCTCCCGCCTTCGCCCGAGCGGGGGGGACCACCTCGGGAAACCCGGTCGTGGGGGAAGGCCTCACACCGGGGCAAGGCCGCCCGGCCGACCGCCGTGGAACCGGACGCCGTGAAACGGATCACGGCCCGCCCCTCCCGCGGGACCGCCTCGCCGACATCGTCGGCGGCAGCGCCCGCGCCAGCCGCCCGCCCACTCGTTCTCGCAGGTCAGGACCCAAGTGCCGTACTCATATGAAGCCCCAGTCTCACAGTCGCTCTTCGACCGCGCCTCCCAGGTGACGCCCGGCGGCGTGAACTCCCCCGTCCGGGCCTTCCGCGCCGTGGGCGGCACGCCCCGCTTCATGGTCTCCGGTACGGGGCCGTACCTCACCGACGCGGACGGGCGCGAGTACGTCGACCTCGTCTGCTCCTGGGGGCCGATGATCCTCGGCCACGCGCACCCCGAGGTGGTCGCCGCCGTGCAGGAGGCCGTGGCGCGCGGCACCTCCTTCGGCACGCCCGGCGAGGGCGAGGTGGCGCTCGCGGAGGAGATCGTGGCGCGGGTCGCCCCGGTCGAGCAGGTGCGGCTGGTCTCCAGCGGCACCGAGGCGACCATGTCCGCGATCCGCCTGGCCCGCGGGTTCACCGGCCGCAGCAAGGTGGTCAAGTTCGCCGGCTGCTACCACGGGCACGTGGACGCGCTGCTGGCCGCCGCCGGCTCCGGCGTCGCCACCCTGGGCCTGCCCGACACGCCCGGCGTCACGGGCGCCCAGGCCGGGGACACGATCGTGCTGCCCTACAACGACCTGGAGGCCGTCCAGGAGGCGTTCCACCGCCACCCGGGCGAGATCGCCTGCGTGATCACCGAGGCGTCCCCCGGCAACATGGGCGTCGTCCCGCCCCGCCCCGGCTTCAACCAGGGACTGAAGGACGCCTGCGCGAAGAACGGCGCGCTGTACATCTCCGACGAGGTCATGACCGGTTTCCGCACCTCGAAGGCGGGCTGGTACGGGGTGGACGGCGTCACGCCCGACCTGATGACCTTCGGCAAGGTCATGGGCGGCGGCTTCCCGGCGGCGGCGTTCGGCGGCCGGGCCGACGTCATGGCGCACCTCGCGCCGGCCGGCCCCGTCTACCAGGCGGGCACGCTCTCCGGAAACCCCGTCGCCACCGCCGCGGGCCTCGCCCAGCTGCGGCTGCTCGACGACGCCGCGTACGAGAGGGTCGACGCGGTCTCGCGGGAGATCCAGCGCCTGGTGACGGACGCGCTGACCGCTCAGGGCGTGGCGCACCGGCTGCAGAACGCGTCCAACATGTTCTCGGTCTTCTTCGCCGACCGCGAGGTCCGCGACTACGAGGACGCCAAGCGGCAGGAGTCCTTCCGCTTCACCGCGTTCTTCCACTCCATGCTGGCGCAGGGCGTCTACCTGCCGCCGTCCGCCTTCGAGTCGTGGTTCGTGTCGGCGGCCCACGACGAGCGCGCCGTCGAGCGGGTCGCCGCGGCGCTGCCCGCCGCCGCCCGCGCCGCCGCGCAGGCCACGGAGGAGGCGGCATGACGGACGGACGACCGGATGACGTGACCGTCGTCCACCTGATGCGCCACGGCGAGGTGCACAACCCGGACGGGGTGCTGTACGGCCGCCGCGCCGGGTACCACCTGTCGGAGCTGGGCCGCCGGATGGCCGACCGGGTCGCCGAGCACCTGGCCGGCCGGGACATCGCGTACGTCGTGGCGTCCCCGCTGGAGCGGGCGCAGGAGACGGCCGAGCCGATCGCCGAGACGCACGGCGTGGACCTGGCCACGGACGAGCGGCTGATCGAGGCGGGCAACGTCTTCGAGGGCAAGACCTTCGGCGTCGGCGACGGCGCGCTGCGCAGGCCGGGCAACTGGCGGCACCTGACCAACCCGTTCCGGCCGTCGTGGGGCGAGCCCTACGCCGACCAGGTCGTGCGGATGCTGGGCGCGCTCGGGGCGGCGCGCGACGCGGCCCGCGGGCGCGAGGCGGTGTGCGTCAGCCACCAGCTGCCCATCTGGATCGTGCGGAGCTTCGTCGAGCGGCGCCGGCTCTGGCACGACCCGCGGCGCCGGCAGTGCACGCTGGCCTCGCTGACGACGTTCACGTACCACGGTGACGAGATCGTCTCGGTCGGCTACAGCGAACCGGCCCGCGACCTGGTTCCCGCGCACCTGCTCGCGGGAGCCAAGCCGGTGAAGGGCAAGCCGAAGGCGTTCGGCGCCTGACGCTCCCGGCGGGGCGCTCCCGGGGCCGCGCCCCCGCCCGGCCCGGGGACCGCCGGACGGGGCGGGGCGCGTTCCCGGGTTCACCCGGCCTTCACAAGGGGCCTTACGGGCAGCGGCGGGGGGCGCCCAAGATCGGTGGAACGGCCATGCGAAACTTTTCACATGAGCCACAGCCGCGCCCACCGAGGCCTCCTGCTCACCGCCGGCGCCCTGACGGCCGCGCTCGCGCTGACCGCGTGCAGCGGCAGCCCCAAGGGCACGTCCGGAGGTGGCGGCAACACCAACTTCGTGACCGACGTCGGCGGCATCGCCACCCTCCCCAAGGGGGAGCGCCCCGCGCCCGAGGGCCTCGCCGGGGAGACGCTCGACGGCGGCCGGCTCGACGTGGCCGACCTCAAGGGCAAGGTCGTCGTGCTCAACCTCTGGGGCGAGTGGTGCAACCCCTGCCGCGCCGAGGCACCGCACTTCGTGAAGGTCGCGGGCGAGCTCAAGCCCGAGGGCGTCGAGTTCGTCGGGATCAACACCCGCAGCGACAAGCTCAAGTCGATCAAGTTCGAGAAGGACTTCAAGGTCCCCTACCCGAGCCTGTACGACCAGTACGGCAAGCTCGTCCTCAACGCCTTCCCCAAGGGCGCCGTCCAGCCGCAGGCGATCCCCTCGACCCTCGTCCTCGACCGCGACGGGCGGATCGCCGCGCGCTCCCTGAAGGCGCTCTCCGAGAAGGAACTGCGCTCGATGATCGACCCGGTGCTCGCCGAGAAGGCCGGCGGGCGGTAGCCCATGAACGAGACGGTCTTCAGCGGGGCCCTCCTGCTGGCCCTGCCCGTCGCCGTCCTCGGCGGCCTGGTGTCCTTCTTCTCGCCCTGCGTGCTGCCGCTCGTCCCCGGCTACCTCTCGTACGTGACCGGGGTCGCCGGCACCGACCTGGCCGAGGCGCGGCGCGGCCGGATGGTGCTCGGCGCCGGCCTGTTCGTCCTCGGCTTCTCCGCCGTCTTCGTCTCCGGCGGCGCCCTGTTCGGCTACTCGGGGCAGACGCTCCTGGAGTACCGCGAGGTGCTGGGCAAGGTCCTCGGCGTGGTCATGATCCTGATGGGCGCCTTCTTCATGGGGCTCATGCCGTGGCTCACCCAGCGCGAGTTCCGGTTCCACAGGCGGCCGGCGGCCGGCCTCGTCGGCGCGCCGGTCATCGGCGTACTCTTCGGGATCGGCTGGACGCCGTGCGTCGGCCCGACGCTCACCGCCGTCAACGCGCTCGCGCTCAGCGAGGCGAGCGCCGGGCGCGGCGCGCTGCTCACGTTCGCCTACTGCCTGGGCCTCGGCGTACCGTTCATCGTCGCCGCCGTGGCCTTCCGCCGGACGCTCGGCGCGTTCGGCCGGGTCAAGCGGCACTACGCCTGGGTGATGCGGATCGGCGGCGGCCTGATGATCGCGACCGGTCTGCTCCTGCTGACCGGCGTGTGGGACGCCTTGGTGCAGGAGACGCAGAGCTGGTCCAGCAGCTTCCAGGTGGGAATCTGAGGTCACCATGAGCAACACCGAACAGACCGGGCGCACCGGACCCGACACGGCCGGCGAGCAGCCCCTCGGCGCCGCCGCCGAGCGGCTGTCCACCGCCCCCGACCAGGACCCGGAGCCCGCCGGCCTGCCCGCCCTCGGCCCCGTCGGCTGGATCCGCTGGTTCTGGCGGCAGCTGACCTCCATGCGGGTCGCGCTGATCCTGCTGTTCCTGCTCTCCCTGGGCGCGATCCCCGGTTCCCTCATCCCGCAGAACGGCGTGGACGAGACGAAGGTCGAGGCGTTCAAGAAGGCCCACGGGACGCTCGCGCCGATCTACGAGAAGCTCCAGCTCTTCGACGTCTACAGCTCGGTGTGGTTCTCCGCGATCTACATCCTGCTGTTCGTCTCCCTCATCGGCTGCATCGTCCCGCGCAGCCTGCAGTTCGCCGGCCAGCTCCGCAGCCGCCCGCCGGGCGCGCCCAGGCGACTCACCCGCCTCCCCGCGTACACGACCTGGCGGACCGGGGCCACGCCCGAGGAGGCCCGCGGGGCGGCGCTGCGGCTGCTGCGGAAGAACCGCTTCCGCGCCCACGCCGCGGGGGACGCGGTCGCCGCGGAGAAGGGCTACCTCCGCGAGGCCGGCAACCTCGTCTTCCACGTCGCGCTGATCGTGATGCTCCTCGCCTTCGCCGCGGGGCAGCTCTTCCGGTCCGAGGGCGGCAAGCTGATCGTCGAGGGCGACGGCTTCGCCAACACGCTCAGCCAGTACGACGACTTCCGGTCCGGTCCGATGTTCTCCCTGGACGACCTGAGCCACTTCAGCTTCGAACTGAAGCGGTTCACCGGGACGTACGAGGCGACCGGCCCGCAGCGCGGCACCCCCCGCACCTTCGAGGCCGACGTCACCTACGCCGAGAACGGCGGCCCCGACAAGAAGGCCGTGATCCGGGTCAACGAGCCGCTGAAGGTCGGCGACACCAAGGTCTATCTGATCGAGCACGGGTACGCCCCCGTCGTCACCGTCCGCGACGGCAAGGGCGAGATCGTCAGCCGGGGCCCCGTGCCGCTGCTGCCGCTCGACGCCAACGTCACCTCGCAGGGCGTCGTCAAGGTCGCGGACGGCTACCGCGACCGGAACGGCAGGAGGGACCAGCTCGGCATCCCGATGTTCTTCGTGCCGACCTTCGCCGGCGAGGGCCAGGGCGAGATGTTCTCCGTGTTTCCCGCGCTGGTCGACCCGCGGCTGAGCGTCTCCGCCTACCACGGCGACCTGCGCGCCGACTCGGGCGTGCCGCAGAACGTGTACCAGCTGGACACCAGCAAGATGACCCCGTTCAAGGACGCGAACGGCGAGATCCTGAAGAAGCAGCTCAAGCCGGGGGAGACCTTCACCCTGCCGGACGGGGCCGGCTCGGTGACCTTCGAGCGCGAGGTCAAGGAGTGGGCCAGCTTCCAGATCAGCCAGCAGCCCGGCAACGGCTGGGCCCTGGCCGGTGCCGTCGCCGCGATCCTGGGCCTCGTCGGCTCGCTGTTCGTCCAGCGGCGCCGCGTCTGGGTCCGGGCCGTCGAAGGCCCGGACGGCGTGACCGTCATCGAGATGGCGGGGCTGGGGCGCGGCGAGTCCGCGAAGCTCCCCGAGGAGCTGGCCGAGCTGGCGGCCGGACTCCACTCCGTCGCGCCGACCGCGCCCGCCGCGGCGGACGGCGCCGAGAACCGTGACGCCGACGGCCGCGCCCCCGCGGCCGGCGGCGCCGAACCCGCCGAAGAGGCTGTTCCCGCCGAAGGGGCATCGCAGTGACCATCGCCGCCGCCAACCACGACCTGGCGCACATCAGCAACGTCCTCGTCTACTCGGCCATGGCCGTGTACACCCTGGCGTTCCTCGCGCACATCGCCGAGTGGGTGCTCGGCAGCCGCAGCAAGGTCGGCCGCACGGCCGCCGCCCTCACCGCGCCCGCGCCCGCCGCCGCGCCCGCCGTCCGGGTGCGCGGCAAGCAGGCCGGCGGCACCGCCGTGCTCGACCGGCCCGAGGTCGTCACGCGCGGCGCCGCCGGCGCGCGGGACGTCCCCGACGGCCCCGGCGCGGCAGCCGGCGACGCCAAGGGCGACCTGTACGGGCGCATCGCGGTGTCCCTCACCACGCTGGCGTTCCTGCTGGAGGCCGGCGGCGTCGTCTCCCGCGCCCTGTCCGTGCAGCGGGCGCCGTGGGGCAACATGTACGAGTTCTCGCTGACGTTCTCCACCGTCGCGGCCGGCGCGTACCTCGCCTTCCTCCTCGCCGGGAGGAACATCCGCTGGCTCGGACTGCCGCTGGTCACCACCGTCCTGCTCGACCTGGGCCTCGCCACCACCTGGCTCTACACCGAGAGCGACCAGCTCGTCCCCGCCCTCGACTCGTACTGGCTGTGGATCCACGTCTCCACCGCGATCTTCTGCGGCGCGGTCTTCTACATCGGCGCCGTGACCACGGTGCTGTACCTGCTGCGCGACGGGTACGAGGCCAAGGTGGCGCGCGGCGACAAGCCGGGCGCGTTCGCCCGCTCGGTCATGGAGCGGCTGCCCGCCGCCGCGACGTTCGACAAGTTCGCCTACCGCGTCAACGCCGCGGTCTTCCCGCTGTGGACGTTCACGATCATCGCGGGCGCCATCTGGGCCGGCGACGCCTGGGGCCGCTACTGGGGCTGGGACGCCAAGGAGGTCTGGTCCTTCATCACCTGGGTCGCCTACGCCGCGTACCTGCACGCCCGCGCGACGGTCGGCTGGAAGGGCCGCAAGGCGTCGTACATCGCCCTGGCCGCCTTCGCCTGCTGGCTGTTCAACTACTACGGCGTGAACCTCTTCGTGAACAGCCTGCACTCGTACGCGGGCGTCGAGTGACCCTCCCGCCGCGGTGACGGCGACCGCCCCCGCCGCGCGACGGCGGCGGGGGCGGGGTGTCCCTCCGGCCGGGACGCCCCTCCGGTCAGGGGCGCCGCGGCGGCATGCACTCCTTCGCGGGCGGCTTGCCCTCGGGCCAGGCCACGGCCACGAACCGGGGGACGCCCCGGGTCAGCTCCACCACCGGGACCGCCTTGTTGTGCGGGTTGCCGTAGTTGTCCAGGCAGATCCAGCCGCTCGCTCCGGAAACCTTCAGCGTGCCCTTCACCTGCGGCCACTGCCGGGCCACGTCCTTGAGACGCGGCCGGTGGGAGCCCTCCGGCGTGGCATCCCGCAGGGCCCGCACGAGCAGCGCCATCGCGTCGTACGCGATGATCGTCTGACCGTCCGCGAGGGCGGCCTTCCGGGCCTCGGAGCCGGCCTCGCCGGGCAGGCCGATCGGCCCCGGCCCCGTGGTGTTCACCGTGTCCAGCATCCGGGTGAACTCCTGGTACGCCGCCGCGGAGCCGCCCGTGGCCGGGGGACGGGTCGTCCAGGCGTCCGGGTGCGCCAGCGACGCGTAGCGGACGGTCAGCCCGTTGTCCAGCGCCTTCTTGTCCAGCTTCCCGTCCGACCCGAGGTACGAGCCCTCGTCGCCGGTCAGCACCGTGTAGGAGCGGTCCTGGCAACTCCGTGCGCCCAGCGCGTTGACGAACTGCCGCAACTGGACGTGCCGCCCGGCGAAGAACACCGTGTCCGCCTGTGTGGTGCACAGATGGATGGCGATCCGCTGGAACGTGTTGGGGGTGGTCCCCTCCTTGGTGATGTCCGGCTCGGAGGTGTAGAGCATCTGCTGGTAGGGGGAGCGGGCCAGCAGGTCGGAGAACGCGTCCTTCAACGTGGTGATGTAGTGGTCGTCGGTCCGGGTGTCCTGGACCAGCAGAGCCTTGCGGGCGTCCACCTCGGCGAAGTTCGCGAGGGCGCTCGCGATGTCGCCGTTGGTGGGGACGACCCGCGCCAGGCCGGGGAAGCGTTCGTCGTCGCTGCTGTTGGCGAGGTTGTCGGCGGTGATCGTGGTGCCCACCACCGGGATGCCCGCCGCGGTCAGTTCCCGTACGGCGCTCCGCACCGGGATGCTGCTCGTCGCGATGCCCGACACGCCGCGCAGGTGGTGGGGGGCTCCCGTCATGGTCTTCAGCTGGTCGACTGCCGTCTTCCAGTGGGCGTTGCCGTTGCCCGTGTTGGCGAGGACGAGGCGGATCCTCGGTGTCTGGCCGTTCTGTCCGAGGTTGGCCGCGTATTGCTGCGCGAACGCGCCCTGGAGTTCGCGCAGGACCTTCTCGGGGAATCCGCCGCTCGTGGACGTCAGCGGGAGCAGCAGGGCGACGGTCACGTACTCGTCGGCCGCCAGCTCGGCGTTCTGCCTGCCGATCGCCTCGACCACATTCTTCAGGTGCGCCTGGCCGAAGTGGTAGCCGTCCCCGGCGGTGGCGACGCCGACGCACTCGTCGGAGCCCGGCGGCCGGGCGACACCGGGAGTGCCGCACGACCGGTTCTCCGGCGTGGTGACCTGCCGTACCACCACGACCGTGCCCACGGCGAGCAGGGCGAGCACCACCACGCTGGTGACGATCTTCTGGCGGACGGTGTAGAAAACGCGGTACCGTAACGGATTTTCCATGGTCGTCAGGCTCCGTCCTCGTGGCCCGGCGACGACGGTGAACGCCAGGCGCGTATGTCCTTCGGCCATCGGGTGGCCGCCTCCCACAGCGGGAGGCTGCCGGTGAGGTGGCGGCCGGAGAGCTGGCGCAGCTCGTACGCCATCCGCTCGGCCACGTCGTCGTCGGGGAGCGCCAGCGGGTCGGTGAGCAGCCACACCGCGTGCAGCAGCCGCCGCACCGACTGGTGCAGGGCGGTCGTGGCGTCGTCGAGCCCGGCCAGTTCCCCGACCGCGCCCGGGTCCTGCCCGAGCGCCACCGCGCGGCGCGGGTCGGGGCCGGGGCGGTGCGGTTCGCACGGGTACGGCGCGGACGCGACGAACAGCAGCCGGTCCAGCCAGCCGCCCGTGTCCGGGTCCCCGAAGGCCTCCCGCAGCGCGGTCACCGCGCCGTCCGTGCGCCCCAGCGCCAGCTCCTGCCGCAGCCGGTAGGGGGTGGGGCGCGGCCCGTAGTGGGTGAGCAGCGTCTCGTGGACGGCCCGCCACGCGGCGTACGCGGGGGCGTCGCCGTCGTGGAAGCGGAGGCGGTGCAGGAGGAGGACGCGCAGCAGCGGATCGGCGACGAAGTACGGCGGCGCGCCGCCCCCCGCGTTCCCCGGCGCCCGCGTCGCCCCCGGTGGCGCGGGTCGCCCCCGTCGGCCAGCCGTCCGCCCGCAGGGCGTCCCGCAGCCGCAGTACCACGTCGCCCTCCACGGAGACCGCCCGCAGCCGGGTGCGGGCCAGGGCCCGCGCCGACTCCTCGTCGTGCGCCGCCGCCAGCACGGTCAGCGCGGCCACGTCCTCGGCGCGCATCCCCGGCAGCAGCTCCTCCAGCAGCGTCCCGGCGACCGGTACGGCGGGGGAGTCCTCCCGCACCTCGACCGTCAGGTCCAGCAGGGCGCCCGGTGTCAGCGCGTCCCGCGTCCCCGCCGGGGCCCCGCCCGCGGCCCGGGCCAGCAGCGCCACGCCCACCGGCCGCCCGCCGGTCAGCCGGTGGACGCCTCCGGGCAGCTCCGGGGGCGTGCGGCCCTGCGGGTCGTACCGGTCGAACAGGCTCCGCGTCTGCGCGGCGCCCAGCGGCGTCAGCTCCACGGCGAGGACGCCCGACGTGATGTCCGTGCCGCGCGGGCAGGGCGCCCGGTGCGCGACCTCCGGGAGCCTCAGCCGGGTCGCGTGGCGCAGTTCCCCGTGGCCGCGGTCGCGGGACGCCGCGATGACGACGACCTGGTCGCGGAGGCCGTCCGCGCGGTTCCGGAGGATCGGTTCGACGAGGCGGCGGCCCAGCGGCAGGTGGGCGTTGTCCAGCAGGACGACCGGGCGTCCGCGCCGCGTGCCGAGCCGGGTCAGGCCGGTGTACGCCCGGTGCAGGTCCTCGACGAGGGTGCCGACGAGGAAGCCCTCCGCGTCCGCGCGGCGGGCGCCGCCCTGCGAGATGTCCGCGGCGAGCCGGCGCAGGCCGAGCCTGCCGTTGCCCCCGGCGCCGCGGTAGGTGCCGTACCAGGCTTCCGAACGGCGCTGGGAGCGGCCGAACACCTCCTCCAGGAGAGTCTCCGCCGTCGCCTCCGCGAGGAGCCCGGCCAGCGGCGCGGCGCCGTCCGCGGCCGTCGCGGCGAGCTTCGCGAGGACCTTGCCGACCCAGGCGGCGGCGGTGCCGCGCGACTCGTCGACGGTCGACAGGACCGGTCCGAGCCGCTGGAGGTCGCGGCGGGCGCGCTCGTCGTCGTCCTGCGACCAGCCGATGCTGGCGGCGGCGGCGAGACCCAGCGCGAGGCGCGGGAACCGCACGGGCTTCGCCGACAGTACGCGCGGCGACAGCTGCACGGCCAGTTCGGCGAGGGCGCCGGTGACCGGGCTCCAGCCGGGGCCGTGTTCGGCGGGCTCCTCCACGTGGGCGCAGTCGAGGAGGGCGAGGGGGGTGCCGCGGCGGTAGGCGTTGCGGATCTGCTTGAGCAGCGCGGTCTTGCCCATGCCGCGGCCGCCGGTGAGGACGGTGACGGGCGGGTCGTCGCCGTGCTCGCAGCGGACGGCGGCGAAGTCGTACGGGGTGAGGCCGGTCAGCCGCGCGGCGAGGCCGGACGGGGCCAGGACCGCCTCGCGACCGTATAACTCCCTGTCCACCCGCCACCCCCCGGGGCGTCAGCCCACAAGACACGTCCTGCCACGGCTTCACGCGCAGGATAGCCCTCGGCGGCCGGGGTTTCGCCGGGTGTTTCCGAACCGATGCCCCACCGCCGTGGGGCGGTGACCCGGGGTCTCAGGGCCGGCCCGGGTCCTCGTCGCCCCTGCCGGTGCCGCCGTCGTTCTGCTCGCGGCGCCTCAGCTCCTCCTCGCGGCGGCGGAGGTCGGCCTCCCAGTCCTGGAGGAGGGACTCGTCCCGGGCCTTCTCCTCGCGCAGGGACCTCAGGAACTCCGGGTTGTCGTCGGGCGCCACCCACCCGCCGCGGCGGCGCGGCCCGCCGGCCGGGGCGCGGCGCGTCCTGCCCGCGACGAGCCAGACGACGGGGCCGACGACCCAGAACAGCAGGACGACGAAGACCCACATCCCCTTCGGCAGGTGCCGCACCTCGTCCTCGGGGGTGTTCAGGCAGTCGATGAACGCGTAGATCGTCAGTGCGATCGGCAGGATGAACATCAGCGCCCTGATCATGTGGGACAGCCCCCTGATTCCGCTGGCGGGCCGCAGACGGCGGGCCCCGGTGACCCGCCCAGGGTATCGGGTGCCCCCGGCTCCCCTCCGGTACGCGCCCTCCCCGCCCCGGGCCGCTCCCGTGCCGCCCGCGTACCGCCCGCGGACCGCCCGCGGGCCGCCCGCGGGCCGGGCGGGCCGGGGAATGAGGGCCGGGCGCGGGGCGCGGGGAGGGCTCCGGGATACTGGGGGCCATGGCTTACGACGATCTCCGCTCACTGCTCCGGGCACTGGAGCGAGAAGGCGACCTCAGGCGCGTCAAGGCCGAGGTCGATCCGCACCTGGAGGTCGGGGAGATCGTCGACCGGGTCCAGAAGGCCGGCGGGCCCGCGCTGCTGTTCGAGAACGTCAGGGGCTCCTCGATGCCCCTGGCGATGAACGTCTACGGCACCGACCGCCGCCTCCTCAAGGCCCTCGGCCTGACCTCGTACGACGAGATCAGCGACAAGATCGGCGGTCTGCTCAGGCCCGAGCTGCCGAGCGGGTTCGTCGGCGTCCGGGAGGCGTTCGGGAAGCTCGGCGCCATGACCCACGTCCCGCCGCGCAAGGTCAGGGACGCCCCCGTCCAGGAGGTCGTCCTGCGGGGCGACGAGGTGGACCTCGACAGCCTGCCCGCGCTGTTCACCTGGCCGAAGGACGGCGGCTCCTTCTTCAACCTGGGCCTCACCCACACCAGGCACCCCGAGACCGGCATCCGCAACCTCGGCCTCTACCGCCTCCAGCGCCACGACCGCCGCACCATCGGCATGCACTGGCAGATCCACAAGGACAGCCGCAACCACTACCAGGTCGCCGCCCGGCGCGGCGAGCGGCTGCCCGTCGCCATCGCGTTCGGCACCCCGCCCGCCGTGACGTACGCCTCGACCGCGCCGCTGCCCGAGGACATCGACGAGTACCTGTTCGCCGGCTTCCTCCAGGGCAAGCGGATCGAGATGGTCGACTGCAAGACGGTCCCGCTCCAGGTCCCCGCGCACGCGGAGGTCGTCCTGGAGGGCTGGCTGGAGCCCGGCAGGACGCTGCCGGAGGGCCCGTTCGGCGACCACACGGGCTTCTACACGCCGCAGGAGGAGTTCCCGGCGCTCACCGTCGACTGCGTGACGATGCGCCGCCGCCCCCTGCTCCAGTCGATCGTCGTCGGCCGCCCGCCGACGGAGGACGGGCCGCTGGGCCGTGCGACGGAGCGTTTCTTCCTGCCCCTCCTCAAGATCATCGTCCCGGACATCGTCGACTACCACCTGCCGGAGTCCGGCGGCTTCCACAACTGCGCGATCGTCTCGATCGACAAGAAGTACCCGAAGCACGCCCAGAAGGTCATGCACGCCGTCTGGGGCGCGCACATGATGTCGCTGACCAAGCTGATCGTGGTCGTCGACGCCGACTGCGACGTGCACGACCTGCACGAGGTCTCCTGGCGCGCGCTGGGCAACGTCGACTACTCCCGCGACCTCACCGTCGTCGAGGGCCCCGTCGACCACCTCGACCACGCCTCGTACCAGAAGTTCTGGGGCGGCAAGGCCGGCATCGACGCCACCCGCAAGTGGCCCGAGGAGGGCTACGTCCGGGACGACGGCTGGCCGGAGATGGTCGAGTCGGACCCGGCGGTCGCCGCGAAGGTGACGCGGCGCTGGAAGGAGTACGGCCTGTGAGCCCGGCACCTACGGGCGGCCCGGCCCTCTTCCTCGGGACCGGCACCGCGTACGTGGCGCTCCTGCGCCCGGAGCTCGACCCGGCCGACCCGGACGTCCGGCTCGCCGCCGGGCGCGCCGGGGTGGACCCGGCCGAGTTCGCGGGCGCCGGGGACACCTGGGCCGTCATGGTGGAGGACGGCGGCGAGGGCGACGGCTTCGAGCTGCCCGGCGTGCGGGACGCCGAACCGGCCGGCTTCGCCGAGCGGCTGCGCGCCGAACTCGCCGCCGCGTCCGCGCCGGGCGCCGTGCCCGGGCCGTTCGCGGTGGACGGCGGCGCCGTGCTGAGTCTGCGCGCCCGCCCGGCCGGCGGAGCGGCGTACGCCTTCTCGATCCACGTCACCCCGCCCGACGACGGCGTCTCGCGGCCGTGGACGGTGGAGACCGGGCCGGTGCCCACCGCCGGGCTGCTGGACGACCTCGACGCGTTCCTCGGGAGCCTCGCGCCATGACGACCACCGACGGCGTCGCGGGCCCGGTCCCCGCCCGGGGGCCGGCCGGCCGGGTGCGGGTCTTCCTGCGCCTGGTGATGATCGAGCACTCGGTCTTCGCGCTGCCCTTCGCCTACATCGCCTCCCTCACGGCGATGTCCCTGCACGGCGGGAGGGTCGACTGGGGGACGCTGCTCCTGGTCACCGTCGCCATGGTCGGGCTGCGCACCTTCGCCATGGCGTGCAACCGGATCATCGACCGGGAGATCGACGCCCGGAACCCGCGCACCGCCGGCCGGGAGCTGGTCACCGGCGCGATGTCCGTGCGGTCCGCGTGGGGCGGCGCGCTCGTCGCCCTCGCCGTCTTCCTGGGCGCGGCGGCGCTGCTGAACCCGCTGTGCCTGGCGCTCGCGCCCGTCGCGGTCGTCCCGATGGTCGTCTACCCGTACGGCAAGCGGTTCACGGACTTCCCGCACGCGATCCTCGGCCTGGCGCAGGCCATCGGCCCGGTCGGCGCGTGGCTCGCGGTCACCGGGGCGTGGTCGTGGGACGCCGTGGTGCTGGGCCTGGCCGTCGGGGTGTGGATCGGCGGCTTCGACCTGATCTTCGCCTGTCAGGACGTGGACGCCGACCGGGCGCACGGCGTCCGGTCCGTGCCGGCCCGCTTCGGCGTCCCGGCCGCGCTGCACGGGGCGCGCGGCTCGCACGCCGTGACGACGGCCCTGCTGGTCTGGTACGGGCTGCTGACCGGCGCGGGGGCGTGGTTCTGGGTCGGGCTGGCGATCGTCGCCGGCGCGTTCGTCTACGAGCACTCGATCGTCAGGCCGGGCGACCTGTCCCGCGTGAACCGGGCGTTCTTCACGGTCAACGGCTTCATCGGCATCGCCCTCTTCGGGTGCGCCCTGATCGACCTCGTGGTGCGCGGCCTGACCGTCTGAGGGGCGCCCGGCGGGCCCGGCCGCCTCCCGGGCCGGGGGCCGCGGGCGGCCGCCGGCGGGGGCGGGCGGATAGGCTCGTCGGCGTGGAGCCGGTAGAACAGCAGCGTCGTCGTCCGTGGATCGTCGGAGTCTCCGGGGCGTCGGGGACGCCCTACGCGGCGGCCGTCCTGCGCGGCCTGCTCGCCGCGGGCGAGGGCGTCGACCTGGTGGTGTCCCGGGCGTCGCGGCTGACGCTGCTCGACGAGACGGGGATCCCCTTCCGGGACGCGCACTGGCGCGAGGACCTGGGGGAGTGGCTGTCGCGCGGCGCGGACGGCAAGCCGCGGACGTTCGACGTGGACGTGGCGGGGGCGGACATACGCCACTGGGCGGCGGGCGACCTCGCCGCGGGGCCGTCGTCGGGGTCGTACCCGGCGAAGGGCATGCTGATCGTGCCGGCGTCCACCGCCTGCGTGGCCGGGGTGGCGCTGGGCCTGTCGAAGGACCTGCTGCAGAGGTCGGCGAGCGTGGTGCTGAAGGAGCGCCGGCCGCTGGTGGTGGCCGTGCGGGAGGCCCCGCTCAACGGGCAGACGCTCAGGCACCTGGTGACGCTGGACGAGGCGGGCGCCGTGGTGCTGCCCGCCTCTCCGGCGTTCTACGCGGGGGCGACGCACATCCAGGACCTGGTGGACTTCGTCGCCGGGCGGGTGCTGGACGCGGCGGGGGTGCCGCACCGGCTGTACCGCCGCTGGGAGGGAGAGCTCGGTGGCTCCCGCGGGGACTGACGGCCCGGCGTCGGCGCCGGGCCCGGCGTCAGCGCTTCTTCGTGCGGAACTTGGCGGTGCGCCGCTCACTGGCCGCCTCGCGGCGGGCGGCGGCGACCACACGGGGGACACGCGAGCCGTGGGCCTGCTCCTGCAGGTAGCGCATCTGGGCGTAGGCCATCTCGATCGTGTACACGGTGGGTGTCATCTCCTGAGTGATCATCGCTGATCGGTTGACTCAATCGCAGGGAACGGCCCCTGCATGCCTTAGATTCTACACCTGTACTCGCTGTATTGCTGATTAATGGAAGGCATCAGGCATATGGACGCCGTCGATAGGCAGCTCATCCAGGCTCTGCGGGAGAACGGCAGGGCCTCGTACGCCGAGCTCGGCCGCCTCGTGGGCCTCTCCGGGCCCTCCGTCACCGACCGCATCAACCGCCTGGAGGCGGCCGGCGTCATCACCGGCTACCGCGCCACCGTCAACGCCGCCTCCCTGGGCCTGGGGGTGACGGCGCTCATCGGCATCTCCCTGTCCGACGCCGCCGACCACGAGGACGTGGCGCGCCGGCTCAGGGACCTGCCGGAGATCGAGGACTGCTGGTTCATCGCGGGCGACGACTCGTACATGCTCAAGATCCGCGCCGGCGACGTGGACGGCCTGGAGAAGATCATCCGCCGGCTGTCCGGCACCAGGGGCGTCTCCCGCACCCGTACCACGATCGTGCTCTCCACCAAGTGGGAGAACCGCGTCGGGGACCTCCCGGGGGAGGACTGAGCCGCAGGCGGCGCCGGGTGCCCCCGCCTCCGGGCGGGGGAGTACGGTGGGTGGGCCCCTCGGGGCGCAGGTGACGTTGGGTCGAGGCAGTGGGAGGCGGAGCCGTATGGACGCGGGGCTCAAGCGCGAGCTGGAGGAGAAGGTCCGGTCCGGGGAGCGGCTGACCCGCGAGGACGGCGTCGCCCTGTACGAGTCGGACGACCTCGCCTGGCTCGGCGGCCTGGCCCACGAGGTGCGCACCCGCAAGAACGGCGACGTGGTCCACTTCAACGTCAACCGGCACCTCAACATGACCAACGTGTGCACGGCGTCGTGCGCGTACTGCTCGTTCCAGCGCAAGCCCGGCGAGAAGGACGCGTACACCATGCGCATCGAGGAGGCCGTCCGCCTCGCCAGGACGATGGAGTCGGAGAACCTGACGGAGCTCCACATCGTCAACGGCCTCCACCCCAACCTGCCGTGGCGCTACTACCCGCGGTCGCTGAGCGAGCTGAAGAAGGCCCTGCCGAACGTCTCGCTGAAGGCGTTCACCGCGACCGAGATCCACCACTTCGAGAAGATCTCCGGCCTGCCCGCCTCCGAGATCCTCGACGAGCTGATCGACGCCGGGCTGGAGTCGCTGACCGGCGGCGGCGCGGAGATCTTCGACTGGGAGGTCCGGCAGCACATCGTCGACCACGACACCCACTGGGAGGACTGGTCGCGCATCCACCGCCTCGCGCACTCCAAGGGCCTGAAGACCCCGTGCACCATGCTGTACGGGCACATCGAGGAGCCCCGCCACCGCGTCGACCACGTGCTGCGCCTGCGCGAGCTCCAGGACGAGACCGGCGGCTTCCAGGTCTTCATCCCGCTGCGGTACCAGCACGACTTCGTCGACATGAAGGACGGCAAGATCCGCAACCGCCTCCAGGCCCGCACGACGATGGCCACCGGGGCGGAGGCGCTGAAGACCTTCGCGGTCTCGCGGCTGCTGTTCGACAACGTGCCGCACGTGAAGGTCTTCTGGGTCATGCACGGCCTCCAGACCGCCCAGCTCGCCCTCCAGCACGGCGCGGACGACATGGACGGCTCGGTCGTCGAGTACAAGATCACGCACGACGCGGACAACTACGGCACGCCGAACAAGCTCACCCGGGAGGACCTGCTGGAGCTGATCCGCGACGCCGGCTTCCGCCCGGTGGAGCGCAACACCCGCTACGAAATCATCCGCGAGTACCCCGGCCCGGACGCCTCCCGCCGCGAGTCGCCCCAGCCCATGCGCCTGTGACCCCCTCCGCGACCCGCCCCGGCGCACGGGAGCGCCCGGCCGGTGCCGGATCCGGCGCGCCGCCTATCGTCGGGGCATGAGGATCGACTTCGTACTGGACCCCCCCGTCGACCGGCACCTCGGCGAGGGCGTCCTCGCCCTGTGGGCGGACGTCACCAACGCCGGCGGCGCCGTCGGCTTCGTGCCGCCGGTCACCCCCGAGGACGTCCGCCCGCAGTGGCTCCGGCACCTGACCGCGATGGGCCAGGGCCACATGCGGCTGCTCGTCGGGTACGACGAGGACGGCTCCGTCGCCGCTACCGCGTTCATCGCCCTCAACACCCACCCCCTCATGGCCCACTGGGTGTGGCTCTACACGGTCATGGTCCACCCCCGCCACCAGGGCGGGGGCCACGGCCGCGCCCTCCTCGCCGCGTGCGAGGACGCCGTGCGCGGCATGGACGGGATCGAGGCGGTGCGGCTCGCCTGCCGCGGCGGCATGGGCCTGGAGCGGTTCTACGCCTCCTGCGGCTACAAGGAGGTCGGCCGCGTCCCGGACGCCATCCGGGTCGCCGACGGCGACTACCGGGACGACGTCATCATGCTCCTCCCCCTGAAATGATCCGTTCCGCCCGTGTTTCACTGGACGGACGGAACCGCGGTACGGAGTACGGAGAAGGAAGAAGGCCCATCGTGACCGCCACCACCAGGTCGAGCGCCGCCCTCAAGTACACGCTCATGCGTCTCGGCGTCTTCGCCGCCTGCTTCGTCGTCCTCTACGCGCTGGTGTACTTCGGCGTCGTCCCGCGCGGCCTCGGCGACTCCAACGTGCTGTGGGTGCTGCTGCTCTCCATCGTCGTGTCGGCGCCGCTCAGCTTCGTCCTGCTGCGCCGGCAGCGCGACGCGATGTCCGAGCAGATCGTGGAGAAGGTCGGCAGCGCCAAGGCGCGGCTGGAGGCGAACCGCACGCGGGAGGACGGCGTATAACGTTCGTCACAGGAAGCGGCCTCCGCCCCACCGCCCCGGACCGGAACAGTGGTTCCCGTCCG
The DNA here is from genome assembly GCF_023614315.1 of Streptomyces sudanensis. Lineage (NCBI taxonomy): Bacteria > Bacillati > Actinomycetota > Actinomycetes > Kitasatosporales > Streptomycetaceae > Streptomyces > Streptomyces sudanensis. Next base: position 1,241,140 of record NZ_CP095474.1, on the reverse strand, counting down.
GGGTGTTGTCATTCCCAGGCCCCGCCCGTAGCCTCGCCTGTAAAAGAATGGCTTTGGGGTCCTCAAAGTTCAAGTGTTAACGTTTCTCGCATGGAGACCGCAGTGCGCCACCGCCACACGACCGCGAGCGTCCCGCTCGTGGCGCGCCTGCACGTCGATCTGTGCCTCTGCGCGTCCGCGGCCTGTCGCCGCGAAGTCTGAGCCCCGCTCGCTCCACCCGCAGGCCCCCGGCCGCGCCGCCCCGTGCGCGGGCGCCGCGCCCTGCCGCAACCCCCGAATCCGTACCCCTTCACGCCCTCCTGGAGTGTGTCCGTGTCCGCGCCCGCCCCCGCGCCCGCGTCCCCGCGCCGGCTGCCCAAGGTGCCCTTCTGGGCCCAGATCGTCGCCGGCCTCGTCCTCGGCGTGGTCCTCGGCTGGATCACCCGCAGCCACGACGTCCAGTGGCTCCACACCACCCTCGACCAGGTGGGCCACATCTTCGTGCAGCTGCTGAAGCTGGCCGTGGCCCCGCTGGTCTTCTTCGCGATCCTGGTGTCCATCACCAACCTGAGGAAGGTCGACAACGCCGCCCGGCTGGCCTCCCGCACCCTCCTCTGGTTCATGATCACGTCGCTGATAGCGGTCGTCATCGGCATCGTCATCGGCCTGCTCACCGACCCCGGCGCGGGCACCGGCCTGACCCCCAAGGACGGCGAGAAGCCGGAGAAGGCCGGGTCCTGGCTCGACTTCCTCACCGGCATCATCCCCAGCGACGTGATCACGCCCTTCACCGAGCTGAACGTCCTCCAGATCGTCTTCATGGCCGCCGTCGCCGGCGTCGCCGCCCTCAAGCTCGGCGAGAAGGCCCAGCCGGTCCTCACGTTCGCCGAGGCCGTCCTGGAACTGCTCCAGAAGGCCCTGTGGTGGGTCATCCGCCTCGCCCCGATCGGCACCGTCGGCCTCATCGGCTACGCGATCGCCGAGTACGGCTGGCACCTGATCGGCAAGTACGCCACCTTCACCGCCGACGTCTACATCGGCTGCGCGCTCGTCGTCTTCGGCGTGTACCCGCTGCTGCTGGCGACGGTCGCCAAGGTCAACCCGCTGCAGTTCTTCAAGGGCGCCTGGCCCGCGATCCAGCTGGCCTTCGTCTCCCGCTCCTCCGTCGGCACCATGCCCGTCACGGTCAAGGTCACCGAGCGCCTCGGCGTGCCGAAGGAGTACACGTCCTTCGCCGTCCCGTTCGGCGCCACCACCAAGATGGACGGCTGCGCCGCGATCTACCCGGCCCTCGCCGCGATCTTCATCGCGCAGATCTTCGGCATCCAGCTCGGCATCAAGGAGTACCTGCTCATCGCGTTCGTGTCGGTGATCGGCTCGGCCGCCACGGCAGGCCTGACCGGCGCCACGGTCATGCTGACGCTGACCCTCTCCACCCTGGGCCTGCCGCTGGAGGGCGTCGGCCTGCTCATGGCGATCGACCCGGTCCTCGACATGATGCGCACGGCCACCAACGTCGCCGGCCAGGCGCTCGTCCCGGTGATCGTCGCCGCGCGGGAGAAGATCCTCGACCTCGACGCGTACAACTCGGCGTCGGCCTCCCCGGTCGACGGGCACGAGGAGCGCGAGGTGCGTGAAGTGCGTGAGGTGCGCGAGGCGTCGCCGGCCACGGCCTGACGCGCCCCCTCGCGGCGCCCCCGCCCCCTGCCGGACCCCGGCGGGCGGCGGGGGCGCCCGCGTACGGCCGCGCNCGTCCTCCCCGGCCGGGGCCCGTTCAGCGCGCGTCGGCGTCGGCGAGGACCGCCCGGAGACGGGCCCGGCACTCGGCGGCGAAGGCGGGGAGGGTGTCCCGGTAGTACGGGATCCCGCTGACGCCCACCGCGATCGCCCACGCCCGGGCGCGCGCCCAGGTCTCCTCGTCGAGGTCCAGCGCGTCCCGGTAGGCGCTCCGCGCCCGCGGCGGCAGGTCCCAGACGGGGGCGTGCTCGGCGTCGGGGAAGCCGACCGAGAGCCCGCCGAAGTCGATGACCGCGCACAGCCGGCCCTCCCGCACCAGGAGGTTGCCCGGCCTCAGATCGCCGTGGAGCCATCCCCGGGGCCCCGGGGGCCCGGGCAGGGCGAGCGCGTCCCGCCACAACCGCTCCAGGGCGTCGACGTCGAGCTCGTCGCCCACGAGGGCGCGGCACTCGTCGAAGCTCTCGCCGACCCACCGGTCGCAGGGCGCCAACGGCCCCCCGCGGTACCAGTCGAGGCCGCCCGACCGGGTCGCCCCCATGAGGTCGGCGCCGTGCAGCTCCCGCACGAACGCCGCCAGGTCGGCCCCGAAGGCGGCCCAGTCCCGGACGGTGTCCGGGCCGGGCTCCTCACCGTCGATCCAGCGGAGGACCGACCAGACCACGGGGAAGTCGCCGGTGGGCGTCCCGGCGTGCACGGGCTCAGGCACCGGGCACGGCAGCAGGGGCGCCAGACGGGGGAGCCACTCCTGCTCCTTCCGCAGCGACCGGCCGCCGCCGGGGGTGCGGGGAAGGCGTACGAGCAGGTCCTCGCCGAGCCGGTACATGGTGTTGTCGGTGCCCGCGCCCGCACGGGACAGCGGCAGGTCGGCCCACTGGGGGCACTGCGCCCTCAGCAGCGACCGGACCAGCGTCTCGTCGACGGGTATCTCGTCCTCGTGAAGCGTCATCCCGGAAGTCTCACCGCCGGGCGGGAGAGCAGGCCAGCGGGTTTCTCCGGCGGGCCGCGTCCGGGCGCGGGGTGCCGGGGCNNGGGTCGGGGGCGTGTCCCGGCGCGGGGCGCCGCCCCCACGGGGAGCCGGCCGGTGGCCGGGAGTCCCCGCGCGGTCCGGTCGCCCTCGTCCACGGGGCCTTGGAGGCCCGGGGCCTTCGGGGGCGGCTTCCGGAGGCGCCGACAGAGCGCCGGACGGTCCGGGAAGGGCGCCGGGCGGGAGCCTCACGGTGCCGGACGGTCCGGGAGGGGGGCCGGGCGGGAGCCGGAAGGGCACGGTGGCGTCAGCGGTTCCCGCCGCGCCCGGCCCGCCACTCCCGCAGCAGTTCCTCCACGTCGAAGGGGGTGAGGTTCAGGGGCGGACCCGGAGGCGGGCGGCGGACCGCGGCGGCGATCTTCTCGTTGACCTCGGCCACGATGCGGCGTACCTGGGGCTCGGACGCCGCGCGTCCCACCGCCTCCAGGGCGTCCTCGGCCTCCTTGCGCAGGGCGAGGGCCGGGGGCAGGACCGACAGGCCCTCCCGGTTCATCTTGCCCTTCACCCACCACAGCTCGTCGTACGGCGCCGCGTCGTCGGGCAGGGGCCTGCCCAGACCGGGGAGGCGCGCGAAGTCACCGCGCTCGGTCGCCTCGCGGATCTGCCGGTCGACCCATGACTCGAAGGCGACCCCGGGGGGTTTGCGGTCGGTCATGGAACCAGGGTAGGACTCCCGGGTGAATCCACCGGGAACAAGCGAATTCCCGGAGGCAAAGGCAGAGGCCCGCCTTCCGCACCGAGATGCGGAAGGCGGGCCTCTTGGGTACTGCTAAGTCGTGCGCGATCGCCGACCCTGCCCAATCAGGCCGGGGTGACGTTCTCCGCCTGCGGACCCTTCGGGCCCTGCGTGACGTCGAAGTTCACGACCTGGTTCTCCTCGAGGGAGCGGAAGCCAGACGCGTTGATCGCGGAGTAGTGGACGAAGACATCCGGGCCGCCGCCGTCCTGGGCGATGAAGCCAAAGCCCTTTTCAGCGTTGAACCACTTGACGGTTCCGGTAGCCATAAGCCCTCCTTGGGCCAAAGGGTTGCCCTGCTCCAGAACCTGCAAACAAGTCTGAAAACTACAAAAGCCTGCGGGTCACATGCTCCGCAGGCTCTGTACTGCAAGGGAAACCAAACTGCAACTTGCGTCGAGCGTAGCACGCTGTCTCCGCGTATGGGTAGAGGCGGAGATCACTCCGGCATGTCGCCGCCGGGACGTTTGAACGCGCGGAGAACCGGATCGGACGCGATACCCGGCTCCACCCGGTGGGACGCCCCCGGCGGGGCGGGGTCTAGCCTCGCGATGTGGACACATCTCGGCGGACCCGGCCGCGTGTCGGGCACATCCAGTTCCTGAACTGCCTGCCCCTCTACTGGGGGCTCGCCCGCACCGGCACGCTGCTCGACCTGGAACTGACCAAGGACACCCCCGAACGGCTCAGCGAGCAGCTCGTCGAGGGCGACCTCGACATCGGGCCGATCACCCTCGTGGAGTACCTGCGCCACGCCGACCGGCTGGTCGCCTTCCCCGACCTGGCGGTGGGCTGCGACGGGCCCGTCATGTCCTGCGTGATCGTCTCCCAGCGGCCCCTGGACCAGCTGGACGGGGCCCGGGTCGCGCTGGGCTCCACCTCCCGCACCTCGGTGCGCCTCGCGCAGCTGCTGCTCGCCGAGCGGTACGGCGTCACCCCCGACTACTACACCTGCCCCCCCGACCTGGGCCTGATGATGCAGGAGGCGGAGGCGGCCGTCCTCATCGGCGACGCCGCGCTGCGCGCCTCCCTGCACGACGCGCCGCGCCTCGGCCTCCAGGTCCACGACCTGGGACTGATGTGGAAGGAGTGGACCGGGCTGCCGTTCGTCTTCGCGGTGTGGGCCGTGCGGCGCGACTACCTGGAACGCGAGCCCGGCGTCGTACGGGAGGTGCACGAGGCGTTCCTCGCGTCGCGGGACCTGTCGCTGGAGGAGGTCGCCAAGGTCGCCGAGCAGGCCGCGCGCTGGGAGGCGTTCGACGCGGAGCTGCTGGAACGGTACTTCACCACGCTCGACTTCCGCTTCGGCGCCGACCAGCTCGCCGGCGTCCGGGAATTCGCCCGCCGGACCGGCCCGACCAGCGGCTTCCCCTCCGACGTACGGGTCGACCTGCTCGGCGGCGGCGAGGACTGAACCACCGGGGAGGGGGACGGGGATNNNNTANNCACCNGNAGGGGGACGGGCGGGTGCCCGCCGGTCCCNGGGNCCGCCGGGGCGGGCCCCGCTGCCGGGCGGGAGCGCCGGGCATGCGGCCCGGTTCGGTGCGGAGGGCGGCGTGAGCGAAGGGATTCGGCCGGTTCTCCCGGGATTCGGCGGCTTTTCCGCCACGTCCTTCTCCGCCTGCGGCGCATCCGGCGCGGCGTCCGGCTCGACACGAGCACGGGCCGGATGTGGACGCGGGCCGGATGTGGACGCGGATCGGGCGTGGACACGGATCGGGCGTGGACATGGGCCGGGCGTGGACATGGGCCGGACTTGAGCATGGGCCGGGCTTGAGCGCGGGCCGGACGCGCCGAGGCGCTCGGAGGCCGAGTGGTTCCGGGGCCGGGTCATTCCGGGGCGGTTCCAGGCCGGCTGACGCGCCCGGCGACGACTTCGCGAAACCCCTGCGAAGGTCTCCGCAAGACCCCGTCGACGCCTCGCAAAGACCGTCGCCGTACGCGAGGTGAACGTGTGGAAATTCGACCTGACGAAACAGGGAACATCTTCCGTCTTCCGGATATTCGCCCCCGGTGTCCGGTGTGCCGCCGCCTTCGCGGCAGTGGCGTCCGTCCGGATCGTGTGCCGCATCACAGCGGGAAAGGCGGCCTTTTCCTCCTCCGGCATCCGCCGAGGTTCCCCTGGGACATCCGCCGACGCCGTTCCGGGGTTTCGAGCCGGCACCCGTCCGGCAATTCCCCGGCAATCGCCACCGCCCGGGGGCGCTCGGTACCGGGAAGCAGCGTCCGCGTACCGGGACCGGAATACCGCCGGGGCGTTCGGCGCACCTCGCTCCCGGGACCGCGCTTCCGGCCGCCGGGGTGGTGAGGCCGGTCCCCGCTCCGGCGGCGACGGCGTTCCCGGTCGTGAATCCGCTCCGGTGCCGACCGGTATCGGCACCGGCGTCCCCGGGGCGGGGAGGACGAGGACGGAGAGGACGAGGGCGGAGGCGGGGGCGAGGACCACGGGCGGCCCGCACCGGCCCCCGGTCCCGCACCGGCCTCCGGCCCCCGGTTCCGCACCGGCCCCCGGTCCCGCACCGGCCTCCGGCCCCCGGTCCCGCACCGGCCTCCGGCCCCCGGTCCCGCACCGGCCTCCGGTCCCGGACCCCGGAAGCGTCAGGTCCCACCACGCCGTCCCCCCACATCCGCCCAGGCNCCCCCCCCCGGCGAAGCCGCGAAGCTCCATCCTGACGAAGCCGCGAAGCCCCCACCCCGGCGAAGCCGCGAAACCCCACTTCCGGCGAAGCCCCCGGCGCCCGCGGGGCCGTCCCGGACCGCTCGGAGCGGCTCCGGGGTGCTGGCGTACGCTGGTCCGGTCCGTTCCCAAGCCGGCGAAAGGTACGCAACCGGTGACCGAGAAGGCCGACCTCCAGTCCGTTCTCGACCGTGCCGCCGCCGGTGGGCGGATCACCCCGGAGGAGGCGCTCGACCTCTACCGCTCCGCGCCCCTGCACGCGCTCGGCGCCGCCGCCGACGCCGCCCGCCGACGCCGCTACGCCGGTACGGAGCACATCGCGACGTACATCATCGAACGCAACGTCAACTACACCAACGTCTGCGTCACGGCCTGCCGGTTCTGCGCCTTCTACGCCGCGCCGAAGGACACCGCCAAGGGCTGGACCCGCGACCTCGACGACATCCTGCGCCGCTGCGCCGAGACCGTCGAGCTGGGCGGCACGCAGATCATGTTCCAGGGCGGCCACCACCCGGACTACGGCGTGGAGTACTACGAGGAGCACTTCGCCGCCATCAAGCGGGCGTTCCCGCAGCTCGTCATCCACTCCCTCGGCGCCTCCGAGGTCGAGCACATGGCGCGGATCTCCGGCGTGAGCGCCGAGGAGGCCATCCGCCGCATCCACGCCGCTGGGCTCGACTCGTTCGCCGGGGCGGGCGCCGAACTGCTGCCGGAGCGGCCGCGCAAGGCGATCGCCCCGCTCAAGGAGTCCGGCGAGCGCTGGCTGGAGATCATGGAGATCGCCCACAACCTGGGCGTCGAGTCGACGTCCACCATGCTGATGGGCACCGGCGAGACCAACGCCGAGCGGATCGAGCACCTGCGGATGATCCGCGACGTCCAGGACCGGACGGGCGGCTTCCGCGCGTTCATCCCGTACACCTACCAGCCGGAGAACAACCACCTGAGGGGCCGGACGCAGGCCACGCTCTTCGAGTACCTGCGCATGATCGCCGTCGCGCGGCTGTTCCTCGACAACGTCGCCCACATCCAGGGCTCCTGGCTCACCACGGGCAAGGAGGTCGGCCAGCTGTCGCTGCACTACGGCGCCGACGACCTCGGCTCGATCATGCTGGAGGAGAACGTCGTCTCCTCCGCCGGCGCCCGGCACCGCTCCAACCGGCTGGAGATCATCGACCTGATCCGCAAGGCGGGCCGCGTCCCGGCGCAGCGCACCACGACGTACGAGCACATCGTCGTCCACGACGACCCGGCGGACGACCCGGTCGACGACCGCGTCGCCTCGCACATCTCCTCCACGGCCATCGAGGGCGGCACCGCGCACCCCGAGCTCAAGCTGCTGGCCGTCGACTGAGCGGGCCGCCGTGCTGACCCTCCACACGGCCGCCGCCGGCGGCGATGCCGTACTGGTCGAGGGGGCGTCGATCGCCGCCCTCGGTCCGTACGGGGAGCTGGCCGCCGCCCACCCGGCCGCCCGCGTGCGGCGCTGGCCCGGAGTCCTCACGCCCGGCCTGGTCAACGCGTACGGGCCCGAGCTGCTGGAGGAGGCGTACCACCCCGACCCGCGCGAGGCCGACGAGCTGGGCACCGAACCGATCACCAGCCCCGCGCTCGCCGTGCTCGACCCGACCGGCACGCGCCTCGGCGGCAGCGCCCGGCGCGGGGTGCAGCGGCTGCTCGCCCACGGCGCGGTCGCCGTGTCCGGTGAGCCGCGCACCCGCGCCGCGCTGGACGCGGTGCGGCGCGTCGGGCTGGGTGTCGTCCCGCGCACCGGGCGGCCGGGCGGGACGCCTTCCCCCGACCCGTTCGCGTCGGGCGGGCCGGTCGTGTGGGCCGAGGCCCTGCGGGTGGGCGGCCCGGCACGGTTCGCCGTCTTCGACGTGCCGGACCTCGCCGCGCTGCCCGGCCGGGGCGCCGCCCGCTGCGTGGCCACGGTCCTGGGCGGGCGGCTCGTCCACCGGGCGGCCTGACCGCATCCGGCGGGTCGCCGGGGGCGCGACCGCGTACGGGCGGGGGTTCGGCGCGACCACGGACGTGTACGGGCGGCCGGTCCGCCGGGCTGTGACCGCGTACGGGCGGTGGGTCCGCCGGGGCCGTGGCCACGTACGGGCGGTGGGTTCGTCGCGGCGCGACCGCGTACGGGCGGGGGCGGGCCCGCCTGCTTGAATGGGCGGGTGACCCGAGCAACGCTGGACAAGCAGCCGCACGAAGTGGCCTCGATGTTCGACCACGTCGCGGCGAACTACGACCTCACCAACGACGTGCTCTCCCTCTTCCAGGACCGGCGCTGGCGCCGGGAGGTGGCGCGGGCCGTCGGCGCCCGGCCCGGGGAGCGGGTCCTCGACCTCGCGGCGGGCACCGGCACGTCCTCGATGCCGTTCGTGGAGGACGGCGCGTACGTCGTGCCGTGCGACTTCTCCCTCGGGATGCTGCGCGAGGGCAAGAAGCGCCACCCCTGGCTCCCGCTGACCGCCGGCGACGCCGTGCGGCTGCCGTTCCGCGACGGCGCCTTCGACGCGGTGACCATCTCCTTCGGCCTGCGCAACGTCCACGACACGGACGCGGCGCTGCGCGAGCTGCACCGGGTGACCAGACCGGGCGGACGCGTGGTGATCTGCGAGTTCTCGCACGCGACGTGGGCGCCGTTCCGCAAGGCGTACGAGGAGTACCTGATGCGGGCCCTCCCGCCGGTCGCCCGCGCCGTGTCGTCCAACCCGGACGCGTACGTGTACCTCGCCGAGTCCATCCGGACCTGGCCCGGGCAGCGGGAACTGGCGGGCGCGCTGCAGAAGGCCGGCTGGTCGAAGGTGGCCTGGCGGAACCTGTCGGGCGGGATCGTGGCCCTGCACCGGGGCGCCAAGCCACTGGACGAGCAAGGGAACTGACGAACCGTCACCGTCCGGGAGGTGAGCCTCCGGCCCCCGGTCCCGTCCCCGGCAGCCCGTCCGGGGTCCGTCCGGGGCCCGTCCGGTGGAGTCCGTCCCCGGCTCCAGGCGCCCGTCCCCGTCCNCGGNNNCGGCCNGCCCCCGAGACCGTCCCGCTCCCCGCGCGGCTCCTCTACGACGCGGACTGGAGCCGCAGGTCGAAGCGGTGCCCCGCCTCGCCCTCCCGGCCGGGGATCGGGACGGTCTCCCGCAGCGTCATGCCCAGGCGGCGGACCACCGCGATGGAACGCTCGTTGCGGGTGTGCACCATGGCGACGACGTGCTCGACCCCGGCCGCCCGCAGGCGCTCCAGCGTCTGGCGGGCGGCGGCCGTCGCGTACCCCAGGCCCCAGGCCGGGCGGGCCAGGCGCCAGCCCAGCTCGATCTCGCCGACCGGGCCCCACGGGTGCGGCCACGGCTGGGCGCCCGTGAAGCCGACGACCTCGCCCGCCTCGTCCAGCAGCGTCCACAGGCAGAAGCCCCGCTCGGCGTCGTGACGCCGCTGCCGGGCGGTGAGCTCGTGGTAGAAGGACAGTTCGGCGGACCGGCCGCCGTGGAACTCCATCACCTCGGGGTCGTCGAAGACGCGGTGCCAGGCGTAGGCGTCCTCCTCGACGGGTACCCGCAAGCGGAAGGCCGGCCCGCCGACGGGCCGGGCGGCGGCGGAGCGGAGCAACTCGGTCATCGAAGGTGCCCTTCATCGGTGGACGGCAGGTCCCCATAGACTGCCCACGTCCAGTGCTTTCGGCACGCCCTTTCGAGCCCGGGAGAACTCGCCGTGACCGAGACCCTCTCCGAACACACCGCGGACGTGATCGTCGTCGGGGCGGGCCCGGCGGGCTCCACCACCGCGTACCACCTGGCGAAGGCCGGCCTCGACGTCCTGCTGCTGGAGAAGACCGCCTTCCCCCGCGAGAAGGTGTGCGGCGACGGGCTCACCCCCCGCGCCACCAAGCAGCTCGTCGCCATGGGGATCGACGTCTCCGAGGAGGCCGGCTGGTCGCGCAACAAGGGCCTGCGCATCATCGGCGGCGGCGTCCGACTCCAGCTCGACTGGCCCGAGTTGGCCACGTACCCGGACTACGGGCTGGTCCGCAAGCGCGACGACTTCGACGAACTGCTCGCCCGGCAGGCGCAGAAGGCCGGGGCGCGGCTGTACGAGCGGTGCAACGTCGGGGAACCGGTCACCGACCCCCGCACCGGCCGGATCACCGGCGTCCGCGCCAAGCTGGGCGAGGAGAGGACGCCGGTCACGTTCCGTGCCCCGCTCGTCGTCGCCGCCGACGGCAACTCCAGCCGCCTGTCCCTCGCGATGGGGCTGCACCGGCGCGAGGACCGGCCGATGGGCGTCGCCGTCCGCACGTACTTCACGACGCCCCGCCACGACGACGACTACCTGGAGTCCTGGCTGGAGCTGTGGGACCGCCGCGGCCCCGGCCCGGACCGCCTGTTGCCCGGCTACGGCTGGATCTTCGGCATGGGCGACGGCACGTCCAACGTCGGCCTGGGCATCCTCAACTCGTCCTCCGCCTTCCGCGAGCTGGACTGGCGCGAGGTCCTCAAGGCGTGGTGCGCGTCCGTGCCGGAGGACTGGGGCTTCACGCCGGAGAACATGACGACGCCGATCCGCGGCGCCGCCCTGCCGATGGCGTTCAACCGCAAGCCGCACTACACGCGCGGGCTGCTGCTCGTCGGCGACGCGGGCGGCATGGTCAACCCGTTCAACGGCGAGGGCATCGCGTACGCCATGGAGTCCGGGCAGCTCGCCGCCGACGTGATCGTCCAGGCGCACGCCCGCTCCACGGACGCCCGGCGGGAACAGGCCCTCCACGCCTATCCGCAGGCCCTCAAGGACGCCTACGGCGGCTACTACACGCTGGGCCGCGCCTTCGTGAAGCTGATCGGCAACCCGAAGGTCATGCAGCTCGCGACGCAGCGCGGCCTGACGCACCCGGTGCTGATGCGCTTCACGCTGAAGATGCTCGCCAACCTCACCGACCCGACCGGCGGCGACGCCATGGACCGGATCATCAACGGCCTGTCGAAGATCGCCCCGCGCTCCTGACCGCCCGGGTTCCCGACCGCCCGGGTTCCCGACCGTTCCGGGTTCCTGACCGCCCGCGGGTACGGCGGTGAACCGGCCGCCACACGCCCGCGGCACCCGCCGCACCCACGGCGCGAACCCCTTCGCGCCGGGGCGGCGGATTTCCGGGCCGCGGGCACGAGCCGCCCACCGGAGCCCGTCGGCCCGGCAGCCGGATTCACGCAGCGGTGGATCCGTGCCGCGGTGAATCCATACCGCGGTGGATCCGTGCCATGGTGGATCCGTGCCACGGTGAATTCGTCCCGTGGTGAATTCTTGTCGCGGTCAGGCGCCGAGCGAGCGGTCGGCGACCCGACCGACATGCTCGGCGAACTCCTTGCCGGCGTCGGGCGTGAGAGTCCTCAGGGCGACCATGCCCGTGAGGATGACGTCGCACAGTTCGGCCCGTACGTCGTCCCAGGTGTGGCTGTCGCCCTTACGGGGGTTGGTCCCGTACACGCCGTGGACGGCCTCGGCGACCTCTCCGGCCTCCTCGACGATCTTCAGCACGCGCAGGAGCGGAGCGGTGCCGGCGGGTGCGGCGCCCTTCTCGTCGAGCCATGCGACGAGCCGTTCGACGGTGTCCCAGGTGTCCCGCACGAGTGGTGCTCCGTGTTCTCTTCGGGGGCCGATGACTACGAAGTCCGCGTGCATGGCACGAGGACTGGTACGACCGTCGACGCTACCGGGAACGGTCATGGCCCCGTCGGCGATTCGGCCCCGGTACGGCCCGGCATCGCACCGTCGCGTTCTTCCGCGTGCGCCGGGGGAGAGTGACCGGTCAGCGCAGGCGAGGCCGCACAACGACCCGTACCCCGACCTGGCCGTCTTCTAGGGTCGGCCGTATGACGATCGACACCGGGGCCACCGACCTGCTCTTCGAGTCCCTTCGGGCGGATGCCCTCACCAGCCCGAACCAACTGCGCGAGCTCTACCCGCAGCCGAACCCGAACTCGCTCCGCAAGGAGATCGACCGCCTGACCGGGGAGGCCCGGGCGCTGATCGGCTGTTCCTCGCTGGTGTTCATCGGCAGTGCGGACGCCGGGGGCCGGGCTGACGTGACACCGCGTGGCGGCCCGGCCGGGTTCGTCTCGGTGTTGGACGAGCGGACCTTGGCGATCCCCGACGCGACCGGCAACAAGCGGCTCGACACCCTCCACAACGTACTGCAGACCGGACACGTCGGACTGCTCTTCCTCATCCCCGGCCGCCCTACCACGCTGCGCGTCAACGGCCGCGCCTGCGTTTCGGCGCGTCCGGAGCTGCTCGCCCGACTCACTTCCGTCGGAAAACCGCCGGTCACGGCGATCGTGGTGCAGGTCGAACAGGTCTATCCGCACTGTCCGAAGTCACTGATGCGCGCCAACGCCTGGCAACCGGAGCGGTGGGTTCCCGCCGACGCCCAGCCGACCAGCGCCGAGGTGACACTGGCTCAACTGAACCTGCCGGGCCTGACCGTCGACCAGATCGAGGAAGCCGAACGGGAGTCGCTGAGCTTGCGTTACGAGTGAACCGGGGTCGGCTCCCTCCTCGGTAACCGTTCCTGGGGAGCACATGGCGTTGCCGACCACTCGATCGGCCACCCCGATGGCGAATCCGGGCGCCACGACGTCGCTTTGACGTGTCCGGAAACCGGCACGAAGCCCCGGCGGCTACTTGAGAGGCCCCCATCTCCTTCCTAGGGTCGCTTCCGACCGCAGCGGTGAACGCCCACAGCAGGGAACGCACATGAACGACGACAGTCGAACAGCCGGATCCGCCCTGGGAATCGCAGGCTTCAACGCGGTCCTGACCACTGCCGCGTCCGTGGTCGCCTGGGACGACGGCCCCACCGCCTGGACGGCCGCCGCCGCGGTTTCCATCCTCGTCTTCCTCGTACTGCTTCGCCGACGCTGACGGCCTGGATCGGTCACGGTCCGAAACGCTCGGCAACCGCCGGTGACATCGACGACAAGCCGTTCGTCCAGCGGACTCCACGGGAGAGGGGCCGTACCGGCATGCATGCCCAGCGCGGAAACCGGTGTCGGCGTACTGCCGAAAGACGCACCCGAGTACGGCTGAACGGGCCCGACCCCGGACGCCTCAGCGGAAGGCGTCGGCGTTCTCCGCGGCCCACTGCCGGAACGGGCGGGCGGGTGTGCCGGTGACCCGGTGGACCGTGTCGCGCACCGTCAGCAGCTCGTGGTTCACGTCTCCACCGGTGACATCGAGCACCGCGTCCGCGACCTCCGGCCCGAGGGCCGCGGCCAGGGGTGCGCGGGCCTGTTGCCGGCTGACCTCGGCGAAGGGAACCTCCCGGCCCAGCGCCGCCGCGATGGCCTCGACCTGCTGCCGGGCGCTCACCGGCTCCGGGCCGGTCAGGGCGTACGTACGTCCGCGGTGGCCGGGCTCGGTCAGCGCCACACGCGCCACCGCCGCGATGTCCGCAGGGTGGATGGTCGGCAGCGCGGTGTCCGCGTACGGCGCGTAAACGGTCTCCCCGGCGCGGATGGCGTCCGCCCACATCAGGGCGTTCGACGCGAACTGTGTCGGCCGCAGGATCGTCCAGGCCATGCCGGTCGCCTTGAGCAGCTGCTCCACCGCCAGGTTCTCAGCGGCGGGGCCGAGGTGTGGGTGGGTCTGAACGGTGATGGAGGACACCAGCACGACGTGTTCCACGCCCGCCTGCCGGGCGGCTTCGAGGACGTCGGTGTCCGGGCCCAGACGCGACACGAGGAACAGCGAGCGCACCCCTTCCAGGGTCGGCTTCAACGACGCGGGTTCCGTGAAGTCGCCCTCCACGGCCTCGACCCCCTCGGGGAAGACGGCCCGTGCGGTATCGCGGGTGAGTCCTCTCAGCGGCCCGGCACCGCATGCGTGCAACTCCTCCAGCAGGGCGCTGCCCGTGTTTCCGGTGGCCCCGGTCACGAGGATCATGAGCGTGCTTCCCATCGTCAGGCGGTCGGGTGGGCGAAACGCTAGGACCTCGATCACGCTTCAGGTCAAGAAGCCTTGTCACGCTCGTGGTTGAGCACGTTCGTACTCGGCCGGGCATGCGTACGGCGCGTGCCGACCCCTGGAAAGGGAGGGCACCGCCCCCTGCGACGAGACGGGCAGCAGGTGGTGATCGGGTACGGGGAAGCGGGGGAGCGGCCGGATCGGCCACTCCGCCCGGAGCGGGGCGGCGCCGAGCGGGAAGCCGCACGGTTCGTGGCGGTGCGGTGCGGCGACCGCGTGCGGGCGACCGCCGCTGTTGGCCCACTCGAACGCGCGGTTCCGTTCTTCCGGGGGAGGGTCGCGGCGAGGGCGCGCACTCCGGCCCGCACCCGGCGGATCGTCCTGGCCGCCGGGGTCGGGGGCATCAGTACTACGGAGCGGGGCTAGTTCACGAGGTGGTCGAACTCGCCCTTCTTGGCGCCCAGGAGGAAGGCGAGCAGCTTCTCGCGGCTCGTGCGCACCACCACGTCAGGGTTGTCGCTTTCACGCATAAGTATCTCGCCGCCGTGCTCGGCGAGTTCCAGACAGTTGCCTTCGGAGTCCGTCGAGTAGGAGGACTTCTGCCAGTTTATTTCCACTGCTCCCACGCCTTCATGTCTGTTGGGTGATTTCACGGATAAAGTCGCGCGTCCGTTCAGGGCCGAGTGATTTCTCCTCGGTCCGGTCGAGGACGGCACGGTAGTTGGCGAGACGCGTCTCCGCGTCCAGGAACGCGGGGCCGTGCGGTGTGTCCGTCTGCACGGTGTCGAGTTGGGGCACCGCCCCGTACGCGTAGAGCGTCGAGCTTCCGGCGTTCGGGAAACCCCCGACGTGGAACGGGATGACGCGTACGGTCACGTTGTCCCGTTCGGACTGCTCCAGCAGGTAGTCGAGCTGGGACCGGGTGGTCTCGGGGCCGCCGAAGGTCATGCGCAGTGCGGCTTCGTGGACCAGGAAGATGCAGTTCGGCGGGTTCGGGCGGTCGAGTACGTCGCGGCGTTTCAGGCGGTGCGAGAGTCGTCGCCGAAGGGCCATCGGGCTGAGCGGCGGAACGGCTTCCTCGAAAACGGCCCGGGCGTAGTCCTCGGTCTGGAGCAGGCCGGGTATGTGCATGATCTGTACGGCGCGGAGCGCACGGGCGTGGTGCTCCAGTTCGGCCAGGTCGAGCGCACCGGCGGAAAGGTCGTCCCGGTAATCCTCCCACCATCCCTTTCCGCGTTCTTCGGCCATGTTCGCGAGCGCCTCGACGTATTTCTCGTCCGGGCATCCGTACAGGCTCGCCCAGGTGCGCACGCGGTCGGCGCTCACACCGAAACGGCCCGACTCGGTGTTGCTGATGCTGGTTCGGTCGGTGCTGAGCAGCGCTCCCGCCTCGACGAGCGACAGACCGGCGTGCTCCCTGAGCTTGCGCAGCTCCGAACCGAGGCGACGCTGCCGCGCGGTCGGGGCCTTCCTGGGTGGCATGGGTTCCCCTCCTGTCGGGTTTCAGTGTGGCCCGTGTCCCCACAGGGATCCACTTCGTTACACCATTTATCCAACTAGGTATCACTAGTGGTACGGGCAAGCTACTGTCTTCTCGGCACCGCGCAGTACGCCCGTAATCCCGCAGTGCAGTCGCCGGCGTGCGCCCTTCGGGGCGTCGTGCGCCGGGCGACCGAGCCACGGTGGGGCGGCGGCGCGAACACGAAATCACGTTGGGAGACGACGACATGAGGACCGCAGCCTTACTGCTCTCCGAGCCGCCGCCGGGGGGTGCGCGCTACCGGCTCACGGCCCCGAACCTGCCGACCACGCCGGGGATCGCCCGGGACTGGGTGGTCCTGGTCCTGCGGACCGCGAACCTTCCCCGGCTCGTCGAGCCGGCCCGGCTCTGCACGTCCGAGGTGGTCACCAACGCCCACCGGTACGGCCGCACCCCGTCGATCACCGTCGAGGTGGCGCTCGCGGACCGGCGGACGACCGTGCTCGTGCACGACGACAGGCCCGGCGAGTTGCCGCGGCCCGCCACCTCCGACCGGTACACGGGCGAGGAGCACGGACGGGGCCTGCTGCTGGTCGACTCCCTCGCCGAGGACTGGGGCGTCCGGGTCCTGGACGGCCGTACGAAAGCGGTCTGCTTCACGCTCGTCGACCACGAGGGGTCATGAGGGGAGCCCCGAGGGGAGCGTCGTCGCGTGATGTCCGACGACCGTGCGTCCCGGGGGTGTCGGCCCTTGTCGTGAGTGCCTTGCTGTTCGTCCTGTCGATCACACGGGCCCTGTCGCCGGACTCGTGCCGGGGGAGGGGCAAACGGTCCCCCCCACGAACGGCGAGGGCCGCCGCTCCCACCCGGGCGGGGGGAGCGGCGGCCCTTCGGGCGCGGTGCGGGCGCGTCAGAGGATGCGGACGGCGCCGGAGGGCCGGTCCCAGTCCAGGGAGCGCTCGACGACGCCGGTGCTGGGGTTCTGCGCGCCGACGTACATGCCGCCGCCGACGTACACGGCGACGTGGTACGAGCCGCTGCGGCTGCCCCAGTAGAGGATGTCGCCCGGCTGGAGGTCGCCCAGGGAGACGGAGGTGCCCATGCTCGACTGGGAGCCGGAGACGCGCGGCAGGTCGATGCCCGCCTGGCGGTAGGCGGCCTGGACGAGGCCGGAGCAGTCCCAGGCGTTGGGGCCGGTGGCGCCCATGACGTACGCGTCGCCGACCTGCGCGCGGGCGAAGGCGACGATGGCGGCGGCCGAACCGCTCGCCGGGGCGCTCACCGACGGGGTGTCGGCCTGCGAGCCGCCGCCGTCGTTGTCGTCGCCGTGGGACTGCGTGGACAGCGAGGTGCGCTCGGCGGCGTCGCGGGAGGCGCGCTCCCGGGCCTCGGCGCGGGCCTTCTCCTCGGCCTCCTTCGCCTTGCGCTCGGCCTCGGCCTTGCGCTCCGCCTCGGCCTTGGCCCGCTTGGCGTCCTTCGCGGCCTTGGTGGCCGCCGCGTCCTCCTGCGCCCGCAGGTCCTGGGCGAGGGCGTCCTGCTCGGTCGCCTCGGCGGAGGCGGCGACGGCGGTGGACAGCGCGCCCGAGAGGTCCATGTCGGTGAGCGCGGGCATTTCGAGGGTCTCGGTCACCGGCTCGGCCTGGGCCGGCGACGCGGCCACCGCGATGGTGCTGAGGACGCCGCCGGCGACTCCGGCACGCAGCGCGAGCTTCGAGGAGCTGCGGCGCGGCTTCCGGTGGCTGGGTATGTGAGCGGTGTGGGACATGAGGACAACCGCTATCAGGCCGGACCCTTGTCCTTCAAGGGGCGTGTGTTGCGCCACAGTTGCCCCGACGGGGCGCCGAATCCGGTTCCCAGGGTTCTTTACTGACGCCGTAACGGACATTTCGGGCCTCCGTGATCATGCCCGTGATCATGGGTTTTCCGCGAAACGCCCGAATTGCCCTTGACCTACCACCGGTTGATGCCGTTGGCCAATCCCTCTTTTCCGGCGGCCTGCGGCGAGTGGCGCAGGTCACGTCCGGGAGGTCGCCGCTCGCGGTCGGCACCCCCGTGTGGGCGGGGTGGCCGCCTGCGCCCCCGGGCCCCGCGCAAGTGAGGCAAGTTCCTTTATCACTTAACTTTCTCGCAGTCGAATTTGCCTGTAGTGGCCAGAATTTGATAGTGCAAGCCCGCTCCGACCAGCGGAAACCGATGGGGTTGTCACATATCGTGGCTAGTTCGTCACCCGTGGTGTGAAGATCGACGTTCATCCGGCTTGATGATCGTTCGACAGGTGGCGTAGATCACAAAGTCGTTGCCGTACCCCGTGTCGCAGATCACAGAACGACGGGCATAGGATGCGTTGCAGTCGGGCTTGTGAACTGCCTCACATAGAAGCGATCTTCCGGGGGGTCCCCAGACCCCCCGGAACCCCTCCGAGGCGGGGAGCGGACGCCCGTCGCGGTCCAACGGTCAAGGACGACTGGAAGGAGCGAGGAGCGTGAATGCGTACACGCCCATCCTCGTGCTCGGCGCCCTCGGGGCAGCGTTTGCGATCTTCTCCGTGGTGATGGCCACGCTCATCGGCCCGAGGAAGTACAACCGGGCGAAGCTCGAGGCGTACGAGTGCGGCATCGAGCCGACCCCGACGCCGGCCGGAGGCGGCCGCTTCCCGATCAAGTACTACCTGACGGCGATGCTCTTCATCGTCTTCGACATCGAGATCGTCTTCCTCTACCCCTGGGCCGTCACCTTCGACGCCCTGGGGCTTTTCGGGCTCGTGGAGATGCTCCTCTTCGTGCTCACGGTCTTCGTCGCCTACGCCTACGTGTGGCGGCGCGGCGGTCTGGAATGGGACTGAGGGGCTGAAGGGCACAGTCATGGGACTCGAAGAGAAGCTGCCGAGCGGATTCCTGCTGACGACGGTCGAGCAGGCCGTGGGATGGGTGCGCAAGTCGTCCCTCTTCCCCGCGACCTTCGGCCTCGCCTGCTGCGCCATCGAGATGATGACCACCGGCGCCGGGCGGTACGACCTGGCCCGGTTCGGGATGGAGGTCTTCCGCGGCTCCCCGCGCCAGGCCGACCTGATGATCGTGGCCGGCCGGGTCAGCCAGAAGATGGCCCCGGTCCTGCGCCAGGTCTACGACCAGATGCCCGACCCGAAGTGGGTGATCTCCATGGGCGTCTGCGCCTCCTCCGGAGGCATGTTCAACAACTACGCGATCGTGCAGGGCGTCGACCACGTCGTACCGGTCGACATCTACCTGCCCGGCTGCCCGCCCCGCCCCGAGATGCTGCTGGACGCGATCCTCAAGCTCCACGACAAGATCCGGACGTCCAAGCTCGGCGTCAACGCGCGCGAAGCGGCCCGCGAGGCGGAGGAGGCGGCGCTCAAGGCCCTCCCGACGATCGAGATGAAGGGGCTGCTCCGATGACCGACCAGCCGAGCGGGCCGAACCCCGACAGGGAGATCGGCGCGCAGAACCTCCCCGGCCGGCGCGGCGACCACGGCGAGGAGATCCGCGTCCAGCGCGGCATGTTCGGGGCCGCCGACGGCCAGGACACCTCCGGCTACGGCGGCCTCGTCCGCCCGATCCGCCTCCCCGGCCCGGCCACCCGGCCCTACGGCGGCTACTTCGACGAGGTCGCCGACGAACTGGAGGGCGCCCTGGAGGAGCAGGGGATCGTCCCGGAGAACGCCATCGAGAAGACGGTGGTCGACCGGGGCGAGCTGACCTTCCACATCGCGCGCGAGCACCTGGTCCGCGTCGCCCGCACCCTGCGCGACGACCCCGCCCTCCGCTTCGAGATGTGCCTCGGCGTCAGCGGCGTCCACTACCCGGGCGACAAGGGCCGCGAACTGCACGCGGTGTACCACCTGCGCTCGCTCACCCACGGGCGGCGCCTGCGCCTGGAGGTCGGCGTGCCCGACGGCGACCCGCACGTCCCGTCGCTCGTCTCCGTGTACCCGACCAACGACTGGCACGAACGCGAGACGTACGACTTCTTCGGGCTGGTCTTCGACGGCCACCCCGCCCTCACCCGGATCATGATGCCGGACGACTGGCAGGGCTTCCCCCAACGCAAGGACTACCCCCTCGGCGGCATCCCCGTCGAGTACAAGGGCGCCCGGATCCCGGCTCCGGACCAGCGGAGGTCGTACTCGTGACCAGTCCACACGCCCCCCTCTCCGACGCGGCCGAGCCCCGCGAGACGACCGAGGGCACCGTCTACACCGTCACCGGCGGCGACTGGGACGAGGTCGCCCGGTCCGCGGCCGCGGCCGACGACGAGCGGATCGTCGTCAACATGGGCCCCCAGCACCCCTCCACCCACGGCGTGCTGCGGCTCATCCTGGAGATCGACGGCGAGACCGTCACCGAGGCCCGCTGCGGCATCGGCTACCTCCACACCGGCATCGAGAAGAACCTCGAGTACCGGAACTGGACGCAGGGCACCACCTTCGTCACGCGCATGGACTACCTGACGCCGTTCTTCAACGAGACGGCGTACTGCCTCGGCGTGGAGAGGCTCCTCGGCATCGAGGACCAGATCCCCGACCGCGCCACCGTCATCCGGGTCCTGCTCATGGAGCTGAACCGGCTCTCCTCCCACCTGGTGTGCATCGCCACCGGCGGCATGGAGCTGGGCGCCACCACGATCATGATCTACGGGTTCCGGGACCGCGAGATGATCCTGGACCTCTACGAGCTGATCACCGGCCTGCGCATGAACCACGCGTACATCCGCCCCGGCGGCCTCGCCCAGGACCTGCCGCCCGGCGCCGTCGAGCAGATCCGCGAGTTCGTCAGGACCATGCGCAAGAACCTGCCGGAGTACGACAAGCTCGCCACCGGCAACCCCATCTTCAAGGCCCGCATGCAGGACATCGGCTACCTGGACCTCGCCGGCTGCACGGCCCTCGGCGTCACCGGGCCGATCCTGCGCTCCACCGGCCTCCCGCACGACCTGCGCCGCGCGGAGCCGTACTGCGGCTACGAGACGTACGACTTCGACGTGCCGACCGCCGACACCTGCGACGCCTACGGCCGGTTCCTGATCCGGCTGGAGGAGATGCGGCAGTCGCTGCGCATCGTCGAGCAGTGCCTCGACCGGCTCGCCCCCGGCCCGGTCATGGTCGCCGACAAGAAGATCGCCTGGCCCGCCCAGCTCGCCCTCGGACCGGACGGCCTCGGCAACTCCCTCGACCACATCAAGAAGATCATGGGCACCTCCATGGAGGCCCTGATCCACCACTTCAAGCTGGTCACCGAGGGCTTCCGGGTCCCCCCGGGGCAGGCGTACGCCGCCGTGGAGTCCCCCAAGGGCGAGCTCGGCGCGCACGTCGTCTCCGACGGCGGCACCCGCCCGTACCGGGTCCACTTCCGCGACCCGTCCTTCACCAACCTCCAGGCCGTGGCGGCGATGTGCGAAGGCGGCCAGGTCGCCGACGTCATCGTCGCCGTCGCGTCCATCGACCCCGTGATGGGAGGCGTCGACCGGTGACCGACGCGACCGCGACGAGTCTCGGCATGCCCGAGCTCCCCGCCCCCGACTACCCCGCCGACGTGCGCGCCCGGCTCGAAGCGGACGCCCGGGAGGTGATCGCCCGCTACCCCGACTCCCGCTCCGCGCTGCTGCCGCTGCTGCACCTCGTGCAGGCCGAGGAGGGCCACGTCACCCGCACCGGGATGCGCTTCTGCGCCGAGGTGCTGGGACTGACCACCGCCGAGGTCACCGCCGTCGCCACCTTCTACTCGATGTACCGGCGCCGGCCGGGCGGCGACTACCAGGTCGGCGTCTGCACCAACACGCTGTGCGCCGTCATGGGCGGCGACGCGATCTTCGAGGAGCTCCAGGCGCACCTCGGCGTCGGGAACCAGGAGACCACCGACGACGGCAAGGTCACCCTCGAACACATCGAGTGCAACGCGGCCTGCGACTTCGCGCCCGTCGTGATGGTCAACTGGGAGTTCTTCGACGACCAGACGCCCGAGAGCGCCAAGCGCCTCGTCGACGACCTGCGCGCCGGCCGGCCCGTCACCCCGACCCGCGGCGCGCCCCTGTGCACGTTCCGGGAGACCGCCCGCATCCTCGCCGGCTTCCCCGACCCGCGCCCCGGCGCGGTCGAGGCCGGCGGCGGCGCCGGACCGGCCTCCCTGGTCGGCCTGAAGCTCGCCAAGGGCGAGACCGCCCCGCCCCGCGTCGTCCACCCGCGCGGCGGGACGGCCGAGGAGGGCCGCCGCGGCCGGGGCCCCGCACCGGGAGCCGGCCACCCCAGTTCGCACGACGCACCGCAACAGACCTCCGCGTCCGACCCGGACCACCCGGCGGGCCCGGTCGGTGAGGAGGGGGAGGGATGACCGTGGCACCCGCCATCGGGGAGACCAGTCCGGAGAAGCTCCTCTCACCGGTCCTGTCGGCCTTCTGGGACGAACCCCGCTCCTGGACCCTGGACACCTACCGGCGCCACGACGGGTACGAGGGGCTGCGCAAGGCCCTCGCCATGGCCCCCGACGACGTCATCGCGTACGTCAAGGACTCCGGCCTGCGCGGCCGGGGCGGCGCGGGCTTCCCCACCGGGATGAAGTGGCAGTTCATCCCGCAGGGCGACGGCAAGCCGCACTACCTCGTCGTGAACGCGGACGAGTCGGAGCCCGGCACCTGCAAGGACATCCCCCTCCTCTTCGCCAACCCGCACTCCCTCATCGAGGGCATCGTGATCGCCTGCCACGCGATCAGGTCCTCGCACGCCTTCGTCTACCTGCGCGGCGAGGTCGTCCCCGTCCTGCGCCGCCTCCACGAGGCCGTCCGCGAGGCGTACGAGGCGGGCTACCTCGGCCGGGACGTCCTCGGCAGCGGGCTGGACGTGGACGTCACCGTGCACGCCGGTGCCGGCGCGTACATCTGCGGCGAGGAGACCGCCCTGCTCGACTCGCTGGAGGGCCGCCGCGGCCAGCCCCGGCTGCGCCCGCCCTTCCCCGCCGTCGCCGGCCTGTACGCCTGCCCCACCGTCGTCAACAACGTCGAGTCCATCGCGTCGGTCCCCGCCATCCTCCACCGGGGCAAGGAGTGGTTCCGGTCGATGGGCAGCGAGAAGTCCCCCGGCTTCACGCTGTACTCGCTGAGCGGGCACGTCGCCTCCCCCGGCCAGTACGAGGCCCCGCTCGGCATCACCCTGCGCCAGCTCCTCGACATGAGCGGCGGCATGCGGCCCGGCCACCGGCTCAAGTTCTGGACGCCGGGCGGCTCGTCCACGCCGATGTTCACCGACGAGCACCTCGACGTGCCCCTCGACTACGAGGGCGTCGGCGCCGCCGGGTCCATGCTCGGCACCAAGGCGCTCCAGTGCTTCGACGAGACGACCTGCGTCGTGCGGGCCGTGACCCGCTGGACCGAGTTCTACGCGCACGAGTCCTGCGGCAAGTGCACCCCCTGCCGCGAGGGCACGTACTGGCTGGTGCAGCTCATGCGCGACATCGAGGCCGGCCGGGGCAAGCCGTCCGACCTCGACAAGCTCGCCGACATCGCCGACAACATCAACGGCAAGTCGTTCTGCGCCCTCGGCGACGGCGCCGCCTCGCCGATCTTCTCCTCCCTGAAGTACTTCCGCGAGGAGTACGAGGAGCACATCAACGGCTCGGGCTGCCCCTTCGACCCGGCCCGGTCGACCGCCTGGGCGGACAACCACGTGGAGGTGACGGCATGACCGTCGTGGCATCGAACCCCGCCGGCGGCGGGGCGGCCCCGGTGCCCCCGGAGGACCTGGTCACCCTGACCATCGACGGCATCGAGGTGTCCGTCCCCAAGGGGACGCTGGTCATCCGGGCCGCCGAACAGGTCGGCATCGAGATCCCCCGGTTCTGCGACCACCCCCTCCTCGACCCGGCCGGCGCCTGCCGCCAGTGCATCGTCGAGGTCGAGGGGCAGCGCAAGCCCATGGCCTCCTGCACGATCACCTGCACCGACGGGATGGTGGTGAAGACCCACCTCACCTCGAAGGTCGCGGAGAAGGCCCAGGTCGGGGTGATGGAGCTGCTGCTCATCAACCACCCCCTGGACTGCCCCGTCTGCGACAAGGGCGGCGAGTGCCCGCTGCAGAACCAGGCGATGTCGCACGGGCAGGCCGACTCCCGCTTCGAGGGGCGCAAGCGCACCTACGCCAAGCCCGTCCCCCTCTCGACGCAGGTCCTCCTCGACCGCGAGCGGTGCGTGCTGTGCGCCCGCTGCACCCGCTTCTCCACCCAGATCGCGGGCGACCCGATGATCGAGCTGGTCGAGCGGGGCGCCCTCCAGCAGGTCGGCACCGGCGAGGGCGACCCGTTCGAGTCGTACTTCTCCGGCAACACCATCCAGATCTGCCCCGTCGGCGCGCTCACCTCCGCCGCGTACCGGTTCCGCTCCCGCCCCTTCGACCTGGTCTCCAGCCCCTCCGTGTGCGAGCACTGCGCCAGCGGCTGCGCCACCCGCACCGACCACCGGCGCGGCAAGGTCATGCGGCGGCTCGCCGCGAACGACCCGGAGGTCAACGAGGAGTGGCTGTGCGACAAGGGGCGCTTCGCGTTCCGGTACGCGCAGGCACGCGACCGCCTCACCACCCCCCTGGTGCGCGACGGCGACGGGGCGCTGCACCCCGCGTCCTGGCCCGAGGCGCTCCAGGCGGCGGCGCGCGGCCTGGCCCAGGGCCGCACCGGCGTCCTGGCCGGCGGGCGGCTCACCGTGGAGGACGCCTACGCGTACGCCAAGTTCGCGCGGGTGGTGCTCGGCACGAACGACGTCGACTTCCGGGCGCGTGCGCACAGCGCCGAGGAGGCCGACTTCCTGGCCGCCCGGGTCGCCGGCCGCGGCCGGGACCTCGACGGGCGGGGCGTCACCTACGGGTCGCTGGAGAAGGCGCCCGCCGTGCTCCTCGCCGGCCTGGAGGCCGAGGAGGAGGCGCCCGGCGTCTTCCTGCGGCTGCGCAAGGCGTGGCGCCGGCACGGGCAGCGCACGTACGCCGTCGCCCCGTACGCCACCCGCGGCCTGGAGAAGGCGGGCGGCACGCTGCTGGCCGCCGCGCCCGGCACGGAGACCGAGTGGCTGGACGCCCTCGCGGCCGGCACCGGCCTCGACGAGCCGGGCGCCGCGGCGGCGCGGGCCCTGCGCGAGGAGGGCGCCGTCCTCCTCGTCGGCGAGCGCCTCGCCGCCGTCCCGGGCGCGCTGACCGCCGCCGCCCGCGCCGCCACCGCCACCGGCGCCCGCCTCGCGTGGGNGTCGAGGCCGGGCCGGCGAGCCGGGCGCGGTCTGGGCGGGCGCCCTCCCGGCGCTGCTGCCCGGCGGGCGCCCCGCCACCGACCCGCGCGCCCGCGAGGAGGTCGCGGCGGCGTGGGGCGTACGGGACCTGCCGCACCGCCCCGGCCGCGACACCGGCCGGATGCTGGAGGCCGCCGCGACCGGCGAACTGGCCGCGCTGCTCGTCGGCGGCGTCGACGTGGCGGACCTGCCGGACCCGCACCGCGCCCGCGAGGCGCTGGACGCGGCGTTCGTCGTGTCGCTGGAACTGCGGCCCGGCGAGGTCACCGAACGGGCCGACGTGGTCCTCCCGGTCGCGGCGGTCGCCGAGAAGGCCGGCACCTTCCTCAACTGGGAGGGACGGGTCCGGATGTTCGAGGCGGCGCTGAAGCCCCAGCACGCGACGGGCGCGCTGCCGCCGGGCGACGCGCGCGTCCTGGACATGCTCGCGGACGCGGTGGCCGACGCCGGGGACGCCCCCGGGCACCACCGCCTCGGCCTGCCGGGCCTGCGGGCCGTGCGGCGCGAGATGGACCGGCTCGGCGCCTGGGACGGCGAACGCGCCGACGACCCCGCCGAGTCCCGGCTGCCGCTGCCCCGCGCCGGGGAGGGCGAGGCCGTCCTGGCCGGCCACCGGATGCTGCTCGACCTGGGCCTCCTCCAGGAGGGCGACGAGGCGCTCGCCGGCACCCGGCACGCCGCGCCCGCCCGCCTGTCGCCCGCGACGGCCGCGGAGACCGGCGTCGAGGACGGCGGCCTGCTCCGGGTGACCGGCCCGGCCGGGTCCGTGACGCTGCCGCTGCGGGTGACGCCGATGCCCGACCGGGTGGTGTGGCTGCCGCTCCGCTCGACGGGCGGCGGCGTCCTGTCCGACCTGGGCACCGCCCCCGGCCGCCTGGTCCGCATCGCCCCGGCGGCCCCCTCCTCACCGGACTCGACGCAGCCGTCGGAGGTGCGCGCATGAACCCGGCCCTCCTCGCGGCCGAGGACCTCTCGATGTTCGGCCGCGACCCCTGGTGGCTCGTGGTGGTCAAGGCGGTCTTCTGCTTCGCCTTCCTCATGCTCACCGTGCTGATCTCCATCGTGATGGAGCGCAAGGTCGTCGCGTGGATGCAGCTGCGCGTCGGCCCCAACCGGCACGGCCCCTGGGGCCTCCTGCAGTCCCTCGCGGACGGCGTCAAGCTGATGCTGAAGGAGGACGTCGTCGTCAAACGGGCGGACCGGGTCGTCTACGTCCTCGCCCCGATCGTCGCCGCCGCCCCCGCGTTCATGGCGATCGCGGTGATCCCCTTCGGCCCGGCGGGCAACGAGGTCTCGATCCTCGGCCACCGCACCACGATGCAGCTCACCGACCTGCCGATCGCGATGCTGTACATCCTCGCGGTCGCCTCCGTCGGCATCTACGGCATCGTCCTCGCCGGCTGGTCGTCCGGCTCGACGTACCCGCTGCTCGGCGGGCTCCGCGCGTGCGCGCAGATGATCTCGTACGAGATCGCGATGGGCGCGGCCTTCGCCTCGGTCTTCCTCTACTCCGGGTCCATGTCGACCTCGGCGATCGTGGAGGCGCAGGCGGACCGCTGGTTCGTGGTGCTGCTGCCGGTGTCGTTCCTGATCTACCTGGTGACGATGGTCGGCGAGACCAACCGGGCGCCGTTCGACATGCCGGAGTCCGAGGGCGACCTGGTCGGCGGCTTCAACACCGAGTACAGCTCCATCAAGTTCGCGATGTTCATGCTGGCCGAGTACATCAACATGGTCACCGTCTCGGTCGTCTCGGTCACGCTCTTCCTCGGCGGCTGGCGCGCCCCGTACCCGGTCTCGACGTTCTGGGAGGGCGCCAACCACGGCTGGTGGCCGATGCTCTGGTTCGTCGCCAAGGTCGTGGCCCTGCTGTTCCTCTTCGTCTGGCTGCGCGGCACGCTGCCCCGCGTCCGCTACGACCAGTTGATGAAGCTCGGCTGGAAGGTCCTCATCCCCGTCTCGGTCGTGTGGCTGATGCTCGTCGCCACCGTGCGCGCCCTGCGCAACGCGAACGTCGAGTTCCAGTCGATCGTGCTGTACGTCGCCGCCGCGGTGCTGGGCGTGCTGCTGGTGTCCTTCGTCGCCGACATGTTCCGCGACCGGAGGGCGAAGGCCGGCGAGGAGCCCGGGAAGGGCGCCGCGGCCGGCGAGTTCGATCCGATGGCCGGCGGGTTCCCGGTGCCGCCGCTGCCCGGGCAGACCCTGCCGCCGGTACCGAGGCGACGGCCGCGCGGCGAGCGCGAGCTCGTTGTCAGTGGCCCGGCGGATACTGCGAGTGACGGAAAGGAGACGGACGGTGCCCACTGAGTCGCCCCGGGGGGACACCCCGAGGACCCCCTTCCAGAACCCGGCGGCCGGCTTCGGCGTGACCTTCAAGGCCATGTTCAAGAAGCGGCTGACCGAGCAGTACCCGGAGCAGCCCAAGACGACGGCGCCCCGCTTCCACGGCAGGCACCAGCTCAACCGCCATCCGGACGGGCTGGAGAAGTGCGTCGGCTGCGAACTGTGCGCCTGGGCGTGCCCCGCCGACGCCATCTACGTGGAGGGCGCGGACAACACCGACGAGGAGCGGTACTCGCCCGGCGAACGGTACGGCCGCGTCTACCAGATCAACTACGCCCGCTGCATCCTGTGCGGGCTGTGCATCGAGGCGTGCCCGACGCGGGCGCTGACGATGACCAACGAGTTCGAACTCGCCGACGGCTCCCGCGAGAACCTCATCTACACCAAGGAGCAGCTCCTCGCGGGCCTGCGGGAGGGCATGGTCGACACGCCCCACGCCATCCACCCCGGGATGGACGAGCAGGACTACTACCGGGGCCTGGTCCACGAGGCGGCGCCGGGCACGGTCCGCCAGGTGGCGCGGAGCAGGGGCGAGCAGCCCCCGCAGGAGGCCGCCTCCGACTTCGGCGGGAACGAGCCCGCGTCCGAGGAGGTGGCCGGGGCATGACCGCGAACACGCTGGCCGCCGCGTACACCACCTCGACCGGTGAGGCCGTGCAGTTCTGGGTGCTCGGCACGGTCGCGGTGATCGGCGCGCTGTGCACCGTACTGATGCGCAAGGCCGTCCACAGCGCGCTGTGCCTGGCCGGGACGATGGTCGTGCTGGCCGTCTTCTACCTCGCCAACGGCGCGTACTTCCTGGGCGTGGTGCAGGTCGTCGTCTACACGGGCGCGATCATGATGCTCTTCCTCTTCGTGGTGATGCTCGTCGGCGTGACCGCCGCCGACTCCCTGAAGGAGACCATCAAGGGGCAGCGGTGGCTGGCCCTGCTGTGCGCGCTGGGCTTCGGCACCCTGATGACCGCCGGCATCGGCCGGGCCTCGCTGGACACCTTCGAGGGCCTGGGCGCGGCGAACGCCGGCGGGAACGTCGAGGGCCTGGCGACGCTGCTGTTCACCCGGTACGTCTTCGCCTTCGAGATCACGGGCGCGCTGCTCATCACGGCCACCGTCGGCGCGATGGTGCTGACGCACCGGGAGCGCACCGAGCGGGCCCGTACGCAGCGGGAGCTGTCGGAGCGGCGGGTCCGCGAGGGCACGCAGCTCCCGCCGCTGCCGGCACCCGGCGTGTACGCCCGGCACAACGCCGTGGACATCGCCGGCCTGCTGCCGGACGGCACCCCGTCCGAGCTGACCGTGAACCGCACGCTGCGGGCGCGCGGCCAGGTCCGCGACGTCTCGGCGCGGGCCCTGGAGGACCTGCGGGCGCTGGAGCAGCGCGCCGAGGAGCGGCTGGGCCGCCGGCGGGACGGAGAGGAGGCGGCCAAGTGAATCCCGTCAACTACCTGTATCTCGCCGCCCTGTTGTTCACCATCGGCGCGGCCGGGGTGCTCGTCAGGCGCAACGCGATCATCCTGTTCATGTGCGTGGAGCTGATGCTCAACGCCTGCAACCTGGCCCTGGTCGCGTTCTCCCGGATGCACGGCAACCTCGACGGCCAGGTCATCGCCTTCTTCACGATGGTCGTCGCCGCCGCGGAGGTCGTGGTCGGGCTGGCGATCATCGTGTCCCTGTTCCGGGCCCGCCACTCGGCCTCGGTCGACGACGCCAGCCTGATGAAGCTGTGAAGGGTCGCTGAATCGTGGAGAACCTGATCGCGCCGCTCGTCGCGGCGCCCCTGCTCGGAGCGGCCGTCCTGCTGTGCGGCGGCCGGCGCCTGGACCGGTACGGGCACTGGATCGGCACGCTGCTGGCCGCCGCCTCCTTCGTGGTCGGCGCGGTGCTCTTCGCCGACATGCTGGGCAGGGACGCCGGCGACCGGGCCCTGCACCAGCGGCTGTTCGCCTGGGTGCCGGTCGAGGGCTTCCAGGCGGACGTCGCCTTCCACCTGGACCAGCTGTCGATGACCTTCGTCCTGCTCATCACCGGCGTCGGCACGCTGATCCACGTCTACTCCATCGGGTACATGGAGCACGACGAGCGCCGCCGCCGCTTCTTCGGGTACCTCAACCTCTTCCTCGCGGCGATGCTGCTGCTCGTCCTCGCCGACAACTACCTGCTGCTGTACTTCGGCTGGGAGGGCGTGGGCCTCGCCTCGTACCTGCTGATCGGCTTCTGGCAGCACAAGCCGAGCGCGGCGACGGCCGCGAAAAAGGCGTTCCTGGTCAACCGCGTCGGCGACATCGGCCTGTCCGTGGCGATCATGCTGATGTTCACCACCTTCGGGACGTTCGCCTTCGAGCCGGTGCTCGGCGCGGCCGACGGGGCCTCCGAGGGCGTGCTGACGGCCATCGGGCTGATGCTGCTGCTTGCCGCGTGCGGCAAGTCCGCCCAGGTGCCGCTGCAGTCCTGGCTCGGCGACGCGATGGAGGGCCCGACCCCGGTGTCGGCGCTCATCCACGCGGCGACGATGGTGACGGCGGGCGTGTACCTGATCACCCGATCCGGCGCGATCTTCAACGCGGCGCCGGACGCGCAGCTCGCCGTGGTGGTGGTCGGCGCGGTCACGCTGCTGTTCGGTGCGATCGTCGGTTGCGCGAAGGACGACATCAAGAAGGCCCTCGCCGGCTCCACGATGTCCCAGATCGGCTACATGATCCTCGCCGCGGGCCTCGGCCCGGTCGGCTACGCCTTCGCGATCATGCACCTGGTGACGCACGGCTTCTTCAAGGCCGGGCTGTTCCTCGGCGCCGGCTCGGTCATGCACGGCATGAACGACGAGGTCGACATGCGCAGGTACGGCGGCCTGCGGACGTACATGCCCGTCACGTTCGCGACGTTCGGCCTGGGCTACCTGGCGATCATCGGCTTCCCCGGCCTGTCGGGCTTCTGGTCCAAGGACCGGATCATCGAGGCGGCGTTCGCCAAGGGCGGTACCGAGGGCTGGATCCTCGGCGCGGTCACCCTGCTCGGCGCCGGCCTCACCGCGTACTACATGACCCGCGTGATGATCATGACGTTCTTCGGGGAGAAGCGCTGGCGGCCCGCCCCCGACCCGGAGCGGACGGCGGACGTGGAGCCCGGCGCCGAGGCGGCGCCCGGTGAGATGCCGCACCCGCACGAGTCCCCGAAGTCCATGACCGTTCCGATGGTCCTGCTGGCCTTCGGATCGGTCTTCGCGGGCGGCCTGTTCTCGCTGAACGGCGCGTTCGTCGACTGGCTCACGCCGGTCACGGACTTCGAGCACGGCCACCCGCCGATCGGCGCCGGCGTCATCACGGCGGCGACGGTCGCCGTCCTACTGATCGGCGCCGGCACCGCGTACGCGCAGTACGGCCGCAGGCCGGTGCCCGCGGTCGCGCCGCGCGGCTCGCTGCTCACCCGGGCGGCCCGCCGCGACCTCCTTCAGGACGACGTCAACCACGTGGTCCTGGTGCGCGGCGGCGAACACCTCACCCGCTCGCTCGTCTACCTCGACCACTCCCTCGTCGACGGCGTCGTCAACGGCACGGCGGCGGCGATGGGCGGCCTCTCCGCCCGGATGCGCAAGCTGCAGAACGGCTTTGCCCGCTCCTATGCGGTCTCGATGTTCGGAGGTGCTGCGGTGCTGATCGCCGCGACCCTGCTGATGAGGGCGGTGTGACCGCGATGTCCTTTCCCCTCCTGACCGCCACGGCGGCGCTCCCGGCGATCGGCGCCATCGCCACCGCCGCCGTGCCCGCCGCCCGGCGCACCGCGGCCAAGTGGCTGGCGCTGCTGTTCTCGCTCGGCACGCTCGCCCTCGCCGCGGCCGTCCTGGTCCGCTTCGACCCGGCCGGCGACCGGTACCAGCTCACCGAGTCGCACGCCTGGATCGAGGACTTCGGCGTGCGGTACGAACTCGGCGTGGACGGCATCGGCGTGGCCCTGGTCGCGCTCACCGCCCTGCTGGTGCCGTTCGTCGTCCTCGCCGGGTGGCACGACGCCGACCCCTCCCCGAGCTCTCCGCCCCACCCGGGCGGGGAAGGCCCCGAGGGGGCCCCGTCGAAGCGGTGGCGGCCCACCCAGGGCTTCTTCGCGCTGATCCTCATGGTCGAGGCGATGGTGATCCTCTCCTTCGAGGCCACCGACGTCTTCCTCTTCTACATCCTCTTCGAGGCCATGCTCATCCCGATGTACTTCCTCATCGGCGGCTTCGGGGACCGCGCCCACGCGGGCGACGACGGGAAGGCGGCCGCCCAGCGGTCGTACGCCGCGGTGAAGTTCCTCCTCTACAACCTCGCCGGCGGGCTGATCATGCTCGCCGCCGTGATCGGCCTGTACGTCGCCGCGGGGAACTTCTCGCTCCCCGAGATCGCCGCCGCCCGCGCGAGCGGCGAACTCGACATGGCGACCGGCACGGAGCGGCTGCTGTTCCTCGGCTTCTTCCTCGCGTTCGCGGTGAAGGCCCCGCTGTGGCCGCTGCACACCTGGCTGCCCAACGCGATGGGGGAGGCCACGGCGCCCGTCGCGGTGCTCCTCACGGCCGTCGTCGACAAGGTCGGCACGTTCGCGATGCTCCGCTTCTGCCTCGGCCTGTTCCCCGAGGCGTCGAAGTGGGCCACCCCCGCGATCGTCATCCTGGCCCTGGTCAGCATCGTCTACGGGGCGCTGCTCGCGGTCGGCCAGCGGGACATCAAGCGCCTGATCGCGTACGCGTCGATCTCCCACTTCGGCTTCATCATCCTGGGGATCTTCGCGATGACCAGCCAGGGCCAGAGCGGCGCCACGCTCTACATGGTCAACCACGGCATCTCGACGGCCGCGCTGATGCTGGTCGCCGGGTTCCTGATCTCCCGGCGCGGCTCGCGCCTGATCGCGGACTACGGCGGCGTGCAGAAGGTCGCCCCGGTCCTGGCGGGCACCTTCCTCGTCGGCGGCCTGGCCACCCTCTCGCTGCCCGGCCTCGCGCCGTTCGTCAGCGAGTTCCTGGTCCTGGTCGGCACGTTCGCCCGGTACCCGGTCGCGGGCGTCGTCGCCACCACCGGCATCGTGCTCGCCGCGCTCTACACGCTGGTGCTGTACCAGCGGACGATGACCGGTCCGGTGAAGGAGGAGGTCCGGTCCATGCCCGATCTGAGGCCGCGCGAGCTGGCCGTGATCACGCCGCTGATCGCGCTGCTGCTCCTCCTCGGCGTCTACCCGAAGCCGCTCACCGAGATCGTCGACCCGGCGGTGCGGCACACCATGTCCGACGTCCAGCAGAAGGACCCCCGGCCCGATGTGGAGGCGGCCAAGTGAGCACCATGCACGTCCACGGCCTGTGGACGACGGCCGCCGAACCGCTCGGCGCGATCCCCGCCCCGAAGATCGAGTACGCCCAGCTCGCCCCGGTCCTCGTCGTGGTCGGCGCGGCGGTCCTCGGCGTCCTGGTGGAGGCCGTCGTCCCGCGCCGCGCCCGGTACCACGCGCAACTGCTCCTCAGCGCCGCGGCGCTCGCCGGCGCGTTCGCCGCGGTCGTCGGCCTCGCTCTGACCGGGCACGCCACGACGAGGGCGGGGATCTCCGCGATGGGCGCCGTCGCGGTGGACGGCCCCGCGCTGTTCCTCCAGGGCACGATCCTGCTGACCGCGCTCGTCGCGGTGTTCACCTTCGCCGAGCGGCGCCTCGACCCGGCCCGCCACGGCCACCGCGTCGACTCGTTCGCCGCCGAGGCCGCCGCCGTGCCGGGCGGCGACCACGAGAAGGCCGCGGTCAGGGCCGGGTTCACCACCACCGAGGTGTTCCCGCTGATGCTGTTCGCCGTCACGGGCATGCTCGTCTTCCCCGCCGCCAACGACCTGCTGACGCTCTTCATCGCGCTGGAGGTCCTCTCGCTGCCGCTGTACCTGCTGTGCGCCGTCGCCCGCCGCAAGCGGATGATGTCGCAGGAGGCCGCGGTCAAGTACTTCCTGCTCGGGGCGTTCGCCTCCGCGTTCCTGCTGTTCGGCGTCGCCCTGCTGTACGGCTACGCGGGCTCCGTCTCGTACGCCCGGATCGCGGACGTCGTGGAGGGCTCGGCCGGCACGGTCTCCCCGGCGCTCGCGGCGACCATGGGCGACGACGTGCTGCTGCTCCTCGGCTTCGCGCTGGTGATGGCGGGACTGCTGTTCAAGGTGGGCGCCGTGCCGTTCCACATGTGGACGCCGGACGTCTACCAGGGCGCCCCGACCCCGGTCACGGGCTTCATGGCGGCGGCCACCAAGGTCGCGGCGTTCGGTGCGATGCTGCGCCTGCTGTACGTGGTCCTGCCGGGGCTGCGCTGGGACTGGCGGCCCGTCATGTGGGGCGTCGCCATCGTCACGATGCTGGCCGGCGCGATCGTCGCGATCACGCAGACCGACATCAAGCGGCTCCTCGCCTACTCGTCGATCGCCCACGCGGGCTTCATCCTCGCCGGTGTCATCGCCGCGACGCCGTCCGGGGTGTCGTCCACCCTCTTCTACCTGGCGGCGTACTCCTTCGTGACCGTCGGCGCGTTCGCCGTGGTCACGCTGGTGCGGGACGCGGGCGGCGAGGCGACGCACCTGTCCAGGTGGGCGGGCCTGGGGCGGCGCTCGCCCCTGGTGGCGGCGGTGTTCGCGGTGTTCCTGCTGGCCCTCGCCGGGATTCCGCTGACGTCGGGCTTCTCCGGCAAGTTCGCCGTGTTCAAGGCGGCGGCCGAGGGCGGCGCGGGCGTGCTGGTGGTGGTGGGCGTCGTCGCGTCGGCGATCGCCGCGTTCTTCTACATCAGGGTCATCGTGCTGATGTTCTTCAGCGAGCCGCACCCGGAGGGCCCGACCGTGGCCGTGCCGTCGGCGCTGACGACGACGGCGATCGGCGTGGGCGTCGCGGCGACGCTGGTGCTGGGCGTCGCCCCCCAGTACTTCCTGGACCTCGCGGGCCAGGCGGGGGTGTTCGTCCGGTAGCCGCCCGCCCCGCAGGCGTACGGGGCGGGCACGGCACGGCCGGGCGGGTCGGGGTGGCGACCCGCCCGGCCGCGCCATGGGCGGGTCACCCCTTCGGGTGGTACCGAAGTGGTACCGGGGTGGTCCCGGGCGGTCCGCACCGGGGCCGTACCGGGGCCGTACCGGGGCTGCGCCGGGGCCGTACCGGCGTCGTACCGGGCGGCCGGCCGGGCACGGACCGGACCGCCGACCGGACCGCCGGCCGGGTCGAGCCGCCGGACGTGCGGGGCGCGGTGGACGCCGCGACCGGGGCGGCGGCGCCGGCCGTGCCGGGTGCCCGGCGCGGAGACGGCGACCGGGGACCCGGCACGTCCGCGCGGGCGGCCCGGCCCCCGGGGGTGCTCCCCGCAGGGGCGCGGCACCGCGGGACGGGCCGCGGATCAGCCCTCCGGGGCGCAGCGCACATCGGGGTTCCACTCGTGGAACATCCCCTTCGGGTTGGGCTTGTGGAGCCAGACGTGCAGGTCGTAGTGGACCTTCACGCCGTCCTCCACCCCGGCCGACGGCCCGAGGAAGGGCTGGCCGAACATCGTCGGCCGGTCGTCGTCGGTCGCCGGGTCCTGATCGGCGTCCTCGACGAACCACTCCACACCGACCAGCCGCAGCGTCCCGTCCTCGGCCTTCTCGTACATCAGGGCGGCGGGCTTCGCCGGATCGGTGGTGTTGTTGTACGCCTTGTTGACGTAGTGGTAGCCCATGCCGCCCTCGCCGGCGCGGGCGACGCAGCCCCGCAGCGGCAGGTAGCCGTCCTCGACGGCCCGTTCGACCCGGTGGTACTTCTGCGTCGCGCCGTACGCCGTCATCAGGTCGGCGAGCACGGCGGCGGGGGTGTCGCCGCCGGGGGCGGCCGCCGCGGGTGCCGGGCCCGTCAGGAGCGCCAGGGGGACCAGGGCGGCGACGGCGACGGCGGACAGGGGACCTCTCGGGTTCATGCGGTACTCCTCCTGGGACGGGACGCGGGTGCTTCCGGGCACCCGCCGGATCCGGGCGGGCCCCCCGCCCCGCCCCCAGCAGCATGTGCCGCGCCGCCGCCGCCCGCACCCGGGGTCGGCCACCGGGTGCGGGCGGCGGCGGCCCCCGGCGGCGACACCCCCGCCCGCACCCGGAAGGACGACCGTCCGCCGGCCCCGCCCGGGCGGGGAAGCCCNGNCGNNGANGGCGGGCCGCCGCGGCGTCCCCGCGGGGAGACGAGGGGCCCGGCACCCCGAACCGGGTGCCGGGCCCCTCGGGCGTGCGGCGGGTCAGACGGCGGGCGTGATCCGGCCGGTGACCTCGCCCAGGCCGACCTTCGCCCCGTCCGGGCCGGGCGCCCACGCGGTGAGCGTGACCTCGTCGCCGTCCTCCAGGAACGTCCGCTTCCCGGTGGACAGGTCGAGCGCGTCCCGCCCGTTCCAGGTCAGCTCCAGCAGGGAGCCGCGCTGGTGGGCCTCGGGCCCGCTGACCGTGCCGGAGCCGTACAGGTCGCCGGTGCGCAGCGACGCGCCGTTGACCGTCATGTGCGCCAGCTGCTGCGCGGCCGTCCAGTACATGGTGGAGAACGGCGGCTCGGCGACGACCTCGCCGTTGATCTTCACGGTGATGTGCAGCTCGTAGCCGCCCGGCTCGTCCTCGCCCGAGTCGTCGAGGTACGGCAGCAGCGGGAAGTCGCGGGCCGGGGGCTCCACGCGGGCCGCGTCCAGGGCCTCCAGCGGCGTCACCCACGCCGACACCGACGTGGCGAACGACTTGCCGAGGAACGGGCCCAGCGGCACGTACTCCCACGCCTGGATGTCGCGCGCCGACCAGTCGTTGAGGAGCGTCAGGCCGAAGACGTGCTCGCGGTAGTCGCCGAGCGCGACCGGGCGGCCGTGCTCCGACGGCGTGCCGACGACGAAGCCGACCTCCGCCTCGATGTCCAGCTTCGTGGACGGCCCGAAGACCGGCGCCGGGTCGGCCGGGGCCTTGCGCTGCCCGGAGGGGCGCACCACGTCGGTGCCGGAGACCACGACGGTGCCGGAGCGGCCGTGGTAACCGATCGGCAGGTGCTTCCAGTTGGGCGTGAGCGGCTCGCCGTCCGGGCGGAAGATGCGGCCCACGTTCGACGCGTGGTGCTCGCTCGCGTAGAAGTCGACGTAGTCGGCCACCTCGTACGGCAGGTGCAGCGTCACCGCGTCCAGCGGGTGCAGCAGCGGCTCGACGTCCGAGCGGTGCGCGGGCGACGTCAGCCACGCCGTCAGCGCCCGGCGCACGTCGCGCCACACCCTGCGCCCCGCGGCCATCAGCGGGTTGAGGGAGGGCTGGGCGAGCAGGCCGGCGTACGGCGAGCCGAGCGCGTGCGCCGCGGCCCCGGCGTCCAGGACGTGGTCGCCGATCCGCACGCCGACCCTGCGGCGGTCGGGCTCGGCGGCGGTCGAGAACACCCCGTACGGGAGGTTGTGCGGGCCGAAGGGGTCGCCTTCGGCCAGATCGAGCGGGCTCGGGGAGGGCTGCTCGGACATCGGTGCTTGCCTCGCTTTCCACGTGTGTAGGGGACACGTTACGGCCGGGGCGCGCGCTTCTCCCAGGCGCGGTGCGGAGAGGTTCCCGTCACCCCCTCCGTACGCCGGTCCCGCCGGGCCGGGAGCGCGCCGCCGCGGGTCCCGGGCGCCCGCCCGGTCCCGGGCCGCGCCGGGCGCCGCCGCCCGGCCCGCCCGCGGGTCCTCCGGAGCGGGTGGCGGGGAGGGGAGCCCGTATGGGTCCCCCCGTCGTGCTCTCGCGGTCCGGCAAAGGGGCTGGCGCCCCCACGGGCCCGGCACGACCGGCGCCCCACGGGACCTCCGGGTCCGGAGGCACCGCCCCCGCGACCCGGGAGGCGGTGCCTCCGGACCCGGAGGGAGCCGGCGCCGACGGCGGCGGGAGCCCCCCCCCACCCCTGCCGGGCGGGCCCGGGGTGCCTGCGGCGACCCCCTTCCACAGGCGGGTTTCGGCCATGTCCGGAGACCGCGGACATGACAGGGGTGGCGGGAAGGCGCCCACGGCGATCCAAACCGGACCGGATACGCTGACGTGAGTGAATCCAGCGACACACCGGCAATCCGTGTGATCGTCCGCAGACAGGAGACCCCCTCGTGACCGCAGTCGGGCCGTTCGGGCTGAGCGTGCGGGACCAGGCCCTCGAAGCCGATGTCCAGACCGGGCTGGCGGCCGTCGAGGCCGGGCTGCTCGACGCCACCAAGAGCGACGTGCCGTTCATCACGGAGGCGGCGCAGCACCTGGTGCGGGCGGGCGGCAAGCGGTTCCGGCCACTCCTGGTGATGCTCGCCGCGCAGTTCGGCGACCCGCACGCGCCCGGCGTCGTCCCCGCGGCCGTGGTGGTCGAGCTCACCCACCTGGCCACGCTGTACCACGACGACGTGATGGACGAGGCGCTCGTGCGGCGCGGGGTGGACAGCGCCAACACGCGCTGGGGCAACTCGGTCGCCGTCCTCACGGGCGACTTCCTCTTCTCGCGCGCCTCGCACGTCCTGGCGGACCTCGGCCCCGAGGCGGTGCGCGTCCAGGCGGAGGCGTTCGAGCGGCTGGTCACGGGGCAGATCCTGGAGACCGCGGGGCCCCGGGACGGGAGCGACCCGGTCGAGCACTACCTGGACGTCATCGCCGGCAAGACCGGCTCGCTGGTCGCCGTCTCCGGCCGGTTCGGCGCGATGATGGCGGGTGCCGGGGACCGGTTCACGGAGGTCCTGACGCAGTACGGCGAGCGGCTGGGCGTGGCGTTCCAGCTGGCCGACGACGTCCTGGACATCGCCTCGGACTCCCACGAGTCCGGCAAGACGCCGGGCACCGACCTGCGCGAGGGCATCGCCACCCTGCCGGTCCTCCACCTGCGCGCGCTGGCGGAGCGGAACGGCCGGGCCGAGGACGTGGAGCTGGTCCGGCTCCTCGAAGGCGACCTGACGGACGACGCGAGGCACGCCGAGGTGCTGCGCCGGCTGCGCGTCCACCCCGCGCTGGAGATGGCCCGCCGCGACACGGTCCGGTACGCGCACGAGGCGCGGGCGATGCTGGCCCCGCTGCCGGACGGGTACGCGAAGGCCGCGCTCGCCGAGCTGTGCGACCTCGTGGTGCACCGGGCGCGCTGAACCGGGTGCGCCCGCCCGCGCGGTACGGGGACGGGGCGCGGATGCGGGTCCCCCGGCGCGTACGGGAAGGCCCCGGGCGCGCGGGACCTTCCCGCGGACGTGCCGGCCCGTCCGTGCGCGCACCGGACGAACCTCCGGGCGTACGGGGCCCCTTGCGGGTGCGGGGCGTGCGGGACCTCCTGGGGGAGGACCCTGAGACGGGGTCATCCCGGAGAGGTACGCCGGGTTGATCCCGTGGTCTGACGCTTTCGCGCCGCCGGTTCGGTGGAATGGGAACACCAGACCACGGAGGTAGCGCAGACATGGCACCGAACGACAGCGACGCACAGACCCCGCGACCCGCGCGCCGGACAGTGGCGCGGTACGCGGTCCCGGTCGCGGTGGCGGGAGTGGCGGCGGCGACCATCGGGCTCGTCCCGGCGCTCGCCGCCTCCGGCGACCCGGACCTGCCGGAGATCACCGCGCAGGAACTCGTCGAGAGGATCGCCGCTTCGGACACCCAGCGGCTGTCCGGCACGCTGAAGGCCACCACGGACCTGGGCCTGCCGTCCCTCGCCGGGCTCGGCGACCTGATGGGCGGGGACCCCGCCGAGGCGAAGTCCGCCGAGGAGCAGCTGATGCGGCTCGCGTCCGGCACGCACACGCTGGAGGTCGCGGCGGACGGCCCGGACCGGCAGCGGCTGACCGTCCGGGACGGCGGCGGCGAGTACACCCTCGTGCGCAACGGCGGCCAGGCGTGGGCGTACGACAGCCGGTCCGGCGAGGTCCGCCACGAGAAGGGCCTGGACGAGGGCCGCGGCGCGGACGGCCGGGACGCCGGCGGCGCCGACCGGCCCCCGGTCACGCCGAAGGAGCTCGCGGCCCGGATGCTGGCGGCGGCCGAGGGGACGACCTCGGTCACCGTCGAGGGCACGGCGCGGGTCGCCGGGCGCGACGCCTACCAGCTGGTCGTGAAGCCCGAGCAGAGCGGTTCCACCATCGGTTCGGTGAAGGTCGCGGTCGACGCGGAGAAGGGCGTGCCGCTGAAGTTCACGCTCACGCCGAGCGGCGGCGGCGCCGCGGCGGTCGACGTCGGCTTCACCCGGGTCGACTTCGGCAAGCCGGACGCGTCGGCGTTCACGTTCACGCCCCCGAAGGGCGCCGAGGTCGTCGAGGGGGACGGGCCGGCCGCCGGAC
The DNA here is from genome assembly GCF_023614315.1 of Streptomyces sudanensis. Taxonomy (NCBI): domain Bacteria; kingdom Bacillati; phylum Actinomycetota; class Actinomycetes; order Kitasatosporales; family Streptomycetaceae; genus Streptomyces; species Streptomyces sudanensis. The sequence continues at coordinate 1,201,691 of NZ_CP095474.1, read as the reverse complement.
CGGAGGCGAAGGACCGCGAGGCGCTGGAGAAGAAGCTCGAGGGCCTGGAGGGCGGGGGCGGCGAGCCGGCCCGCAACGTCCTGGGCGAGGGCTGGACCACGGTCGTCGAGCTGGCCGGGCCGGGCGGCGGCGTCCCGGCGGACGCGTCCCGGGGGACCGGGGCCGGCGAGGCCGGGGCCGAGGAGATGCCCGCCCAGGCGCAGCAGTTCCTGGACGGTCTGGGCAAGCGGGTCACCGGCGAGTTCGGGTCCGGCATGGTCTTCAAGACCCGCCTGGTCAACGCCCTGATGACGGACGACGGCACGGTGTACGTCGGTGCCGTCACCGAGAAGGTCCTGGTGGCGGCGGCCGAGAAGGCCGCGGGGTAGCCCGTACGGCAGGAAGCGGGCCGGGGCCCGTCGCATGGACGCGACGGACCCCGGCCCGGAGCCGCCTTCGGCCCGGGGGGCCGGGGCCGGACGGCTCAGAAGGTCAGCGAGAAGCTGTTGATGTAGCCGGTGTCGTACCGCGACACGTCCTGGACGCGCAGCTTCCAGACGCCGTTCGCGGTCTCGCTCGACGCGTCGACGGTGTAGGTCTCCTTGACGTTGTCGGCCGAGTCGCCGCTGCTGGCGTTCTTCAGCCGGTACGCGGTGCCGTCCGGGGCGACCAGGTCGACGACCAGGTCGCCGCGCCAGGTGTGGACGATGTCCACGCCCACCTTCAGCGCGGAGGACGCGTTGCCGGTGCGGTCGCCGACGGTGACGGAGGAGGTGACGGCGGTGCCGCCGTCCGGGATCGCCACGTCGGTGGTGTTCTGGTACGTGCCGCCGGTCGGCGGCTCGCCCGTCCCGGCGGACAGGGTCCACACGGCGTGCGCGAGGGCGTCGCTGTTGCGGTCCAGCGCCGTTTCGTTGAGGTTGGCCATCGTGTCGCAGGACGAGTGGTAGCAGCGGTCGAAGGGCTGCCCCGCCGTGCCGCCCCACCTCTGTGCCTGCGTGGTGGTCTTCGTCCGGCTGGCGCCGGTGAACACGCCGCCGACGGGGATGCCGACGTTCTTGAACGGAGCGTGGTCGGAACGCCCGTCGCCCTCGGTGTCGGCCTCCGTGATGATGCCGATGCCGGCGTAGTAGTCCTTGAAGGTCTTCTCGATGACCGGGTCGTCGTCGTAGACGAAGTAGCCCGCGTTGGACGAGGCGATCATGTCGAAGTTGATGTAGCCGCTGACCTTGGAGCGCTCGGTGGTCGGCAGGTTCGCCACGTAGTGCTTCGAGCCGACGAGGCCCAGCTCCTCGGCACCCCACCAGGCGAACCGCAGGTGCTTGGTGGGCTTGAGCCCGGCGCGGGACACGGCGAGCGCGGTCTCCAGGACCGCGGCGGAACCGGAGCCGTTGTCGTTGATGCCGGGCCCGGAGGAGACGGAGTCCAGGTGGGCGCCGGCCATGAGGACCTGGTTGGTGTCGCCGCCCGGCCAGTCGGCGATCAGGTTGTAGCCGGTGGCGCCGTTGTACGTGAACGACTGGACGGTGGTGACGAAGCCGGCGGCGTCGAGCTTGGCCTTCACGTAGTCGATGGACGCCTTGTAGCCGGGGCGGCCGTGGGCGCGGTTGCCGCCGTTGGCGGTGGCGATCGACTGGAGCTGGGTGAGGTGCCCCTTGACGCTGGTCAGCGAGATGTCCGGCGCGGCGGTCGCGCCGACGGACGCCGTGCGGGCCTGGGTGGGGGCGGCGGNNGNNNNGGTGGCGGCGGGAGCGGTCGTGGCGAGCAGGCCCGCGAGGGCGAGGGCGGCGACCGCGGCGGTGCGTCTGGGCATGGGGGACGCGAGGGACGTCATGTGGGGGGCTCCGGATTCCGTGTGGGGATGGGGATGGTGACGGAACGTGCGGGACGCCTTGCGACGGCGGTGTCGCGGCGCGGGGGAGCTGTGGTGCGTGACCGGTGTGCTCGGTGTTCCGAGCCCAGCCGGGCGGCCCCGTCGTGCGGGATTGAATGTACAGCGACAATTCATTCGCGCGTCAAGGGTTTGTTCCGGTCATCGGAGTCCGCATACCGGACGGATCGGGGGCACTGTGCGCAGAACTCCCGCCTTTCCCGTGCCTCGTGACGGGTCGTCGGACGATCGGACCACGCGTTTCATGCGGCACCGGAGCCCCGCCGGTGTCCTGCCGGGCGGCCCTTGCGATCCGGCTCCGGCGGGCCCGCTCGTACGGCGGGGCGGGCAGGACGGGCGGGNCNGCCGGAGNCGNATNNCCGNNNTACNNTNTTGTCNTGATGCTTAAGTTGGATCCGAGATT
>NZ_CP095474.1:1198919-1199399 GCF_023614315.1 Streptomyces sudanensis | reverse complement strand
GTGCCGGGCCGGGCGGCCGCCTCCGGCCCCGGACGCACCGGAGCGGCGCCCGCCCGGCCCGGCACTCGGGCTCCCCGACGCGCGAGCCGCGCGGTTCACGCGGGGCGCGGGGTTCATGCGGGGCGCGGGATCGAAGGGGCGCGGACACGCGGGTCGTAGGGGGGGCGCAGGGGACGCAGGGGGCGTACGGGCCGTCCGGATGGCGGACGGCGGCCGGTTCCGCCTCACCGGGCGGGCCGTGCGCCCCGCCGGACCCGTGACGCGCCGCGCACCGTCGCCGGACGGGGGAGCGCCACCGCGCCCGGCCGGGCTTCCGCCCCGGAAGCCGGCCCGGGGGTGCGCCTTCCGGAAGCCGGCCCGGGAGTGCGGGCCGGGCGCGTCGGGCGCGTCGGCCCGCGCCCACAAGCGTGTGTACGCACCGGCGGCGAAGACGCGCGGCGGGGCCCGGCGCCGGCCCGCCCGGCCGCTCAGGGGCGGGGG
>NZ_CP095474.1:1188714-1198897 GCF_023614315.1 Streptomyces sudanensis | reverse complement strand
GTCCGCGGCCNGNGGGCGGCGGCCTCCGGGGCGGCGGCCTCCGCCACTGTCCGGGCGAGGGCCGCGCGCGCCCTGCGCGTGCGCCGCGCCCCGCGCAGGGCGTCCCAGGTGAGCAGCGTCAACGCCAGCCACACCAGCGCGAACCCGGCCCACCGCTCCGGCGGCATGGCCTCCCGGAAGTACACCACCCCCATCAGGAACTGGAAGACGGGCGCCAGGTACTGCAGCAGCCCCAGCGTCGACAGCGGCACGCGGATCGCCGCCGCGCCGAAGCACACCAGCGGCACCGCCGTGACCAGCCCCGTCGAGACGAGCAGCGCCGTATGACCCGCCCCCGCCGTGCCGAACGTGGCGGACCCCTGCGCGCCCAGCCACACGAGGTACCCGACGGCCGGGAGGAAGACGACCGCCGTCTCGGCGCCCAGCGACTCCAGGCCGCCCAGGTTGACCTTCTTCTTCACCAGCCCGTACGTCGCGAAGGAGAACGCCAGCACCAGCGAGATCCACGGCGGCCTGCCGTACCCGACGGCCAGCACGACCACCGCCGCGAAGGCGACGCCGACCGCCGCCCACTGCACCGGCCGCAGCCGCTCCTTCAGCAGGACGACGCCCATGGTGATGGTGACCAGCGGGTTGATGAAGTACCCGAGGGACGACTCGACGACGTGGCCGGCGTTCACGGCCCAGATGTAGACGCCCCAGTTCAGGGTGATCACCGCCGCCCCGGCCGCGACGAGCGCCAGTCTCCGCGGCTGCCGCAGCAGCGGGGGTATCCACGCCCAGCGCCGCAGGACCAGCAGCGCGAGCGCCACGGCCACCAGCGACCAGGCCATGCGGTGGGCGAGGATCTCCACCGCGCCCGACGGCTCCAGCAGGGGCCAGTACAGGGGGAAGAGCCCCCAGATGCCGTAGGCCCCGATCCCGTAGAGGAGTCCCGTCCTCTGACCGCCCCCGCCGTCGTTCCTGGCCGCCACTGGCCGCTCCACTTCCTGTCCGGGGCGTTGCCGTCCCGCGCCACGTCGTCCGCTCGACGGTAACGCCGCACGGGACGGTCTGTCATGCCCGTATCGCCATACGGTCATGACATGCCCTGTCGGGGCAGTGCCGGACGGGCGCGCCCGCGGGACCACCGCCCCGGGCGGCCCGCCGGGGCCGGGGCCGGGCGCACCGCAGGGCCGGGTGCCGGGGCAGGTCCGGGGTACGGCACATCCGGGGTACGGAAGGTCCCGGGGGCCGCCCCTACGGGGCGCCAGCCCCCGCCCCTACGGGACGCCCGCCCCGCGGAACGCCCCGGCCCCGGACCCGCACGGGTCCGGGGCCGGGGCGGTGGACGGCCGGGGCGGCCTCAGCCGACGACCGTCCAGGTGTCGCCGCCGGCGAGCAGGGCGGCCAGGTCGCCCTTGCCCCGCTGCTCCACGGCGGTGTCGAGCTGCTCGGCCATCAGCGTGTCGTAGACCGGCCGCCGGACGCTGCGCAGGACACCGATCGGCGTGTGGTGCAGGGTGTCCGGGTCGGCCAGCCGCGAGAGCGCGAAGGCCGTGGTCGGGGAAGCGGCGTGCGCGTCGTGGACCAGCACCCGCGCCTCGTTCTCCGGGGTGACGGCGACGACCTCCAGGTCCCCCGTCGCCGGGTCGCGGACGACCCCCTTCGACCCGTCCGGGCCGAAGCGGATCGGACGGCCGTGCTCCAGCCGGATCACCGCGTCCTGGGCCCGCTCCTTGTCCTTGAGCGCGTCGAAGGCGCCGTCGTTGAAGATGTTGCAGTTCTGGTAGATCTCCACCAGCGCCGTGCCGGGGTGGTCGGCGGCCTGCCGCAGGACCTCGGTGAGGTGCCTGCGGTCGGAGTCGACCGTCCGGGCGACGAAGGTCGCCTCCGCGCCCAGCGCCAGCGACACCGGGTTGAACGGCGCGTCCAGCGAGCCCATCGGCGTGGACTTGGTGATCTTGCCGACCTCGGAGGTGGGCGAGTACTGGCCCTTGGTCAGGCCGTAGATCCGGTTGTTGAACAGCAGGATCTTGAGGTTGACGTTCCGCCGCAGGGCGTGGATCAGGTGGTTGCCGCCGATGGACAGCGCGTCGCCGTCACCGGTGACGACCCAGACCGACAGGTCGCGGCGCGAGGTGGACAGACCGGTGGCGATGGCGGGGGCGCGGCCGTGGATGGAGTGCATCCCGTAGGTGTTCAGGTAGTACGGGAAGCGCGAGGAGCAGCCGATGCCGGAGACGAAGACGATGTTCTCCCTCGCCAGTCCCAGCTCGGGCATGAAGCCCTGGACGGCGGCGAGGATCGCGTAGTCGCCGCACCCGGGGCACCAGCGGACCTCCTGGTCGGACTTGAAGTCCTTCATGGACTGCTCGGCCGCGGCCTTGGGCACCAGCTTCAGGGCTTCACCGGGCATCGACGGCCTCCTTGAGTGCCTCGGCGAGCCGCTCCGCCTTGAACGGCATGCCGTTGACCTGCGTGTGGCTGCGCGCGTCGACCAGGTACTTCGCGCGGATGAGGGTGGCGAGCTGGCCGAGGTTCATCTCGGGGACGACGACGTTCCCGTACCGCTCCAGGACCTCGCCGAGGTTGGCGGGGAAGGGGTTGAGGTGCCGCAGGTGGGCCTGGGCGATCGCCTCGCCGCCGGCGCGCAGCCGGCGCACGGCGGCGGTGATCGGCCCGTAGGTGGAGCCCCAGCCGAGCACCAGGGTCCGCGCCGTGCCGTCCGGGTCGTCGACCTCCAGGTCCGGGACGGCGATCCCGTCGACCTTGGCCTGGCGGGTGCGGACCATGAAGTCGTGGTTGGCCGGGTCGTACGAGATGTTGCCCGTGCCGTCCTGCTTCTCGATGCCGCCGATCCGGTGTTCCAGGCCGGGCGTGCCGGGCAGCGCCCAGGGCCGCGCCAGGGTCTCGGGGTCGCGCTTGTACGGCCAGAAGACCCGCGTGCCGTCGTCCAGAGTGTGGTTCGGGCCCGTCGCGAAGGCGACGCCCAGGTCGGGGAGGTCCTCCGGGTCCGGGACGCGCCACGGCTCGGAGCCGTTCGCCAGGTACCCGTCGGAGAGGAGGAACACCGGCGTCCGGTACTCCAGGGCGATCCGCGCGGCCTCCAGGGCGGCGTCGAAGCAGTCCGCCGGGGTGCGCGGCGCCACCACCGGCACCGGGGCCTCGCCGTTGCGCCCGTACATCGCCTGGAGCAGGTCCGCCTGCTCGGTCTTGGTCGGCAGGCCCGTGGAGGGGCCGCCGCGCTGGATGTCGACGATCAGCAGCGGCAGCTCCAGGGAGACGGCCAGGCCGATCGTCTCGGACTTCAGCGCCACGCCCGGCCCGGAGGTGGTCGTCACCGCCAGCGAACCGCCGAACGCCGCGCCCAGCGCCGCGCCGATGCCGGCGATCTCGTCCTCCGCCTGGAAGGTCCGCACGCCGAAGTTCTTGTGCCGGCTCAGCTCGTGCAGGATGTCCGAGGCCGGGGTGATCGGGTACGAGCCGAGGAACAGCGGCAGGCCCGCCCGGTCGGCGGCCGCGATCAGGCCGTACGACAGGGCCAGGTTCCCGGAGATGTTCCGGTACGTGCCGGGCGGGAACGCCGACGTGGCGGGGGCGACCTCGTAGGAGACGGCGAAGTCCTCCGTCGTCTCGCCGAAGTTCCAGCCCGCGCGGAACGCGGCGACGTTCGCCTCCGCGATCTCCGGCTTCTTCGCGAACTTCCTCCGCAGGAACTGCTCGGTGCCCTCCGTCGGCCGGTGGTACATCCACGACAGCAGGCCCAGCGCGAACATGTTCTTCGACCGCTCCGCCTCCCTGCGGGACAGGCCGAAGTCCTTCAGCGCCTCGACGGTGAGGGTCGTCAGCGGCACGGGGTGGACGCGGTAGCCGTCCAGCGACCCGTCCTCCAGCGGCGAGGTCGTGTAGCCCACCTTCGCCATGGCCCGCTTCGCGAACTCGTCCGTGTTGACGATGACCTCGCCGCCGCGCGGCACGTCCGCGATGTTCGCCTTCAGCGCGGCCGGGTTCATCGCGACCAGCACGTTCGGCGCGTCGCCGGGCGTGAGGATGTCGTGGTCGGCGAAGTGCAACTGGAACGACGAGACGCCCGGCAGCGTCCCGGCGGGCGCCCGGATCTCGGCGGGGAAGTTCGGCAGCGTCGACAGGTCGTTGCCGAACGACGCCGTCTCCGACGTGAACCGGTCACCCGTGAGCTGCATGCCGTCACCCGAGTCGCCCGCGAAGCGGATGATCACCCGGTCCAGACGGCGGACCTCCTTCGCGGGGACGCGCCGCACCGGGGTGCCGGGCTGCTCCCCGGCGGCCGCCCCGTCGGCCGTCCGGGCCCCGCGCACCGCCTCGCCTGTCTGCTCGGCCGGGCTACTGACCTGGCTGGTCACTGAACTGGACCTCCCTCGAGACAAGGGGTCACCCCGCCGTCGGCGGGAGAACGCTCGGAAGACGGCCGGACGACCGGACGCCCCGAGGCCCACCCTACGTCGGTAAGGGTCCCCTTCCCTGGACAGCTCGGATAGTGGACGTTCTCCTGGGATGTGCTTTCGTCCTGGAACATCATGCTTCGTCCCTCCCCGTGCGCCACCGGAGCGGCACTCCCGGCTCGGTCTTCGGTCCTCGGCCCTCAGTCCTCAGTCCTCGGTCCTGGTCCGGGGCACCGCCGGCGGTTCAGGAGTTCACGTGGGCCAGCACGGCGAGGACCCGGCGGTGGTCCCCCTCGCTCGGCGCGAGCCCCAGCTTCAGGAAGATGTTGCCGACGTGCTTCTCGACCGCCCCGTCGCTCACCACGAGCTGCTTGGCGATCGCGGAGTTCGTCCGGCCCTCCGCCATCAGACCGAGGACCTCCCGCTCGCGCGGCGTCAGCCCCGCCAGCACGTCCTGCCGGCGGCTCCGCCCCAGCAGCTGCGCCACGACCTCCGGGTCGAGCGCCGTACCGCCCCGGGCGACCCGCACCACCGCGTCCACGAACTCGCGGACGTCCGCCACCCGGTCCTTCAGCAGGTAGCCCACGCCCCGGCCGCTGTCGGCCAGCAGTTCCGTCGCGTACCGCTCCTCGACGTACTGCGACAGCACCAGCACCCCGACGGCCGGGTGGTCCGCGCGGAGCCGTACGGCCGCCCTGACCCCCTCGTCGGTGTGGGTCGGCGGCATCCGCACGTCCGCCACGACCACGTCCGGCGGGGCGCCCTCGGCGGCCAGCGCGTCCACGGCCTCCAACAGGGCGTCCGCGTCCCCGACGCCGGCGACGACCTCGTGCCCCCGGTCGGTCAGCAGCCGGGTCAGGCCCTCTCTGAGCAGCACGGAGTCCTCGGCGATGACCACCCGCACCCTGTCGTCCACGGTCCCGCGGCCCCCCACTTCCGATCTCGGTTCCGGACGGCGACGTCCGCCGCCCCTGCCAGGATCGCAGCAACTCCGCCCGTACGCGCGGAGATCGTTCAACTGTTCCCGGCCGTTCTCAGGCGCGCCAGGGGAGTTCGGCGGTGGCGGTGGTGGGGCCGCCGGGTGGGGAGTGGAGGGTGAGGAGTCCGTCGACGGCGTCGAGGCGTTCGGTAAGTCCGGCGAGGCCGGTGCCGGTGGTGGGGTCGGCGCCGCCGTGTCCGTCGTCGGTGACCTGGATGAGGAGGCGGTCTTCGGTGCGTCGTACGTCGACGGTGGCGTGGGTGGCGTGGGCGTGTTTGGAGACGTTCTGGAGGAGTTCGGAGACGGTGAAGTAGGCGATGCCCTCGATGGCTGAGCGTCTCGGGTGGGCAGGTCGGCGTTGACGGTGACGGGGACGGTGCAGCGTGAGGCGACGGCGGACAGGGCGGCGTCCAGGCCGCGGTCGGTGAGGATGGCGGGGTGGATGCCGCGGGCGAGGTCGCGTAGTTCGCGCAGGGCGAGTTTCACCTCGTCGTGGGCTTCTTCCACCATGCGGGTGGCGGCGTGGGGGTCTTCGGCGGCTTTCTCCTTGGCCAGGCCCAGGTCCATGGCGAGGGCGACCAGGCGGGCCTGCGCGCCGTCGTGCAGGTCCCGTTCGATGCGGCGCAGGTCGGCGGCCGCGGTGTCCACCACCACACCCCGATCCGACTCCAGCTCGACGACCCGGGTGGCCAGCCGGGACGGCCCGAGCAGGCCCCGCACGAACAGGCCGTCCACGACCGCCAGGGCCCGCACCAGCCAGGTCGCCAGGTACACCAGGACCAGCCCGACGAGACTGGTCACCGCCAGCTCGCCCGCCGAGTCCAGTACGCGGCCGCGCGTCCCGTCCCCGGGGAGCTGGATGCCCCTCGCACCGGCGTTCAGGGGCAGCGCCCACTGCCACAGCGGGTACGTGAGCAGCATCCACGAGACGGTGCAGGCGGTCACCGCCAGGGAGAACGCGATCACCGCCCACGGCATGTGCAGCAGCGTGTACAGCAGGTGCCGCCAGGAGGCGCCGCTCTTGAGGAGCGCCCACATGGTGTCCGCGAGCCGGGCGCCGGGCCTGGCACGGGCCGGCTCCGGAGCGTCGACGCGCACCCCGAGGAGGGCGCGGGCCCGGGCCCGTTCGACCGCGCCGATGCCCCGGCACACGGCCAGCCCCAGGGCCAGGAGGGGTACGCCGACGAACGTGACGACCAGTCCGGTGCCGACCGCGAGGACCGTCACGGACAGGACGAAGTAGCACAGGCTCAGGGGGAGGCCGACCACCAGGTGACCGAACGCCCGCCAGGTGTGCGCCGCGAACGGTGCGGCCGACCCGGCGGGGAGGCGCGGCGCGCGCGGCCGGCCGGTGCGGGAGCCGTGTGCCAGGGCCATGGTGGGGTTCCGTTTCTGTCGGTGCGGGGTCGCGGGGTCGCGGTGTGGGGTCGGGGTGTGGTGCGGGTCGGGTCGCGGTGCGGTGCGGGTCGGGGTGTGGTGCGGTGCGGCCGGTGGTGCGGTGCGGGTCGCAGTGTGGTGCGGTGCGGCCGGTGGGCCGGGTGCCGGACGCCGGGTGCCGGTCCTTCGCGGGGGCCGGCTCCGGTGGGGGCCGCTCCGGTGCGGGGCCGGCAGCGGTACGGGTGGGTGGCCGGCCGCCCCGGAGCGGGCGCCGGATCGGATCCGGCGCCGGACCGGGTCCGGCACCGTTCAGCGCCGCGCGTCCGCCGCCCGGCTCCGCCAGGGGAGTTCGGCGGTGGCGGTGGTGGGGCCGCCGGGTGGGGAGTGGAGGGTGAGGAGTCCGTCGACGGCGTCGAGGCGTTCGGTGAGTCCGGCGAGGCCGGTGCCGGTGGTGGGGTCGGCGCCGCCGTGTCCGTCGTCGGTGACCTGGATGAGGAGGCGGTCTTCGGTGCGTCGTACGTCGACGGTGGCGTGGGTGGCGTGGGCGTGTTTGGAGACGTTCTGGAGGAGTTCGGAGACGGTGAAGTAGGCGATGCCCTCGATGGCGGGGGCGGGTCGGGTGGGCAGGTCGGCGTTGACGGTGACGGGGACGGTGCAGCGTGAGGCGACGGCGGACAGGGCGGCGTCCAGGCCGCGGTCGGTGAGGATGGCGGGGTGGATGCCGCGGGCGAGGTCGCGTAGTTCGCGCAGGGCGAGTTTCACCTCGTCGTGGGCTTCTTCCACCATGCGGGTGGCGGCGTGGGGGTCTTCGGCGGCTTTCTCCTTGGCCAGGCCCAGGTCCATGGCGAGGGCGACCAGGCGGGCCTGCGCGCCGTCGTGCAGGTCCCGTTCGATGCGGCGCAGGTCGGCGGCCGCGGTGTCCACCACCACACCCCGATCCGACTCCAGCTCCGCGACGCGCCGCTCCAACTCGTCCGACGGGCCCAGCAGGCCCCGCACCATCGCGCGGTCGGCGTTCGCCATGGCGCGCGCCAGGTACGGCAGCGCGGGCCACAGCACGAACAGCGCCACGAACGTCACGGCGAACGTCACCACGCCCCAGGGCAGCCGCACGAACCCGTACAGCATCGTCCGCCACGCCACCGCGTCCCGCAGCGCCGTCCACACCGCCGCCACCGGCCCGCCGCCCGGCCGGCGCGGCGGGCGGCTCGGCTCGTCGACCCGGACGCCCAGCAGGCCCCGGGCGCGCGCCCGCTCCACCCGCCCGACCAGCCGCGCCCCGGCCAGCCCGGCCGCCAGCAGCGGCAGCCCGACGACCGTCACGGAGAGCGCGGCGCCCACGGACACCACCACCGTCACGTACACGAACGCGAGGAGCGACGACGGGAGGTTCAGCAGGAGGTGGACGACCTCCTTCCACATGATGGCCCCGAACCCGACACGCCCCGCGGGACCCGCGGGCGCTTCCGGCCGGGCGCGGCCGACCGCCTCGGCGAATGCCCCTCCGGGCCCGGTTCCCGCCGGTCCGCCCGCCCCGGCCGCCTTGTGCGTACCGGCCGCCCGGCCGGTTCCGGCGGGCCCGGACGGCCCGGTGGGGGAGGGGGCAGCCGGGTACGGCCGGTCGCTGCGCGTGGTCATGGTGTCAGCCTGCCGGGTCGCGACCCCGCGGCACCATGGGGTACGCGGGTGGTGTGCGGTGGGGGCAGCCCCACCCCGGGCGCGACACGGCCGACCCCCGGAATTCGCCAGGGCCTAGACTCCCGTGCGTACGGATCGCCGGATCGGCGCCCGCGGGGGCAGGAAGAGAGGAGCGGACGTGCCGGAACGGACCGGGCTCGCGGCCGACTACTTCCAGGGCTACTCGGCCGTCGGACTCCTCGCCGTCCTCGGCGTGCTCTTCGTGGCCGCCGCCTTCGCGGCCGGGCGGCTGCTCCGCCCCGTCGTGCCGACGCCGGAGAAGCTCCTGACGTACGAGTGCGGCGTCGACCCGGTGGGGGAGGGCTGGGCCCACACCCAGGTCCGCTACTACGTCTACGCCTTCCTCTACGTGATCTTCGCGGTCGACTCGATCTTCCTCTTCCCGTGGGCGACCGTCTTCGCCGAGGCGGGGTACGGAGCGGCCACACTGGTGGAGATGTTCGTCTTCCTCGGCTTCCTCGCCGTGGGACTGCTCTACGCGTACAAGAAGGGCGTCCTGACATGGACGTGACTCCCGGAGCCGGCACCGCCGGCGTGCCCGCCGAGCCCGTGCCGCTGCCCGAGCCGCAGCGGCTGGGCCTGCTGTCCCGACTGGCGCCCGAGCCGATGAAGGTGGTCCTGAACTGGGGCCGCCGCTACAGCCTGTGGGTCTTCAACTTCGGGCTGGCCTGCTGCGCCATCGAGTTCATCGCCGCGTCGATGGCCCGCCACGACTTCATCCGGCTCGGCGTGATCCCCTTCGCGCCGGGCCCGCGCCAGGCCGACCTGATGATCGTGTCCGGCACGGTCACCGACAAGATGGCGCCCGCCGTGCGCCGCCTGTACGAGCAGATGCCGGAACCGAAGTACGTGATCTCCTTCGGCGCCTGCTCCAACTGCGGCGGGCCCTACTGGGACTCGTACTCCGTCACCAAGGGCGTCGACCAGATCATCCCGGTCGACGTGTACGTGCCGGGCTGCCCGCCGCGGCCGGAGGCGCTCCTCCAGGGCATCCTCAAGCTCCAGGAGAAGATCGCCCGCGAGTCGCTGGACGAGCGGTACGGCCGGGGGGCGTCCCGGCCCTCCGCCGCCGCCCTGCGCAGCGGCCCGGTCGCCCCGCCGCCCGCCCCCGGGGGCGGTGCGGAGTGAACGCCTACGACACGCTGCCCGACGCCGTCGCCGACGTCTTCGGACCGGAGGCCACCGCCGGACGGGCGTACGACCTGCTGACGGTCGACGTGCCCGCCGACTCGTGGATCCCCGCGCTGGAGACCGCCCGCGACGCCCTGGGCTGCACCTACTTCGACTGGTTGAGCGCCGTCGACGAGCCCGGCACCGGGTTCCGCGTCTGCGCCCACGTCGCCGCGCCGGAGAACGGCCGGGTGCGGCGCCTCCTCCTGCGCACCACGGTCCCGCACGAGGCACCCGCCCTGCCCACGGCCGTGGGCGTGTACGCGGGCGCCGCCTGGCACGAGCGCGAGACGCACGAGATGTTCGGCGTGGTCTTCGAGGGCCACCCGAACCCGGCGCACCTCCTGCTCCCCGACAACTTCGAGGGCCACCCCCTCCGCAAGGACTTCGTCCTGGCCGCCCGTGTCGCCAAGGCGTGGCCCGGCGCCAAGGAGCCGGGCGAGTCCGAGCACGACGGCCCCAGGCGGCGCCAGATGCTGCCGCCCGGCGTCCCCGACCCCAACGAGTGGGGCCCGCTGAAGGGCCGGCTCCCGGCCGCCCCCGCCCGTCCGCGGCC
>NZ_CP095474.1:1187745-1188674 GCF_023614315.1 Streptomyces sudanensis | reverse complement strand
GGNCGACCGCCCGCCGCGCCGCACCCGCTCGGCGGGCGAGGGCACGCCCGGCCGGGCGGGCGCCCGGACCGCGGCCGGTGCGGACGCGGCGCCGTATACGGGGGTTCCGGACGCGGGGGCTCCGGACGCGGGCGCGGTGCCCGGTGCGGGGCCGGTGCGGGGTGCGGGGCCGATGCCGGGTGCGGAGGTTCCGGATGCGGGCGTGGGCGCGGCGCCGGGTACGGGGCCGGTGCCGGGTGCGGCGGCTCCCCGGCCGCGTCGTACGCGTTCGGCCGGGGAGGGGTCGGCCACGCAGCGCCGTACGCGTTCGGCCGGGGAGGGGTCGGCCACGCAGCGCCGCAACCGCTCGGCGGCGGAGGGATCGGCGAGCCGGCGCACCGCCGCCGAGCCCGCGGACGGGCACCCGGCGCCCGGGGAGCCGGCATCCGGCGGCCCGGAGCGCCCGGTTCCCGCGTCCGAGGGGCCGGCATCCGGCGGCCCGGAGCGCCCGGTCCCGGCGTCCCCGAGCACCCGCAGCGCGGACGCCCCGTGGAACAACCCCCGCCCGGCCTTCGACGACGTGCGCTCCGAACCCCGGACCTCGCGGTCCACCCCGCCCGGCACGGACCAGGGACCATCCGCCGAACCCGAGTCACCCGCCGAACCCGAGTCACCCGCCGCCCCGGCCACGGCCCCCGGCAGGACCGCGCCCTCCGCCACTCCCGCGGTGTCCGGTGTGCCGGCATCTCCGGACACGGTCCCGGCACCCGACCCGGCCCCGCGGCCCGCCGACCCCGCGTCGGAATCCGCCCCCGGTCCGGGGACCGCCTCGGAGTCCGCCTCCGGTTCGGGGGGCGGCCCGGAGTCTGCCCCGAAGTCCGGCCCGGACCCGGACTCCGGTCCGGCAGCCGGTCCCGAGGCTGCCCCTGGGCTTGGCTCCGGCCCCGCAC
>NZ_CP095474.1:1185851-1187657 GCF_023614315.1 Streptomyces sudanensis | reverse complement strand
TTTCGGCAGTGTAAGATGTCGAAAAGAGACACGCCCGAGCCCGACCCCGGGTCCGGACCCCATCCCGACCCCGATCCGCGACGCACCGGAGGAGACGCGTGAACGACGTACTCGACGTCGCCCTCCGCCTGGTCCTGGTCTTCGCCGTGTTCCTCGTCCTGCCCCTCGTCGTGGGGCAGGCGGAGCACAAGGTCATGGCGCACATGCAGGGCCGCCTGGGCCCCATGTACGCGGGCGGTTTCCACGGCTGGGCGCAGCTCGTCGCGGACGGCGTGAAGTTCGCGCAGAAGGAGGACGTGGTCCCGGCCGACGCCGACCGCCGCGTCTTCCAACTCGCTCCCGCCGTGGCGCTCCTCCCGTACCTCCTCGTCCTCGTCGCCATCCCGATCGGCCCCGGCGAGGGCGCGGTCGGCGTGGCTGTCGACGCGGGCGTCTTCTTCGTCCTCGCCGTCATGGGCGTGGGCGTGCTCGGCTCGCTCATGGCGGGCTGGGCGTCAGCCAACAAGTTCTCCCTCCTCGGCGGCCTCCGCACCGCCGCTCAGCTCCTCGCGTACGAACTGCCGATGCTCCTGGCCGCCGCCTCCGTCGCCATGGCGGCCGGGACGGTGTCCCTGCCGGGCATCCTCGACGCCTTCGAGTGGTGGTGGCTGCCCTGGCAGATCGTCGGCGCGCTGGTCTTCTTCGTCGCCGGCCTCGCCGAGCTCCAGCGTCCGCCGTTCGACATGCCGGTCGCCGACTCGGAGATCATCTTCGGTGCGTACACCGAGTACACCGGTCTGCGCTTCGCCCTGTTCCTGCTCGCCGAGTACGCGGGCATCGTCGTCCTGTGCGGTCTGACCACCGTCCTGTTCCTCGGCGGCTGGCACGGCCCGTTCGGCGCCGACGGCCTGGGCTGGGTGTGGACGCTCCTGAAGACGGCCGTGCTCGCCTTCGTCGTGATCTGGCTGCGCGTGAGCTACCCGCGGCTGCGCGAGGACCAGTTGCAGAAGCTCGCCTGGACCACGCTCGTCCCGCTCGCCCTCGCCCAGATCGCCCTCACCGGCATCGTCAAGGTGGTGATCCAGTAATGCCTCCGATCCCCGGATCCGGCCTCGCCAAGGGGCTGGCCGTCACCCTGCGGACGATGACGAGGAAGAGCCACACCGCGCAGTACCCCGACGTCCAGCCCGAACTGCCGCCGCGCACCCGCGGCGTGATCGGCCTGTTCGAGGAGAACTGCACGGTCTGCATGCTCTGCGCCCGCGAGTGCCCCGACTGGTGCATCTACATCGACTCCCACAAGGAGACGGTGCCGCCTGCCGCCCCCGGCGGGCGCGAGCGCAGCCGCAACGTCCTCGACCGCTTCGCGATCGACTTCGCCCTCTGCATGTACTGCGGCATCTGCGTCGAGGTGTGTCCTTTCGACGCGCTGTTCTGGTCGCCGGAGTTCGAGTACGCGGAGACGGACATGCGCGACCTTGTCCACGAGCGGGACAAGCTCCGCGAGTGGATGTGGACGGTGCCGGAGCCGCCCGCCCTGGATCCGGGCGCGGAGGAGCCGAAGGAGCTGGCCGCCGCCCGCAAGGCGGCCGACAAGCTCGCCGCCCAGCGCGCCGCCGAGCAGGAGGCCACCGCCCGGGCCGCCGCCACACCCGCCGACGGCGCCTCCACTCCCGGTACGCCCGCCTCGGGCATCTCCGGCCCGGGCGCTCCCGCTCCGGGTACTTCCGCCCCCGGTACGCCCGCCCCGGGCACCTCCGCTCCTGGCATGCCCACCCCGGGCACCTCCGACCAGGGCAAGCCCACCCCGGGCACTCCCACCCAGGA
>NZ_CP095474.1:1149834-1185753 GCF_023614315.1 Streptomyces sudanensis | reverse complement strand
ACCCACCGGGGGCACCCCGGGAACCCCGCCCACCGGGGGCACTCCCCCCGCCGGGGGCACCCCGGGCACGCCCGAGGGGGGCGCCGCATGACGCCCTCCACGGCGCCCGCCCTGTCCTTCGCCGCCCCCGGCTTCCTCTCGCCCACCGGCACGGAGGTCGCGTTCCTCCTCGTCGGCGTCGTCACCCTCGCCGCCGCGGTCCTCGCGGTCACCACCCGCCAACTGGTGCACGCCGCCCTGTGGCTGGTCGTCGCCCTCGGCGGGATCGCCGTCGAGTACCTGCTCCTCACCGCCGAGTTCATCGCCTGGGTCCAGGTGCTCATCTACGTCGGCTCCGTCGTCGTCCTCCTCCTCTTCGGCCTCATGCTCACCAAGGCGCCCATCGGCCGTTCACCGGACGCCGACTCGGGCAACCGGCCCGCCGCCCTCGCCGTGGCCCTCGCCGCCGCGGCCGCCCTCGTCTGGGTCGTCGTCGACGCCTTCCGCACCACCTGGATCGACCTCGGCGGCCCCGCGCAGGGCACCACCCGCGCTTCCGGCGAAATGCTCTTCCGGAACTGGGTGCTCCCCTTCGAGGCCCTCTCCGTCCTGCTGCTCGCCGCGCTCGTCGGCGCGATCGTCCTCTCCCGCAAGGGCGACGGGGACACGGAGGGGAAGCGCTGATGCACCTCGCCTACCCGGCCGTCCTCGCCGTGCTCCTCTTCTGCACCGGCCTGTACGGCGTCCTCGCCCGCCGCAACGCCATCCTCGTCCTGATGTCCGTCGAGCTGATGCTCAACGCCGTCAACCTCAACCTCGTCGCCTTCGACGTCTGGCTCCGCGACACCCTGCACGCAGGCCAGGCGCTGACCCTGTTCACCATCGCCATCGCCGCCGCCGAGATCGGCATCGGCCTCGCGATCGTGCTGATGGTCCACCGCAACCGCGGCACCGCCGACGTCGACCGGCTCCGCGACAACGCCGAACCCCCCGGGACCCCCGAACTCCCCGGCGCCGACGAGGCCGCCCGCGGACGGGCCGGCGAGAAGGCCGAGGCCACCGCGTGACCACCACCGCCCTCGCCGTCCTCACCCCCCTCCTTCCGCTGCTGGGCGCCGCCGCCGGCCTCCTCCTCGGCCGCGTCGCGCCCGGCTTCGTACGCCCCCTGGCCGTCCTGCCGACGCTCGCCGCGCTCGTCCTCGCCGTCCTCGTCGCCGTACGGCAGGGCGGCGGGAAGGCCGTCGACGCGGCCACCCAGCTCACCCCGACCGGTTCCGTCCCGATCGAGCTGGCCCTCCACCTCGACGGGTTCGCCGTCCTCACGGCCGTCCTCGTCGCCGTCGTCGCGTCCTGCGTGCAGATCTACTCCACCGGCTACCTGCGCGACGACCCCCGCTACCCCTCCTACGCGGCGCTCGTCTCCCTCTTCACCTCCGCGATGCTGCTCGTCGTCTACTCCGGCGACCTGATGGTGCTGCTGGTCGGCTGGGAGGTCATGGGCATCTGCTCGTACTTCCTCGTCGGCCACTACTGGGAGACCCCCGAGGCGCGGGCCGCCTCCCTCAAGGCGTTCCTCGTCACCAAGCTCGGCGACGTCCCGTTCCTCATCGGCCTGTTCGCCCTGGCCGCCGACACCGGGACCTTCCGCATCACCGGCGTCCTCGGCTCCGTCGCCGCGGGCGGCCTCGACCACCCCACCCTCGTGGCGCTGCTGCTCCTCGCCGGAGTCGCGGGCAAGTCTGCCCAGTTCCCGCTGCACACCTGGCTTCCCGACGCGATGGCCGGCCCCACACCGGTCTCCGCGCTCATCCACGCCGCGACGATGGTCGCCGCCGGTGTCTACTTCGTCGCCCGTCTCCTCCCCGTCTTCGCCGCCTCCGCGGCGGCCATGACCGTCCTCGCCGTGACGGCCGCGCTCACCATGGTCGGCTCGGCCCTCGCCGCACTCGCCCAGGACGACGTCAAGCGCGTCCTCGCCTACTCGACGATCGGCCAGCTCGGCTACATGTCGGGAGCCCTGGCCGTCGGCGACCGCGGCGCCGCCGTCTTCCACCTCCTGTCCCACGGCGCGTTCAAGGCGCTGCTGTTCCTCGGCGCCGGCGTGGTCATCCACGCCGCGGGCACCAACTCGCTCGCCGCCATGTCCCGCACGGGCGGTCTCGCCCGGCGCGCCCCCGACGCGTACTGGACGATGACGGTCGCCCTCCTGGCGCTCGCCGCCATCCCGCCGTTCGCGGGCTTCTTCTCCAAGGAGGCCGTCCTCGTCGCCGCCGAGCACACCGCCCTCGGCGACCGGGACGCCGCCCCGGCCGGCGCCGGCTGGATCGTCCTCGCCGCCGGGCTGCTCACCGCCCTCCTCACCGCCGCCTACGCGGCCCGCCTGTGGCTGCTCGCCTTCCGCGGCAGGGGCCCCGAGGCCCCCGGCCGCGGCCGGCAGCCGGCCGCCATGAACGCCGTCCTGTGGGTGCTCGCCCTCCCCTCGCTCGCCTTCGGCCTGGCCGCCGCCTCCCTGGGCGACTGGTTCGACGGCAACGCCCTCACCCCGACCACCACCACCGCCGTCCTGGGCACGGGCCTCGCCCTCGCCGGCGGCCTGCTCACCTACGCGGCCTGGCGCCGGGCCACCGCCCGCGCCGCGCACACCCCCCTCGGCGCCGTCGCCGCCCACCCCGACGCCGAACCGGCCGTCTCCGAGGCCGAGGCCATCGCCACCCACACCGCGGCGTACGGGTCGATCGCCTCCGCGCCCGACCCGGCCGACCCCGGGCGCCTCCTCCTCGGCCCGCTCCACCGGCACGCCGTGACCGGCTTCCACCTGGACGCCGTGTACACCGCCCTGTTCGTACGCCCCGTCCGCGCCGCCGCCTCCCTGGTCCGGTTCCTCGACCGCGAGGTGGTCGACACCTACGTACGCGGAGCGGGCGCCGCGACCGGCCTGCTCGGCGCGGCCGTGCGCCGCGCCCAGACCGGCAACGTGCAGACCTACCTGAGCGTCCTGCTCGCCGGTTCCGTCGTCCTGGCGGTCGCCGCCGTCCTCGCCGCCGCCGGAGCGTGAGCCGTGATCGATATCAGCGAATCCGTGATGCAGTTCCTTCTCGCGTTCGTCGTCGCCGGTCCGCTCCTCGGCGCCGCCGCGGCCCTCCTGCCGGCCCCGCCCGGACTGAAGGGGAAGTCGCCCGACCAGGCCGTGCTCCGCCACGGGGTGACCGTCACCGGGGCCGTCCTCGCCGCCGCCCTCGTCCTCGCGCTCGGCTTCGACCACGACCACCCGTCGAAGATGCAGGCCACCACGGACATCAGCTGGATCCCCGCGCTCGACGTGCGGATCCACCTCGGTGTCGACGGCATCTCGCTCCCCCTCCTGGTACTGACCGCGCTGCTGACCTTCCTCTGCGCGCTGTACGGCTACTCCAAGCCGCCCGCAGGCCCCTCCCCGAAGGCCTTCGTCGCGCTGCTGCTCCTCCTCGAGGCCGGCACGCTCGCGACCTTCGCCGTCCTCGACCTGATGCTGTTCTTCCTCGCCTTCGAGACGGTGCTCATCCCGATGTACTTCCTCATCGCCCGCTGGGGCGGCGAGGGGCGGCAGGCCGCCGCCTGGAAGTTCATCCTCTTCACCCTCCTCGGCTCGGTCGTCATGCTGCTCGGCCTGCTCCTCGTCGGGCTGGAGGCCGGCACCTTCGACATGGTGGCACTCGCCACTGACAACGGCCGCGGCCTCAGCCCGTCCCTGCAGGTCACCGCCGTCCTCGCGATCGGCGTCGGACTCGCCGTGAAGACCCCGATGTGGCCCCTGCACAGCTGGCTCCCCGCCGCGCACACCGCCGCGCCCACCATCGGCTCCGTCCTCCTCGCCGGCGTCCTCCTCAAGATGGGCACGTACGGCTTCGTCCGGATCGTCCTGCCGATCGCCCCCGAGGGCATGCGCGCCCTCGCCCCGTACCTCGCCGCCTTCGCCGTCGCGGGGATCGTCTACGGGTCGCTGGCCTGCCTCGCCCTCGCCCGCACCGGCGCCGGGGGCGACCTGAAGCGGCTCGTCGCCTACTCCTCCGTGGGCCACATGGGCTTCGTCCTCCTGGGCATCGCCACCATGACCCCCACCGGCGTCAACGGCGCCCTGTTCGCCAACATCGCCCACGGCCTGATCACCGGCCTCCTCTTCTTCCTCGTCGGCGCGATCAAGGACCGCTTCGGCACGGCCGACCTCGACACCCTCGCCGGCGCGACCGGCGCCGCCCTGTACGGCCGCGCCCCCCGCCTCGGCGGACTGCTCGCCTTCGGCGCCGTCGCCTCCCTGGGCCTGCCCGGCCTCGGCGGGTTCTGGGGGGAGATGCTCGCCATGTTCGGCGCGTTCCGGCCCGCCGAGGGCCTCAGCCGGCCCGTGTTCCTCGTCTGCACGGCCGTCGCCGGCTTCGGCACGCTGCTCACCGCCGCATACCTCCTCGTCGTCGTCCGCCGGGTCTGCATGGGCGCCCGGCCCGCCGCCGACCGGCCGCCGATCGCCGACGTCCGGGCGCACGAGTTCGCCGCCTGGACCCCGCTGGCCGCCCTCACCGTCCTCGCCGGGCTCTGGCCCGCGGTCCTCCTCGGCCTCACCGACCCGGCCGTGCAGCAGCTCCTCGCAGGAGGCAAGTCGTGACCACCGTCCCGGCCGCGGCGCCCGCGCACGGCGACCTCGTGCAGTCCGTCGACTGGGCCGCCATCGCCCCGCCGACCGTCGCCGCGGTCGCCGCCCTGGCCGTCCTCGTCGCCGACCTGTTCCTCCCGCGGGCCCGCAAGCCCCTCCTCGCCTGGACGGCCGTCGCCGGCCTCGCCGCCGCGCTCCTCGCGCTCGTACCGCTCCGCG
Organism: Streptomyces sudanensis; assembly: GCF_023614315.1. Classification (NCBI taxonomy): domain Bacteria; kingdom Bacillati; phylum Actinomycetota; class Actinomycetes; order Kitasatosporales; family Streptomycetaceae; genus Streptomyces; species Streptomyces sudanensis. Next base: position 1,180,931 of record NZ_CP095474.1, on the reverse strand, counting down.
CGGGCGACCGCTCGACGTTCTGCCTCACCCAGGACCCCGGCGCGTGCAGCTACACCGCCGACCACTTCGCCCTCGCCGTCCAGCTCCTCGTCCTCGGCGGCGCCCTCCTCGCCGCCCTGCTGTCCGTCACGGACACCGAGGAGGAGCTCCCGCCGGGCGAGTTCTGGTTCCTGCTGCTGTCCTCCGCGGCGGGTGCCGCGCTGCTGCCCGCCTCCCGCGACCTCGCCACCCTCGTCGTCGCCCTGGAGGTCGCCTCCCTCCCCGCCTTCGCGCTCGTCGGCCTCAGGCGCGGCGACCGCATGTCCGGCGAGGCGGCGCTGAAGTTCTTCCTCTCCTCCGTCACCGCGACCACCGTCACCCTGCTCGGCGCCGGCTTCGTCTACGCCTCCACCGGCACCCTCCACCTCGCCGGGATCGCCCGGCGGCTCGACGACGTGCCCGCGCAGCTCGGCACCCTCGCCGCGGCGGGCGTGGCCCTCACCCTGGTCGGCTTCGCCTTCAAGACGGCCGCGGCGCCGTTCCACTTCTGGGTGCCCGACACGTACGTCGGCGCCCCGCTGCCCGTCGCCGCGTACCTGTCCGTCGTCGGCAAGGCCGTCGGCTTCGCCGGTCTCGTGCTCGTGACCGTCGTCGCCTTCCCGCCGTACGCGGACGTGTGGAGCCCGGCCCTCGCCGTGCTCGCCGCCCTCACCATGACCGTCGGCAACGTCGCCGCGCTGCGGCAGGCCCCCACCCGCGCGCGAAGCGCGGTCCGCCTCCTCGCCTGGTCGTCCGTGGGCCAGGCCGGCTACCTGCTGGTGCCGATCGCCGCCGCGCGCTCCGGCGAGGGCCGTATCGGCGCCACCGTGGCGTACGCGCTGATGTACGCCGTGGTGAACCTGGGTGCCTTCGCGGTCGCCGCCCTCGTCGCCCGTACGCACCCCGCCAACCGGATCGCCGACTACCGGGGCCTGTACGCCACCCGGCCGGCCGCCGCCCTCGCCCTGGGCTTCTTCCTGCTGTGCCTGGCCGGACTGCCGCCCGGCGTCATCGGCCTGTTCGCCAAGGTCGTCGTCTTCTCCGCCGCCGTCGACGCGGGCCTCGGCTGGCTGGCCGTGGTCATGGCCGTGAACGTGGTGGTCGCCCTGTACTACTACCTGCGCTGGACGGCCCTGCTGTTCCGATCCCCGCAGGACGCCCGCCAGGCCCCCGTACGGCACCGCGCGCCCGCCCCGGTGACCGCCGCGATCACGCTGACCGCCGTCGCCGGCGTGCTGCTGTCCGGCTACCCGCAGGGGATCCTCCGCCTCGCGGCGACCACCCTCTTCTGAGAGGACGCGCGGCCTCCGCCGTATGCCTCGGCGCCCGTCCGCCGCACGGCGGGGAACCCGCCGCTCCCACCCGGCGTTGACCGGTACGGGAGGGTCCACTGGAGAGTGGAGCGACCCCAGCGAGGGTCCCCTGCCGCACCACTTGGAGGGCGTACCGTGCACCGCCGGCACAACGGGCTCAGGACCGCCGTGCTCCTCGGAGGGCTGTCCGCGCTGATCGTCCTGGTCGGCGGCCTCTTCGGGCGCACGGGCCTGGCCGTCGCCGTCCTCGTCGCCCTCGGGACGAACGCGTACGCCTACTGGAACAGCGACAGGCTGGCCCTGCGCGCGATGCGCGCCCGCCCGGTCGGCGAGTTCGAGGCGCCGCAGCTGTACCGGGTGGTCCGCGAACTGTCCACGCAGGCCCGGCAGCCGATGCCGCGGCTGTACATATCGCCGACCCGGGCACCCAACGCCTTCGCGACCGGCCGCAACCCGCGCAACGCCGCCGTGTGCTGCACGGAGGGCATCCTGCGCCTCCTCGACGAGCGCGAGCTGCGCGGTGTCATCGGGCACGAGCTCAGCCACGTCCACAACCGGGACATCCTGATCTCGTCGGTCGCCGGAGCCCTCGCCTCCGTGATCGTGTTCCTGGCGAACTTCGCCTGGCTCGTCCCGGTCGGCCGCTCCGACGACGAGGAGGGCCCCGGCCTCCTCGGCATGCTCCTGATCATGATTCTGGGCCCGGTCGCCGCCGCGGTCGTCCGGCTGGCGATCAGCCGCTCCCGGGAGTACGAGGCGGACGCCTCCGGGGCCCGGCTCACCGGCGACCCGCTCGCCCTGGCGAGCGCGCTGCGCAAGCTGGAGGCGGGGACGCGGCGGCTGCCGCTGCCTCCCGAGCCGCGCATCGAGACGGCGAGCCACATGATGATCGCCCACCCGTTCCGACCGGGCCGGGGCGCGACCCGCCTGTTCTCCACCCACCCGCCGATGGCGGAACGTATCGCCCGTCTCGAACGGATGGCGGGCCACCGGCCCTGAGGCCGGCCCCGGACACCGTCCGGCCGCCCGTGGAGGCGGCTGCGGACACCGTTCGGCCCCCCTCGCCGACCCGTGGCCTCCCGGCCGCGGGGCGTCCGGCGGCAGGTCCCCGACCTCGGGTCACCGCCGGCCCGTGACCTCCTGGCCGCAGGACCGACGTGCCCGCCGTGCGAGCGCCCGGCTTCCGCCGTACGGGGTACGGGGCACGGGGCGGTCCGTCCGGCGGGGCCGCCCCGTGCCCCGTGCCGCCCGGTGCGTACTCCGGCTCCCGGCCGTACCCGCCACCGCCTCCACCGGTGACGTGCCGTGGCCGCTCCTCCTCGGCGGCCCGCTCCGGCCGCGCCGACACGGCACCGTCCGGGCGCGTCACGCCCCCGGCTCCCCCGGAGCTGATCGGCAGCGGGCTCGCCCGTGGTGCCTTGCCGCCGGATGATGCCGGGCAAGGGGGACGGCCCTTCCACAAGCCGCGGGGAGCCGTGGTTGTCCACAGGCCGGGCGGAGTGTCAGTGGCGTGGTCCACCATGAACGCATGAACGACTACGCAGAGTTGCTTTCGCGTCTCGCGGTCGCCGCGGCCGACGACGTCCGTTCGCGGACCGACGAGGCCCGCCGCCCGCCCGCTCCCCTTTCCACCGCCGACGTGGAGGCCGCCCAGGCGGCCCTGGGGTTTCGGCTGCCCCCGCTGCTCGCGGTCCTCCACACGACGGTCGCGGACGGCGGCTTCGGCCCCGACTACGGCCTGTTCCCCCTGCGGCACGCCGTCTCCCGGTACGAGGCCCTCCGCGAGGACGGGCCGGGTCGTGAGGACTGGCCGTGGCCGGAGGGCGTGCTGCCGGTGGCGGACCTGGGCTGTGCGATGCTCGCCTGCGTGGACTGCCGCTCGGAGGGCGGCACGGTGCTGCTGTTCGAGCCCAACCCGGGGGACGTCGACCGCGCCTGGTACGTCTTGGCGCCCACCCTGTCCGCGTGGTTCACGGCATGGCTGGAGGGGACGGGCTGGTTCGCCGAGGACGAGGACTTCGACGGCGACCTCGCCCCCTGGCCGGAGCACCGCGCGCGAGCGGCGACCGTACGCATATGACCGCCGGCCGGCCGTACGGGGCCGCCGTCCGTCCGTGCGAGACCGCCGGCCGGCCGTACGGGGCTGCCGGCCGGGGNNCGCCCGTCCCGCCGGTCACCCCTCGCGCCCCCGGCNCTCCCCGGACCCGGCGCGCACGGCGTACAGGACCGCCCCCGCCGCCAGGACGCCCGCACCCGCCAGGACCGACGGCAGCGGGAGGGCGAAGGCCAGCACCAGGCAGCCGGCCAGTCCGCAGGCCGCCAGGAACCGCACCGGTGACGGCCGGGTGGCGAGCGTCCACGCCGAGGCGTTGGCGATCGCGTAGTAGACCAGCACACCGAACGACGAGAAACCGATCGCACTCCGCAGGTCCGCGGTCGCCGCGACCACCGCGACGACCAGCCCCACCGCCAGCTCGGCACGGTGCGGCACCCGGAACCGGGGATGGACGGCGGCGAGCACACGGGGCAGGTGACCGTCCCGCGCCATCGCCAGCGTCGTCCGGGACACCCCGAGGATCAGCGCCAGCAGCGAGCCGAGCGCCGCCACCGCCGCCCCCACCCGCACCACCGGGACCATCCAGTCCGCGCCCGCCGCCCGCATCGCGTCCGCGACCGGCGCCACCGACCCGCCCAGCCGCCCCGCGCCCAGCACCGACAGGACGGAGACCGCCACGCACGCGTACACCGCCAGGGCGATGCCCAGCGCCAGCGGGATCGCCCGCGGGATCGTCCGCTCCGGGTCCCTGACCTCCTCCCCGAGCGTCGCGATCCGCGCGTACCCGGCGAACGCGAAGAACAGCAGTCCCGCCGCCTGCAGCACCCCGCCCGGCGAGGCGTCACCGCCCAGCGCCAGCCGCCCGGCGTCCGCCGCACCCGATCCGAGGGAGGAGACCACCACGGCCGCCAGCACCGCCAGGACCACCGCCACGATCGACCGTGTCGCCAGCGCCGACTTCTGCACACCGCCGTAGTTCACGGCCGTCAGCGCCACCACGGCGGCCACCGCCACCGCGTGCGCCTGCCCCGGCCACGCGTACGCCCCCACCGTCAGCGCCATCGCCGCACACGAGGCCGTCTTGCCGACGACGAACGCCCAGCCCGCCAGGTACCCCCAGAAAGGACCCAGCCGCTCACGCCCGTACACATACGTACCGCCCGACGCGGGGTGGCGCGCAGCGAGCCGCGCCGAGGCCGTCGCGTTGCAGTACGCGACGGCCCCCGCCAGCGCCAGGCCGACGAGCAGCCAGCTGCCGGCGGCCGCGGCGGCGGGCCCGAGCGCCGCGAAGATGCCCGCGCCCACCATCGACCCCAAACCGATCACGACCGCGTCGAACACCCCGAGCGACCGCCGCAAAGTTTCCGCCATGTGTCGCACCCTACTGATCACCAAGCCGCCCGCCGGAACCGGCCGGCACTACCGGGACCAGGGCCGGAGCAGGCTCGGGGCGGCCTACTCGCCGTCGGCGAGCCCGGTCTCCCGAAGGGTGATGTTGAGCCGCCCGGCACGCAGCCCCGCCGCGGGATCACCCGTGCCCGGATACACCTTCGGCACGCCGTGGTACGCGAACCGCGACGGCCCCCCGAAGACGAACAGGTCACCGGATTCCAGCCGCACGTCGGTGTACGGCCGGCCCCGCCCCTCCGCGGTGCCGAACCGGAAGAGGCAGGCGTCCCCGATGCTCAGCGACACCACCGGAGCCGTCGAGCGCTCCTCGCGGTCCTGGTGCATGCCCATGCGCGCGTCCCCGTCGTAGAAGTTGACCAGCGCCGCGTCGGGCCGGTAGCCGCCGTCCTCCCCGTACGCGGCGGCGACGGCCTCCCGCCCCAGGGCCCCGAGCCGGTCCGGGAAGGCCGTGACGGGTGCCCCGTTCACGTCGTCGGCGGTCCGCGAGTACCGGTACGGCAGCCAGTGCCACCCCAGGCACACGGTCCGCACCGACATCACTCCGCCACCCGGCAGCACGGTGCGCCGGATCGGCACCGGCCCGCACGCCCACTCCCGGCACGCCTCGACCAGCGCTCGCCGCCGCTCGGGAGACAGCCACCCCGGCATGTGCACCGCACCCGGAGCGACCTCCACCCGCCCGCGGTCCAGCGGAAACAGCGCGTCCGTCACCGTGCGGCCCCTCCCGATCCCGATCGAGCAGCGGTTCCCCGTGTTCCGGCCCACCCGCGTACACGGGTGGGAAACGTACAATGTGTATAACCGTCCACCCGGTGACAGGACCGCGCACCCCGCAACGGATCGCACCCCGCGATCCCCCTCCACATCCCGCACCCGGTCCCGGCCTCGCGCCCGATTGCATGTTCCGGTCCGGGCCTCGCGCCCGGCCGTGCGCCCTGGCTCCGGTTCCGCACCCGGTTCCGCGCTCCGGCCCCGACTCCACCTCTGGCCCGGGTCCGGGTCCCGTCTCCGGCCTTGGGCCCCGGTACCTGGCTGTTCCCCGATCCGACCCGACCCGGTCCGACCCGACCCGGTCCGACTTGGCCCGACCCGACTTGGCCCGGTCCGTCCGCCACCGGTCGAGTTGCGATCCCGGACACACGGGGCGGGGGCGGAGGCGGCTCCGAGCCGCCTCCGCCCCCGCCCGGGCCGCCGACAGGGTCAGCGGTAGTTCACGAACTGCAGCGCGAAGTCGAAGTCCTGGGCCTTCAACAGCGCGATCACGGCCTGCAGGTCGTCGCGGCTCTTGGAGCTGACCCGCAGCTCCTCGCCCTGCACCTGCGCCTTGACACCCTTGGGGCCCTCGTCGCGAATGAGCTTGGCGACCTTCTTGGCGTTCTCCTGGGAGATCCCCTCCTGGATCGTCGCGAAGATCTTGTACTCCTTGCCGGACAGCTGCGGCTCACCGGCGTCCAGCGACTTCAGGGAGATCCCCCGCTTCACCAGCTTGGACTCGAAGACGTCGAGGATCGCCTTGACCCGGTCCTCGGAGTTCGCCTGCATCAGGATCTTGTCGCCGGACCAGGAGATCGACGCCCCGACGTTCTTGAAGTCGTAGCGCTGGGAGATCTCCTTCGCCGCCTGGTTGAGGGCGTTGTCGACCTCCTGCCGCTCGACCTTCGAGACGATGTCGAAACTGGAGTCGGCCATGTCCTGTGGCTCCTTGCATCGGGTGGTGGGAGAGCGGCGGCCCGGCGCCGACCGCCCCCCAAGCGTAGCCACCCCGCCCNCCCCCGACGCTGATCAAACCCGGTGGCGGACCACCCTCGAGCATCAGGTATTGTTTACGTCGTTGCCAGGGAGCACACCGAAAGGGAAGCTCCGACGCGACATCCCATGGCGGTGTGCCCGAGTGGCCAATGGGAGCGGACTGTAAATCCGTCGGCTTAGCCTACCCAGGTTCGAATCCTGGCGCCGCCACTGGAAGCAAACGGCCCCCTGATCTGCGCAGACGCGATCAGGGGGTCGTTTGATGTCCGTGGAAGCCGGTGCCGCGGTCACGAAGCCGCAAGGTCAGCGGGCCGCCGCGGCTCTCACCGCCTCCGGGATCGGGGTGTGGCCCGAGACCAGTTCCAGGGTCAGGCCCGCCGTCGCCGGTGCCTGGAGGAGTTCCGCCAGGACCGCCGCCACGTCGTCGCGGGGGATCGGGCCGCGCCCCGTCGAGGGCTCCAGGCGGACCAGGCCCGTACCCGCGTCGTCCGTCAGCATCCCCGGGCGCAGGATCGTCCAGTCCAGGCCGTCCTTGCTCCGTACGTGCGCGTCCGCCGCGCCCTTCGCCCGCAGGTACGCGTCGAAGACCTCGTCGCCCCGGTGCGCCGGATCCGCGCCCATCGACGAGACCACCAGGTGCCGCCGCACCCCCGCCCGCTCCGCCGCGTCGGCGAACAGGATCGCCGCGTTCCGGTCCACCGTCTCCTTGCGTGCCGCTCCGCTGCCCGGCCCCGCGCCCGCCGCGAAGACCGCCGCGTCCGCCCCCTGCAGTACCGCCGCGACCATCTCCAAGGACGCCGACTCCATGTCCAGGAGCACCGGCTCGGCCCCCGCCTCGCGCAGGGCGTCCGCCTGTTCCAGCGTGCGGATGATGCCTGCGACCTCGTGGCCGGACGCCGCCAGCAGGCGCTCCAGGCGCCGCGCGACCCGACCGTGTCCTCCAGCGATGACAATGCGCATGCTCCCGACCGTACGGCCAGGGTGTGCGCGCGGCGTTCACGGACACGCGTCCGGGCGGACCTGACGCGGCGAATCCGCCGCCACGCCCCGGTCGCGATGCTCCCGCACCGCCCTCGTGCGCGCCATCGCCGGCCCCGGTGCGCCACGTCCGGGGGTACGCCGCGACAGCGCCGCCGCCGGCCGCGCCCCGGCCGCCATCGCCCCCGGCCGTACCCGGTCGGGACCGTCCGTCTCCGGATCCAGACCACGGAGCGACCGCACCCCGCTACCGCCCTCCCGGCACGGCCTTCCGCATATCCGGCCGGGCGCGGGGCGGCCGACCCGCGGTCCGGTACCCGGACCGACCGCCCCGCGCCGGACCGACCGCCCCCGCCATGCGTCCAGGGCCGGAAGGGCACCCGGTACGGGCGCGCCCCGGNNCCCCTCCCGCCCCGGCTCCGCGGATCCCGGGCCGCCGCACGGGGCCGCCGCACGGAGACATGGCGCGGAGACACGGCACGGGGACGCGACACGGGGGCGCCTCCCGGACCCGGCCAAACGGATTTGGGTGAACGGGCGCAGACCGTGTAATGTCTTCATCGCTCGCCCCAATAGCTCAGTCGGCAGAGCGTCTCCATGGTAAGGAGAAGGTCTACGGTTCGATTCCGTATTGGGGCTCTGGTGTGGGGAGATCCTCACCTTCGGGTGAGGTGATCCATACATCAAAGCGGTGTAGCTCAGTCGGTAGAGCAAGCGGCTCATAATCGCTGTGTCACCGGTTCAAGTCCGGTCACCGCTACTCCTGGTAGCCGATTGTGGGGTCGGTCCTTCGATCGGCTACTCTTTTATGCGTTCCATCCGTCCATCCGTCCGTCAAGGAGCACTCACGTGGCTGCCACCGACGTCCGCCCGAAGATCACGCTGGCCTGCGTGGAGTGCAAGGAGCGGAACTACATCACCAAGAAGAACCGGCACAACAACCCGGACCGTCTTGAGATGAAGAAGCACTGCCCGCGTTGCAACGCGCACACCGCGCACCGCGAGACGCGCTAACACAGGCTCGTACACGAGGCCGTCCCCACCGGGGGGCGGCCTCGTGTCGTTTCCCCGTCACACCCAGGAACAGAGCAAGGACCGCAGGAGGTATCGGGTACATGGCGCTCGACCAGTCCTTCGTGGGGCGGAGTTATCCGCCCACCGCGCCGTACGAGGTCGGCCGGGAAAAGATCCGCGAGTTCGCCGAGGCCATCGGGGACGCGAATCCGGCCTTCACGGACACGGAGGCGGCGAAGGCGCTCGGATACCCCGACGTGATCGCGCCGCCGACCTTCGTGTTCGCCATCACGTTCAAGGCGGCCGGCCAGGTGATCGCCGACCCGCGCCTCGGACTCGACTACGACCGCGTCGTGCACGGCGACCAGCGGTTCGCGTACAGCCGGCCCGTACGAGCCGGGGACCGGCTGACGGTCACCTCCACCATCGAGGCGATCAAGTCGCTCGCGGGGAACGACATCCTCGACATCCGGGGCGAGGTCCACGACGAGGCGGGCGAACACGTCGTGACGGCCTGGACGAAGCTCGTGGCGCGCGCGGCAGAGGGGGCGTGAGGAACACCATGACCGCGAAGGTCTCCTACGACGAGGTAGAGGTGGGCACGGAGCTGCCGCCGCAGGAGTTCCCCGTGACGCGCGCCACGCTGGTGCGGTACGCGGGTGCGTCCGGCGACTTCAACCCGATCCACTGGAACGAGAGGTTCGCCCGCGAGGTGGGCCTGCCGGACGTCATCGCGCACGGCATGTTCACGATGGCCGAGGCCGCCCGCGTGGTCACCGACTGGGCGGGCGACCCGGGCGCGGTCGTCGAGTACGGCGTCCGCTTCACCAAGCCGGTCGTCGTCCCCGACGACGGCGAGGGTGCGCTGATCCGGGTCAGCGCCAAGGTCGCGGCCAAGCTCGACGACCGTCGTGTCCGCGTCGACCTGACGGCCGTGAGCGAGGGCCAGAAGGTACTGGGCATGTCCCGCGCGGTGGTCCGGCTCGCCTGAGCACCGCCGCCGGCCGGTGTCGGCACGTCGCGCCGGCACCGGTCGGCACGAAGCCGACGGACGGCGCTCACCGCACCGGCCGGACCGGCGGGGAGCCGGGCGCGGGCGGCCATCCGCCTCGGCCGGACGGGGGCGGGGCGGCCATCCGCCCCGCCCCCGTCCGGGTGCTGCGAGGCAGGCCGCGGTCCGCCTGACGTCCCGGTTCGGGCCCGGACGGGCGACGAGCCGGTCCGCGCCGCCCGTGCGGCCCGGGCACCCGGCCGTCGAACGGGCCGGTACGACCCCCCGTCCGCCCGGCCCCCGCGCTCCGGAGCTCCCGCGCGGGCCTGCGCCGACCCGCGCCGACCCGCCGGGCCGGCCGCCGCGCGACCGCCCGCCCCGGCCCTGGAGGGCGCGCACCGTAGGCTGGGCGGGTGCAGGTTACTCATGACGCCCCGCTCGCCCCGCTGACCACGTTCCGGCTCGGAGGCCCCGCCCGACGGCTGATCACGGCCCGTACCGACGACGAGGTCGTCGCCGCCGTGCGCGAGGCCGACCGGACCGGCACCCCGCTGCTGGTCATCGGCGGCGGGTCCAACCTGGTCATCGGGGACAAGGGCTTCGACGGCACCGCCCTGCGCATCGCCACCCGCGGCTTCTCCCTCGACGGCACACGGCTGGAGCTCGCCGCCGGCGAGGTGTGGTCCGACGCCGTCGCCCGCACCGTCGAGGCCGGGCTCGCCGGCGTCGAGTGCCTGGCCGGCATCCCCGGCTCGGCCGGTGCCACCCCGATCCAGAACGTGGGCGCCTACGGCCAGGAGGTCGCCACCACGCTCACCGAGGTCGTGGCGTACGACCGCCGCGGCGAGGAGGTCGTCACCCTCTCCAACGCGGACTGCGCCTTCTCCTACCGGCACAGCCGCTTCAAGGCCGACCCCGACCGGTTCGTGATCCTGCGCGTCCGGTTCGCCCTGGAGGACGCCGGGGGCCTGAGCGCCCCCCTCCGGTACGCGGAGACCGCCCGCGCCCTCGGTGTCGAGCCGGGCGACCGGGTTCCCGCGGCCGACGCCCGCCGGGCCGTCCTCGCCCTGCGCGCGGGCAAGGGCATGGTCCTCGACCCCGACGACCACGACACCTGGTCCGCCGGGTCGTTCTTCACCAACCCGATCCTCGACGACGCCGAGTACGCCGCCTTCCTCGACCGCGTACGCGACCGGCTCGGCCCCGGCACGACTCCGCCCGCCTACCCCGCGGGCGAGGGCCGCACCAAGACCTCGGCGGCCTGGCTGATCGACAGGGCCGGGTTCACCAAGGGGTACGGGACCGGGCCCGCCCGCATCTCCACCAAGCACACCCTCGCCCTCACCAACCGCGGCGACGCCACCACCGAGGACCTCCTCGCCCTCGCCCGCGAGGTCGTCGCGGGCGTCCGGGACGCGTTCGGCGTCACCCTGGTCAACGAGCCGGTGACGGTCGGCGTCAGCCTCTGATCCGGCCCGGAACCCGGAGGGAACCCGCCGCGCCCCCCGGGTTGTCGAGTGGGTGACAGGGCCCCTCGGAACGCGAACCGGGACCGCCGCACGCCGACCGGGGGGACCACTGGTGGGGACGGGCTCGTCCGCGGCGCACGATCGGGACTTCACGGAGTCCACCGAGGCGTCGTACGCGTCGCTGCCGCGCACCGCCCGCCTCCCGACGGGCGACCGGCACGCCGCCGAGGACCTCGTACAGACCGCACTGGTGAAGGTGTACCTGCGCTGGGGCCGGTCCGGGAGCCGGGCTTCCCCCGGCGACGCGCCCGCGAGCCGCGGCGCCCGGTCCGGCGTCCGGTCCGCGACGCCGTCGCGCACGGCGGCTCTGTCGGCGGCGGGGCGCCGTAGGGGACCCGCACGGTCCGCGGGCCCCTCCGGGCGAACGCTCGCAGCAGCGGCGCCCCCCTCCGGCACGGGCTCGGCGGCGCCGCGTGCCCCGTGGGGAACCGCCGCGCCCCCCTCGGACGCCGCTATCCGTCGCGCCGCCCCCCTCCGCACCGGGAAGTTCCCGAGCGCCACCCTCCGGTACACCGGCACCAGGTTCACGGCCCGCCCCGGCCAGGTCCGTGCACGCCCCCGGCACCGGCCGGCCCCCCTGCCGGGGCGCTCAGCACACGGCGCCGAGCCGAACACGGCGCCGATCGCGTGCGCCGCACACCCCGGCGCCTTCGCGACCGCGCCCCTGCTCCCGGGTGCCGAAGTCCGGCGCGTCACCGCCCGGAACTCCCCCGTCCGCGACGAGCCCCCCGCAGGGAACCGCCGCCCCGCCCGGGGACCGGCCGCCCCGCCGGGTGTCACCCCTCCGCCAGCCAGGCGTCGATCCCCGCGAGCAGTTTCACACGCGTGTCCTCCGGCGCCACCGACCCCCGCACCGACTGCCGCGCCAGCTCCGCCAGCTCGGCGTCGGTGAAGTCCTGGTGGCGCCGGGCGATCTCGTACTGGTCCGCCAGCCGCGCCCCGAACAGCAGCGGGTCGTCCGCCCCCAGGGCCATCGGCACGCCCGCCTCGAAGAGCGTCCGCAGCGGTACCTGCCCGGGTTTCTCGTACACCCCCAGCGCCACGTTCGACGCCGGGCACACCTCGCACGTCACACCCTTCTCCGCCAGCCGCCGCAGCAGCCGCGGGTCCTCCACGGCCCGTACACCGTGGCCGATGCGCGACGCCCGCAGGTCGTCCAGGCAGTCACGGACCGACGCCGGACCCGTCAGCTCGCCGCCGTGCGGGACCGCCAGCAGCCCGCCCTCCCGCGCGATCGCGAACGCCCGGTCGAAGTCGCGCGCCATCCCGCGCCGCTCGTCGTTCGACAGCCCGAACCCGATGACGCCCCGGTCCGCGTACCGCACCGCCAGCCGGGCCAGCGTGCGCGCCTCCAGCGGGTGCTTCATCCGGTTCGCCGCCACCACCACCCCGATCCCCAGCCCGGTGTCCCGCGAGGCCGCCGCCGCCGCGTCCAGGATGATCTCCAGCGCCGGGGTCAGCCCTCCCAGCCGCGGCGCGTACGACGTGGGGTCCACCTGGATCTCCAGCCAGCCCGACCCGTCCCGCACGTCCTCCTCGGCGGCCTCCAGCACCAGCCGCCGGATGTCCTCCGGCTCCCGCAGGCACGAGCGGGCGATGTCGTACAGCCGCTGGAACCGGAACCAGCCGCGCTCGTCGGTGGCCCGCAGCCTCGGCGGTTCCCCGCCGGTCAGCGCCTCGGGCAGGTGGACGCCGTACTTGTCGGCCAGCTCCAGCAGGGTGGCGGGCCGCATCGAGCCCGTGAAGTGCAGGTGCAGATGGGCCTTCGGCAGCAGTTTCAGATCGCGGACGTGCTCCATCCGGGGATCCTGCCGCAGACCGGCGTCCCGAAACAGGCCATTTCTCCGAACGGGTACGCCGCGAACGGAAGAACGGGCCCCCGCCGGAAGGTCCGGCCGGGGCCCGTCCACCGGGGCCGGGACGCGCTAGTCGCGCGCCTCCGCGAGCAGCTTCTGCATCCGCGACACGCCCTCGACCAGGTCCTCGTCACCCAGCGCGTACGAAAGACGCAGGTAGCCCGGCGTGCCGAAGGCCTCGCCCGGCACCACGGCGACCTCGACCTCGTCCAGGATCAGCGCGGCCAGCTCGACCGAGGACCGCGGGCGCCTGCCGCGGATCTCCTTGCCCAGCAGCCCCTTCACCGAGGGGTACGCGTAGAAGGCGCCCTCCGGCGTCGGGCAGACCACGCCGTCGATCTCGTTGAGCATCCGCACGATCGTCCGGCGGCGCCGGTCGAACGCGGTGCGCATCTCCGCGACCGCGTCGAGGTCCCCGGAGACGGCGGCGAGCGCGGCCACCTGGGCGACGTTGGAGACGTTCGACGTGGCGTGCGACTGGAGGTTCGTCGCGGCCTTCACCACGTCCTTGGGGCCGACGATCCACCCGACGCGCCAGCCCGTCATGGCGTAGGTCTTGGCCACGCCGTTGACGACGACGCACTTCTCGCGCAGCTCGGGGACGAGCGCCGGCAGCGAGGTGAAGACCGCGTCGCCGTACACGAGGTGCTCGTAGATCTCGTCGGTCAGGACCCACAGGCCGTGCTCGACGGCCCAGCGGCCGATCGCCTCGGCGTCCTCACGCGCGTAGACGGCGCCGGTCGGGTTGGACGGGGAGACGAACAGGACGACCTTGGTCCGCTCCGTGCGGGCCGCCTCCAGCTGCTCCACGGAGACGCGGTACCCGGTCGTCTCGTCGGCGACGACCTCCACCGGGACGCCGCCGGCCAGCCGGATCGACTCCGGGTACGTCGTCCAGTACGGGGCCGGGACGATGACCTCGTCGCCCGGGTCCAGGATCGCGGCGAACGCCTCGTAGATCGCCTGCTTGCCGCCGTTGGTGACCAGGACCTGGGAGGGCTCGACCTCGTACCCGGAGTCCCGCAGCGTCTTCGCGGCGATCGCGGCCTTCAGCTCGGGCAGGCCGCCGGCCGGCGTGTAGCGGTGGTACTTCGGGTTCCGGCAGGCCTCCACGGCCGCCTCGACGATGTAGCCGGGCGTCGGGAAGTCGGGCTCGCCGGCGCCGAAGCCGATCACCGGGCGACCGGCGGCCTTGAGGGCCTTGGCCTTGGCGTCGACGGCGAGGGTCGCGGACTCGGAGATCGCGCCGATGCGGGCGGAGACCCGGCGCTCGGTCGGAGGGGTTGCAGCGCTCATGCGGCCCATCGTCCCAGACCCCGCGGAGGCCGGGGACGCGGGTTTCACCCGGCGGACGGCGGCGTCGGCCGCCCGTTCGCACCGGGGGCGGAAAGGCTCCGCGAACGGTCGGGGGAGGTGGTGCCGGGAGGGCGGCACGAGGCCCACCGGGGCTTTCTGTTCGACGCGGGGACGTCGAGCACGTACACTCTCTGCTCGTTGGCCCTCGCCGACCACACCGTGAGCACTTCTCGGGATGCGGTAGGTTGGGGGAGAACCACAAAGGGTCGTAGCTCAATTGGTAGAGCACTGGTCTCCAAAACCAGCGGTTGGGGGTTCAAGTCCCTCCGGCCCTGCTACACACACCGCCAGGATGTGTGCGCAGGTATGTACTTCATTGCACCGCCGTGCGGCTCCACCCGGGCGCGGCACGGCCGACCCGGAATCAGGTGAGATACGTGACGGACGCCGTAGGCTCCATCGACATGCCTGATGCTGAGGACGAGGCGTCGGAGTCCAAGAAGAAGACCCGCAAGGGCGGCAAGCGCGCCAAGAAGGGCCCCCTGGGCCGTCTCGCGCTGTTCTACCGCCAGATCGTCGCCGAGCTGCGCAAGGTCGTCTGGCCCACTCGCAACCAGCTGGCCACGTACACGACGGTCGTGATCATCTTCGTCGTCATCATGATCGGTCTGGTGACCGGCATCGACTTCGGCTTCAAGGAAGCAGTCAAGTACGTCTTCGGCTGATTCCCGCGGAGGGCGCCCACCCCGGCGCCCCTTTTCGCATGTTCCACCCATCTGTATCCAGGAAGAAGCAGCCACCGTGTCTGACCCGAACCTGAACGAGTCCGCCCAGGACGAGCTCGACGTCGTCGAGGCGGCCGACGAGGACCAGGCGGAGGCTGCGGACGCCGCTGCCGGTGAGACGGCCGAGGGCGCCGACACCGTCGAGGACGAGAACACCGAGGACGCCGAGAACACCGAGGACGCCGAGCACGCGGACGCCGCCGAGGACGCGGACGCCGCCGACGAGGACACCGTCGAGGACACGGCGGACGACGCCGCCGGGGACGCCGAGGACGAGGACGGCGAGGACGAGGACGGCGAGGAGGCCGCTCCCGTCGACCCGGTCGCCGCACTCCGCGAGGAGCTCCGCACCCTTCCCGGCGAGTGGTACGTGATCCACACCTACGCGGGCTACGAGAAGCGCGTGAAGGCCAACCTGGAGCAGCGCGCCGTCTCGCTGAACGTCGAGGACTTCATCTACCAGGCCGAGGTCCCCGAGGAAGAGATCGTCCAGATCAAGAACGGCGAGCGCAAGAACGTCCGGCAGAACAAGCTGCCTGGCTACGTGCTCGTCCGGATGGACCTGACGAACGAGTCCTGGGGCGTCGTGCGCAACACGCCGGGCGTCACCGGCTTCGTGGGCAACGCCTACGACCCGTACCCGCTGACGCTGGACGAGATCGTCTCGATGCTCGCCCCGGAGGCCAAGGAGAAGGCGGCCCGCGAGGCCGCCGAGGCCGAGGGCAGGCCCGCTCCGGCCCGCAAGGTCGAGGTCCAGGTGCTGGACTTCGAGGTCGGCGACTCCGTCACCGTCACCGACGGCCCGTTCGCGACGCTGCAGGCCACGATCAACGAGATCAACGCCGACTCGAAGAAGGTCAAGGGCCTCGTCGAGATCTTCGGCCGCGAGACCCCGGTCGAGCTCAGCTTCGACCAGATCCAGAAGAACTGACACCGGTCGGTTCCCCACCGGCTCCCGAGCAGGTCGGAGCGGCGTCTCCCGCCCTCTGACCTGCTCGGTTTTTGGACGTACCGCCATACCCGTTATCGTGGTGCGGTATGCCTCCATCCGGATGACGTCGGACGTTGTCGGGCCACATCGGACGACACCGGACGATCACGGATGGCGGCCGAACACTCTCACTAGGACCCGGAGAGAGCTATGCCTCCCAAGAAGAAGAAGGTCACGGGGCTTATCAAGCTCCAGATCCAGGCCGGTGCCGCCAACCCGGCCCCGCCGGTCGGCCCCGCGCTGGGTCAGCACGGCGTCAACATCATGGAGTTCTGCAAGGCCTACAACGCCGCGACCGAGTCGCAGCGCGGTTGGGTCATCCCGGTGGAGATCACGGTCTACGAGGACCGCTCCTTCACCTTCGTCACCAAGACCCCGCCGGCGTCGAGGATGATCCTCAAGGCCGCGGGTGTGGAGAAGGGCTCCGGCGAGCCGCACAAGACCAAGGTCGCCAAGCTGACGAGCGCCCAGGTCCGCGAGATCGCCACGACCAAGATGCCCGACCTCAACGCGAACGACCTGGACGCCGCCGAGAAGATCATCGCCGGCACCGCCCGTTCCATGGGCATCACGGTCGAGGGCTGAGCGACCCCCGTCCGACCCTCTGTGGAAGGGCCACGCGCTGGCCCGGACCACGACTCCATACGTGAAAGCAGGAGAAGAAGTGAAGCGCAGCAAGGCTCTCCGCGGCGCGGACGCCAAGGTCGACCGGGAGCGTAACTACGCCCCCCTCGAGGCCGTCCGTCTCGCCAAGGAAACCGCCACCACCAAGTTCGACGGCACCGTCGAGGTCGCCTTCCGCCTGGGTGTCGACCCGCGCAAGGCCGACCAGATGGTCCGTGGCACCGTGAACCTTCCGCACGGCACCGGCAAGACCGCCCGGGTCCTGGTCTTCGCGACCGGTGACCGTGCTGCGGCCGCGGAGGCCGCGGGCGCCGACATCGTCGGCTCCGACGAACTGATCGACGAGGTCGCGAAGGGCCGTCTGGACTTCGACGCCGTCGTCGCCACCCCGGACCTCATGGGCAAGGTCGGCCGTCTCGGCCGCGTCCTCGGCCCCCGTGGTCTGATGCCGAACCCGAAGACCGGCACGGTCACGATGGACGTCGCCAAGGCCGTGACGGACATCAAGGGCGGCAAGATCGAGTTCCGTGTCGACAAGCACGCGAACCTGCACTTCATCATCGGCAAGGTGTCGTTCGACGAGACCAAGCTGGTCGAGAACTACGCCGCGGCGCTGGAGGAGATCCTCCGTCTGAAGCCGTCCGCCGCGAAGGGCCGCTACATCAAGAAGGCGACCCTGGCCACCACCATGGGCCCCGGCATCCCGCTGGACGCCAACCGCACCCGGAACCTCCTCGTCGAGGAGGACCCGGCCGCGGTCTGAGCCTGACGGCTCGCACGGTCGACGAAAGCCGGCCCCCGCACCTCCCCGGAGGTGCGGGGGCCGGCTTTTCCGTGCGCGGCCGTCAGAGGGGTGCGTTAGCGTTCGCGGTGGAGAAAGATCCAAGAACTGAACACATGCAGGGGTGGGGTATGAAGGTCTCGGTGCGCGGGTGTCTGGGAGTCTCGGCGGCGGTGGTGCTGCTCGCCGGTGCGACGGGCTGCCGGGGCGGTGACGGCGGGAAGGCCGCGGACGCGCCGGCCGGCCAGTCGCAGTAGTCCTCGGCCGCCCGGGTGATCCAGGCGGCGTACGAGAAGACCGCCGCCGCGAAGTCCGCCAAGGTCCGGATGACGATGACCATGCCCACGGGCATGGCGGGCGCAGCGGGCGCGACGCCCCGTGGCGGGATGGAGATGACCGGTGTGCTGGGCTGGGACCCCGGCATGATGGACGTCACCGTCAAGGGGGGCGGCCTGGGCGGCGCGGGCGGTTCCCGCATGGTCATGGTCGACCGGGTCATATACGTGGACACGGGCCGGAACGCCCCCGCGGAAGCGGGCGGCAAGCGCTGGATGAAGCTCGACCTCGAAGCGCTCGGCGGGAAGACCGGGGACGCGGCCCTGCAGAAGCAGCTCACCGGCAGCCTGGAGAGCATGAACCAGGATCCGGCCGAGCAGCTCGCCCTGCTCCTCGACTCGCCGAACCTGAAGCACGTCGGCCCGGAGAAGGTCGGCGGCGTCGACGCGCAGCACTACCGGGGCACGCTCACGGTCGACGAGATGGTCGCCTCCAACAGGTCGCTGTCGGTGCTCTCCGGGAAGGAGCGCGAGGAACTGGTCGCCAGGATGAAGGCGAGCGGCCTGAAGGCGTACGACACGGCGGTCTGGGTCGACGGGGACGGCTACCCCGTGAGGATGGACGTCGGGATGGGGACCCCCGAGGGCGAGGTCGAGGTGTCCGTGACCTACTCGGACTACGGCACCGAGGCCGCCGTCCAGGCCCCGCCGGCCGGGCAGACCTTCGACTTCATGGAGATGCTGGAGAAGCTCTCCGGGGCGGCGCGGGACGCGGGCGCCGCCGCCTGATCCCGTCCTCCCGTCGATTTGCCTGACGGCTGCCCGGTCCCGTACTCTTCCACGGAAGCCAAAGACCGCTGGTCGCAGCCGTGCCCGTAGGGGCGCGACTGCCGAAGGATCCGCTAGCTGCGGACGGCCTGCGCAGGTGACAGTGGATGTACTCCCGGACGTGCCGTCCGGTCGAGTCACGCCCCGTGCGCCTGCGCCGGGGCGTTTCGTTTTGCCCAGTCTCCTTCCTTCAGCCATCGCGGTCCGAATCACCCGGAAGGAGGCCGAGGCTCATGGCGAGGCCCGACAAGTCTGCTGCGGTTGCCGAGCTGACGGACAAGTTCCGCAGCTCCAACGCCGCCGTGCTGACCGAGTACCGCGGTCTCACCGTGGCACAGCTCAAGCAGCTGCGCCGTTCGCTCGGTGAGAACGCCCAGTACGCCGTGGTGAAGAACACGCTGACCAAGATTGCGGCCAACGAGGCCGGGATCACGTCGCTGGACGACCAGTTCACTGGTCCGACGGCGGTCGCCTTCATCACCGGTGACCCGGTGGAGTCGGCGAAGGGTCTTCGTGACTTCGCCAAGGAGAACCCGAACCTGATCATCAAGGGCGGTGTCCTTGACGGCAAGGCGCTGTCCGCCGATGAGATCAAGAAGCTTGCGGACCTCGAGTCCCGCGAGGTTCTGCTCGCCAAGCTGGCGGGTGCCATGAAGGGCAAGCAGTCCCAGGCTGCCGCGCTCTTCCAGGCGCTCCCGTCGAAGCTCGTCCGCACCGTGGACGCGCTGCGCGCCAAGCAGGCCGAGCAGGGCGGTGCCGAGTAACTCGGCTCGCACACTGACCGCCGCCTGACGGGCGACGGTCACAGCGGGCCCCACGTACGCCCGCCACACATGTACATCCGGCACCAGCCGAATTAGTGGAAGGACCGCCATCATGGCGAAGCTGTCTCAGGAAGACCTGCTCGCGCAGTTCGAGGAGATGACCCTCATCGAGCTCTCCGAGTTCGTGAAGGCGTTCGAGGAGAAGTTCGACGTCACCGCCGCCGCCCCGGTGGCCGTCGCCGCCGGCGTCCCGGGTGCCCCGGCCGCCGAGGCCGAGGAGGAGAAGGACGAGTTCGACGTCATCCTCACCGGTGCCGGCGAGAAGAAGATCCAGGTCATCAAGGTCGTCCGCGAGCTGACGTCCCTGGGCCTGAAGGAGGCCAAGGACCTCGTTGACGGCACCCCGAAGCCGGTCCTGGAGAAGGTCAACAAGGAGGCCGCGGACAAGGCCGCCGAGGCCCTCAAGGGCGCCGGCGCGTCCGTCGAGGTCAAGTGACCTGCTGCGGGTCTCCTGACTCGCACTGACGCCCTCCGAGGGCGTTCCGAGGGGCGATCACCCATCCGGGTGGTCGCCCCTCGGCGTCCCCGCGGCGCCTGCGGCCCTCCCGGAGGCGGACGGAGTATGGTGATCTTCGCCGTGCGCCCGCGGGGCAGGGGGCCTTGACGAACCGCACGCCGCGCGCAATTCTCAGGGCGAGTCGTCACAACGGTCCGCACCGAGGCATGGATCGACGACCGAACGGGCAGTATCGGTGTGCGCCTAGGCGCGAGGTGCCGCGGAGATGAGAACAACGAGGGTCGTGAATTGCTCGCCCTGGACATCAGTGGGCCAAGTGGCTACACTGACCCTTTGCGCTGCCTGTTAGCTGCCCCCTGCCCGTCACCAGGGGCATGCCCTTGCGAGAGCACCGTTGACCGAATGCCCTGACCTGGGATTTCGGGTCTTCCTGCTCGGCTTGGGACCGGTACGCGCGTAGTGAGTCCGAGCCCTCGGAAGGACCCCCTCTTGGCCGCCTCGCGCAACGCCTCGACCGCGAATACGAACAACGGCGCAAGCACCGCCCCGCTGCGCATCTCCTTTGCAAAGATCAAGGAGCCCCTCGAGGTTCCGAACCTCCTCGCGCTGCAGACCGAGAGCTTTGACTGGCTGCTCGGCAACGCCGCGTGGAAGGCTCGTGTCGAGGCGGCTCTCGAGAACGGACAGGACGTCCCCACGAAGTCCGGTCTGGAGGAGATCTTCGAGGAGATCTCGCCGATCGAGGACTTCTCCGGGTCGATGTCGCTGACCTTCCGCGACCACCGCTTCGAGCCTCCGAAGAACTCCATCGACGAGTGCAAGGAGCGCGACTTCACGTACGCCGCGCCGCTCTTCGTCACGGCCGAGTTCACCAACAACGAGACCGGCGAGATCAAGTCCCAGACGGTCTTCATGGGCGACTTCCCGCTCATGACGAACAAGGGCACCTTCGTCATCAACGGCACCGAGCGTGTCGTGGTGTCGCAGCTCGTCCGCTCGCCGGGTGTGTACTTCGACTCGTCCATCGACAAGACGTCCGACAAGGACATCTTCTCCGCCAAGATCATCCCTTCGCGGGGTGCCTGGCTGGAGATGGAGATCGACAAGCGCGACATGGTCGGTGTCCGCATCGACCGCAAGCGCAAGCAGTCCGTGACCGTCCTCCTGAAGGCGCTCGGCTGGACCACCGAGCAGATCATGCAGGAGTTCGGCGAGTACGAGTCCATGCGCGCCACCCTGGAGAAGGACCACACCCAGGGCCAGGACGACGCGCTGCTCGACATCTACCGCAAGCTCCGTCCGGGCGAGCCCCCGACGCGCGAGGCCGCCCAGACGCTTCTGGAGAACCTCTACTTCAACCCCAAGCGCTACGACCTGGCCAAGGTCGGCCGCTACAAGGTCAACAAGAAGCTCGGTGCCGACGAGCCGCTCGACGCCGGCGTCCTGACCGTCGACGACATCATCGCGACGATCAAGTACCTGGTGAAGCTCCACGCGGGCGAGACCGAGACCGTCGGGGAGAACGGCTCGACGATCGTCGTCGAGACCGACGACATCGACCACTTCGGCAACCGCCGCCTGCGCAACGTCGGCGAGCTCATCCAGAACCAGGTCCGCACGGGCCTGGCCCGGATGGAGCGCGTCGTGCGCGAGCGCATGACCACCCAGGACGTCGAGGCGATCACGCCGCAGACCCTGATCAACATCCGGCCGGTCGTCGCCTCCATCAAGGAGTTCTTCGGCACCAGCCAGCTGTCGCAGTTCATGGACCAGAACAACCCGCTGTCCGGGCTGACGCACAAGCGCCGTCTGTCCGCGCTCGGCCCGGGTGGTCTGTCCCGTGAGCGGGCCGGCTTCGAGGTCCGGGACGTGCACCCGTCCCACTACGGACGCATGTGCCCGATCGAGACCCCCGAAGGCCCGAACATCGGTCTGATCGGCTCGCTCGCCTCGTACGGCCGCGTCAACGCGTTCGGCTTCGTCGAGACGCCGTACCGCAAGGTCGTCGACGGCCAGGTCACCGACGAGGTGGACTACCTGACCGCCGACGAGGAGGACCGCTTCGTCATCGCCCAGGCCAACGCGCCGCTGACCGAGGAGCTGCGGTTCGCCGAGAACCGCGTCCTGGTCCGCCGCCGCGGCGGCGAGGTCGACTACGTCGGCCCGGACGACGTGGACTACATGGACGTCTCGCCGCGCCAGATGGTGTCGGTCGCGACCGCCATGATCCCGTTCCTCGAGCACGACGACGCCAACCGCGCCCTGATGGGCGCGAACATGATGCGCCAGGCCGTGCCGCTCATCAAGTCCGAGGCCCCGCTCGTCGGCACCGGCATGGAGTACCGCTCCGCCGTCGACGCCGGCGACGTGGTCAAGGCCGAGAAGGACGGTGTGGTCCAGGAGCTGTCCGCGGACTACATCACCGTGACCAACGACGACGGCACGTACATCACGTACCGCCTGGCCAAGTTCGCCCGCTCCAACCAGGGCACCTCGGTCAACCAGAAGGTCGTCGTCGCCGAGGGCGACCGGGTCGTCGAGGGCCAGGTCCTGGCCGACGGCCCGGCCACCGAGAACGGCGAGATGGCGCTCGGCAAGAACCTCCTCGTGGCGTTCATGCCGTGGGAGGGCCACAACTACGAGGACGCGATCATCCTGTCGCAGCGCCTCGTCCAGGACGACGTCCTCTCCTCGATCCACATCGAGGAGCACGAGGTCGACGCCCGCGACACCAAGCTGGGCCCCGAGGAGATCACCCGGGACATCCCGAACGTCTCCGAGGAGGTCCTGGCCGACCTCGACGACCGCGGCATCATCCGCATCGGCGCCGAGGTCGTCGCCGGCGACATCCTGGTCGGCAAGGTCACCCCGAAGGGCGAGACCGAGCTGACCCCGGAGGAGCGCCTGCTCCGCGCGATCTTCGGCGAGAAGGCCCGCGAGGTCCGCGACACCTCGCTGAAGGTGCCGCACGGCGAGACCGGCAAGGTCATCGGCGTGCGCGTCTTCGACCGCGAGGAGGGCGACGAGCTGCCGCCGGGCGTGAACCAGCTGGTCCGCGTCTACGTGGCCCAGAAGCGCAAGATCACCGACGGTGACAAGCTCGCCGGCCGCCACGGCAACAAGGGCGTCATCTCCAAGATCCTGCCGATCGAGGACATGCCGTTCCTGGAGGACGGCACCCCGGTCGACATCATCCTCAACCCGCTGGGCGTGCCCTCCCGGATGAACCCGGGACAGGTCCTGGAGATCCACCTCGGCTGGCTCGCCAGCCAGGGCTGGGACGTCTCCGGGCTCGCCGACGACTGGGCCAAGCGGCTCCAGTCCATCGGCGCCGACCGCGTCGAGCCCCGCACCAACGTCGCGACCCCGGTCTTCGACGGCGCGCGCGAGGACGAGCTGGCCGGCCTGCTGGAGCACACCCTCCCGAACCGCGACGGCGACCGCCTGATGCTGCCGTCCGGCAAGGCGCGCCTGTTCGACGGCCGCTCCGGCGAGCCGTTCCCGGACCCGATCTCGGTCGGGTACATGTACATCCTCAAGCTCCACCACCTGGTCGACGACAAGCTGCACGCCCGCTCGACCGGCCCGTACTCGATGATCACCCAGCAGCCGCTGGGCGGTAAGGCTCAGTTCGGTGGCCAGCGCTTCGGAGAGATGGAGGTGTGGGCGCTGGAGGCGTACGGCGCCGCGTACGCCCTCCAGGAGCTGCTGACCATCAAGTCCGACGACGTCACCGGCCGCGTGAAGGTCTACGAGGCCATCGTCAAGGGCGAGAACATCCCGGAGCCCGGCATCCCGGAGTCCTTCAAGGTGCTCATCAAGGAGATGCAGTCCCTGTGCCTCAACGTGGAGGTGCTGTCCTCGGACGGCATGTCCATCGAGATGCGCGACACCGACGAGGACGTCTTCCGCGCTGCGGAGGAGCTCGGCATCGACCTGTCCCGGCGCGAGCCGAGCAGCGTCGAAGAGGTCTGACGGGTCGGCCGGCCGGACCCCGCGAGGTCCGGCCGGCCTCCCAGCGACCCGTACAGACCATTGATTGACACGAACCCTGAGAGGGATTGACGCATAGTGCTCGACGTCAACTTCTTCGACGAGCTGCGGATCGGCCTGGCCACCGCGGACGACATCCGGCAGTGGTCCCACGGCGAAGTCAAGAAGCCGGAGACCATCAACTACCGCACCCTGAAGCCCGAGAAGGACGGCCTCTTCTGCGAGAAGATCTTCGGTCCGACCCGGGACTGGGAGTGCTACTGCGGCAAGTACAAGCGCGTCCGCTTCAAGGGCATCATCTGTGAGCGGTGTGGCGTCGAGGTCACCCGCGCCAAGGTGCGCCGCGAGCGGATGGGCCACATCGAGCTCGCCGCCCCCGTCACCCACATCTGGTACTTCAAGGGCGTCCCGTCCCGGCTGGGCTACCTGCTGGACCTCGCCCCGAAGGACCTGGAGAAGGTCATCTACTTCGCGGCGTACATGATCACGTACGTCGACGAGGAGCGCCGCCAGCGCGACCTGCCGTCGCTGGAGGCCCACGTCTCCGTCGAGCGCCAGCAGATCGAGCAGCGCCGCGACGCCGACCTGGAGGCCCGCGCCAAGAAGCTCGAGACCGACCTGGCCGAGCTGGAGGCCGAGGGCGCCAAGGCCGACGTGCGCCGCAAGGTCCGCGAGGGCGCCGAGCGCGAGATGAAGCAGCTCCGCGACCGCGCCCAGCGCGAGATCGACCGCCTCGACGAGGTGTGGAGCCGCTTCAAGAACCTCAAGGTCCAGGACCTGGAGGGCGACGAGCTGCTCTACCGCGAGCTGCGCGACCGCTTCGGCACCTACTTCGACGGCTCGATGGGCGCCGCCGCGCTGCAGAAGCGCCTGGAGTCCTTCGACCTGGAGGAGGAGGCCGAGAAGCTCCGCGAGATCATCCGCACCGGCAAGGGCCAGAAGAAGACCCGCGCGCTCAAGCGCCTCAAGGTCGTCTCCGCCTTCCTGCAGACCAGCAACAGCCCCAAGGGCATGGTGCTGGACTGCGTCCCGGTGATCCCGCCGGACCTGCGTCCGATGGTGCAGCTGGACGGTGGCCGCTTCGCGACCTCCGACCTGAACGACCTGTACCGCCGCGTCATCAACCGCAACAACCGCCTGAAGCGGCTTCTCGACCTCGGCGCGCCCGAGATCATCGTGAACAACGAGAAGCGCATGCTCCAGGAGGCCGTCGACGCGCTCTTCGACAACGGCCGCCGCGGCCGCCCGGTCACGGGCCCCGGCAACCGTCCGCTGAAGTCGCTGTCCGACATGCTCAAGGGCAAGCAGGGCCGCTTCCGCCAGAACCTGCTCGGCAAGCGGGTCGACTACTCGGCGCGTTCCGTCATCGTCGTCGGCCCGCAGCTCAAGCTGCACCAGTGCGGTCTGCCCAAGGCCATGGCGCTGGAGCTGTTCAAGCCGTTCGTGATGAAGCGCCTGGTGGACCTGAACCACGCGCAGAACATCAAGTCGGCCAAGCGCATGGTCGAGCGCGGCCGCACGGTCGTGTACGACGTGCTCGAAGAGGTCATCGCCGAGCACCCGGTCCTGCTGAACCGTGCGCCCACGCTGCACCGCCTCGGCATCCAGGCCTTCGAGCCGCAGCTGGTCGAGGGCAAGGCCATCCAGATCCACCCGCTCGTCTGCACCGCGTTCAACGCGGACTTCGACGGCGACCAGATGGCCGTCCACCTGCCGCTCTCCGCGGAGGCGCAGGCCGAGGCGCGCATCCTGATGCTGTCCTCGAACAACATCCTCAAGCCGGCCGACGGCCGTCCGGTCACCATGCCGACCCAGGACATGGTGCTGGGGCTGTTCTTCCTCACCACGGAGGAGGAGGAGCGCGAGGTCAAGGGCGAGGGCCGCGCCTTCAACTCCACCGCCGAGGCGATCATGGCCTTCGACGCCCGCGAGCTCTCGCTCCAGGCGAAGATCGACATCCGCTTCCCGATCGGCTCCGTCCCGCCCCGGGACTGGACGCCTCCGGCCGAGGAGGACGGCGACGACTTCGGCGTGGCCGCCTGGCAGCCGGGCGACAGCTTCCGCCTGCGCACGACCCTGGGCCGCGCGCTCTTCAACGAGCTGCTGCCCGAGGACTACCCGTTCGTCGACTACACGGTCGGCAAGAAGCAGCTCTCCGAGATCGTCAACGACCTCGCCGAGCGCTACCCGAAGGTCATCGTGGCGGCGACGCTCGACAACCTGAAGGCGGCCGGCTTCTACTGGGCCACCCGCTCCGGCGTCACCGTCGCCATCTCGGACGTCGTCGTTCCGGAGGCGAAGAAGGCGATCGTCGCCGACTACGAGGCGCGCGACGAGAAGGTCCAGAAGCAGTACGAGCGCGGTCTGATCACCAAGGACGAGCGCACCCAGGAGCTCATCAAGATCTGGACCGAGGCGACCAACAAGGTCGCCGAGGCGATGAACGAGAACTTCCCGAAGACCAACCCGATCTTCATGATGGTGAACTCGGGCGCCCGAGGGAACATGATGCAGATGCGCCAGATCGCGGGTATGCGCGGTCTGGTGTCGAACGCCAAGAACGAGACGATCCCGCGTCCCATCAAGGCGTCCTTCCGCGAGGGCCTGTCCGTGCTGGAGTACTTCATCTCCACGCACGGTGCCCGCAAGGGCCTCGCCGACACCGCCCTGCGTACCGCCGACTCGGGTTACCTGACCCGTCGTCTGGTGGACGTCTCGCAGGACGTGATCATCCGCGAGGAGGACTGCGGCACCGACCGCGGTCTGAAGCTGCGGATCGGCGTGCGCGAGGACGGCGTGCTGCGCAAGGCGGACGACGTCGAGACGTCCGTGTACGCGCGGATGCTCGCCGAGGACGTCGTCGTGGACGGCAAGGTCATCGCGCCGGCCAACGTCGACCTGGGCGACGTGCTCATCGACCAGCTCATCGCGGCGGGTGTCGAGCAGGTCAAGACCCGCTCGGTCCTCACCTGCGAGTCCGCGGTCGGCACGTGCGCGTACTGCTACGGCCGTTCGCTCGCGACCGGCAAGCTGGTCGACATCGGCGAGGCGGTCGGCATCATCGCCGCCCAGTCCATCGGTGAGCCCGGCACCCAGCTGACGATGCGCACCTTCCACACCGGTGGTGTGGCCGGTGACGACATCACGCAGGGTCTGCCGCGTGTCGTCGAGCTCTTCGAGGCCCGTTCCCCCAAGGGCATGGCGCCGATCGCCGAGGCCTCCGGCCGCGTGCGGATCGAGGAGACCGAGAAGACCAAGAAGATCGTCATCACGCCGGACGACGGCAGCGACGAGACGGCGTACCCGATCTCGAAGCGCGCCCGTGTCCTGGTCGGCGAGGGCGACCACGTCGAGGTGGGCCAGAAGCTCACCGTGGGTACCGAGAACCCGCACGACGTGCTGCGCATCCTCGGTCAGCGGGCCGTCCAGGTCCACCTGGTCGGCGAGGTGCAGAAGGTCTACAACTCGCAGGGCGTGTCGATCCACGACAAGCACATCGAGATCATCATCCGGCAGATGCTGCGCCGTGTGACGATCATCGAGTCCGGTGATGCGGAACTGCTGCCGGGCGAGCTCGTGGAGCGCTCGCGCTTCGAGCAGGAGAACCGCCGCGTGGTCCAGGAGGGCGGCCACCCGGCCTCCGGCCGTCCGCAGCTGATGGGTATCACCAAGGCGTCGCTGGCGACGGAGTCGTGGCTGTCCGCGGCCTCCTTCCAGGAGACGACCAGGGTCCTGACGGACGCGGCGATCAACGCCAAGTCCGACTCCCTGATCGGCCTCAAGGAGAACGTCATCATCGGCAAGCTCATCCCGGCCGGTACGGGCCTGTCCCGCTACCGCAACATCCGGGTCGAGCCGACCGAGGAGGCGAAGGCCGCGATGTACTCGGCCGTCGGCTACGACGACATCGACTACTCGCCGTTCGGCACCGGCTCCGGCCAGGCCGTTCCGCTGGAGGACTACGACTACGGTCCGTACAACCAGTAAGCGGGTCGTTCGAACCGGAGGGCGGCCATCCCCGTGCGGGGGTGGCCGCCCTCCGGCGTACCGTCTCCCGGTCAGCGTCCGGCCAGTTCCCAGAGGGCGACCATCAGGCCGGCGCTCGCCGTCAGCGCGGCGATGCTCGCCAGCGGCCAGCGGGTGCGTTCCAGGGCGTCGAGCCGGGTCTCCATGTCGGCGAGCTGTTTGTCGGTCTGGTCGCTGCGCTGGACGAGCAGGGCGAGCGAGCCGTCGACGCGGGCGAGCCCGGCCTCCAGGGTGCCGCGCAGCCGCTCCAGTTCGACGGCGACGGTGACGGGGCCGTTCGCCTGGTCAGACTCGGCCATCGGCGTCCCCCGGGGTGGTGCGCAGCCAGGCCGGCAGCAGGCGCTGGACCGCGTCGAGGGCCATGACCCGGGTGAGTGCGCCCGCGACGGCCAGGGCCCCGGCGACCCAGGGCAGGGCCGCCGGGACGCCGGCGGCGTCGACGAGCGCGGGCAGCGCGACGGCGATGCCGACGGCGGACTGCAGGACGGTGCGGGCCGTGCGCTTGGCGGCCTCGGACATGGTGGTGCTCCTTACGGTGTGCGGTTCGGGGCGTTCGGAGGGGGTGCGGGCCGCCGGTGCGGGGGTGCGCACNNCCTCCGCTNTNTNAGGTACAGTGAGTTTAGGGGGGCGGGGCGCGTACGGAGGGCGCGGTTCGCCGGGCGCGTGGGACACGCACGGGGGGCGCGACCCGCCGGGGAGCGCGGGATACGCACGGGGGCGCGGCCCGCCGGGGTGCGGCTCAGTGCGTGTGGGGGACCTTCAGCACGTTCCACGAGGCGGCGCCCGGCCAGCCGTCGGCATCGGGGCCGGTGAAGCCGAGCTTGCGCTGCCAGGCCGCGTACGACGCCCGGTCGGCCTCCGACCAGCGGGGGCCGGGGCCCACCCGGTAGCGTCCGCAGCCCTCGGCGACGAGCCGGCGGCCCATCGCGGTGACGATCGGCGAGTCGGGACCGGACCGGAAGAACGCCGTACCGGGGAAGGGCTGGTAGCGGGGCGCGGCGGGCTTCGGCGGGGCGGCTTCCCCGGGGGCCGCGGTGCCGAGGCGCTTTTGGATCCGTTCGCGCATGCCG
Organism: Streptomyces sudanensis; assembly: GCF_023614315.1. Classification (NCBI taxonomy): domain Bacteria; kingdom Bacillati; phylum Actinomycetota; class Actinomycetes; order Kitasatosporales; family Streptomycetaceae; genus Streptomyces; species Streptomyces sudanensis. Next base: position 1,152,067 of record NZ_CP095474.1, on the reverse strand, counting down.
GGCATGGCGAAGCCGCGCGGGTCGACCTTGTGGGCGGACCACTCCAGGTGGCCGATGACGGACCGGGCGCCCCAGCCGTGCGCCCGGCACAGCGCGGCCCCGACCCGTTCGATCGCGTCGAGCTGGGCGGCGGGCCACGGGTCGGCGCCGTCGCCGAGGTTGACGCACTCGAAGCCGTAGAAGCGGGCGTTGCCGTCGACGGCGCCCGCGCCGCCCTGGTGGGTGCGGGGGAGGGGCGGCCGGTCCCGGTACGTCTCGGTGACCACCGCCCGGAGCACGGAGGGGTCGCCGCCGCCAGCGTGGTTGGCGCGGCCGTGGCCGACGAGGTGGACGGTGCCGTCCTTGGCGATGACGCCGTGGCACAGGGGGCCCGGCAGGCCGTCGTAGCCGCGGGAGCACAGGTCGACGGAGGCGGCGGTGCCGCTGGTGACGGTGTGGTGGATCATCACGCCGCTGACCGGACCCCAGGCGCCGGCGCGGTCGCGGTTGTGGGTGCGCCAGCCGGGGCGCTCGACGACGGTGACGCCCTCGGCGCGCAGGGCGGCGAGGAGCCGGTCGGGGGTGAGGGGAGTGGCCATGAAGGTTTCCTTCCGGAAAGCGGGAAGGCCCCGCGCCGGTGGGAGCCGGCGCGGGGCCCGTGGTGCGGGTGGCGCCGGNNCNNGCCGGCGGCACCNGCACCACGGTGGAGGCGGGTCACGCGCCCGCCGGCGGCGGGGACGGGGTCAGGAGAGCGCCGCCCAGATCGCGTTGGAGTCCGCCGTCACCGACGACGGGGTGAACGACGCCGGGAGCGCGGTCTGACCCGTGGTGGACAGCCTGCCGTGGCGGACGAAGAAGCCCGGCATGCGGGCGCTGCCGCCCGGCACCTCGCCCATGGACGCGCCCCGCATGAAGGCCGGGCCGCTGTTGCTGGGGTTCGGGCCGTTGACCAGCAGCGCCACCCAGTAGTTCCCGGGGGCGGCGGCGTACGCGGTGGCCAGCGGCAGCACGACCGTCTTGCCCTCGGTCGCGGTGAGCAGGCCGTTCAGGGCGGCCGTCTGGCCGACCTTGGCCCCGGCGCCGGTGTAGAGGCCGGCGAAGGAGGTGGCCGCGAGGGTGCCGCCCACGTAGCCGGGGACGTAGAACACCACGTTCCGCACGGTGGTGGCCGCGTGCAGCGGGACGCCGATCAGGTACACGTAACCGTTCACGCAGTACTGGACGGTGTTGCCCGAGGACGCGGCCGGGTCGAACGCCCAGCCTGAGAAGCCCATCGAGGCGGGGGACCAGGTGCCGGCGGCCGACACCGAGTCGACGTAGCCGCGCCGGGCGAGCTGGTTGGCGGTCGACGGGTTGACGCCGGTGGAGGGCGGGACCGCGAACGTCTTGGCGCCGTTGACCGTCTGGTCGCCGGTCGTCAGCACGGCGTCGCCGGCGGCGACCGCCGAGACGTCGACGGCGGTCAGCTGGACCGCTCCCGTCCGGCCGTTGACCGTCTTCACCGGGGCCGCGTCGATGCCCAGGTAGCGGGTGTCGCCCGCGGCCGGCGTCAGCGCCCCGAGGTCGGCGGCGGTGAGGGTGACGACGCCGGTGCGCCCGTTGACCGAGGAGACCGCGCCCGTGACCGGGGGCAGCTGCGCCGCCGGCACTTTGCCGTCGGGGCCGAGGCTCGCGACGCCGCCCGCCGCGCCCGCCCTGTCCGCGGCGATGGCGGAGACGTCGGCGGCGGTGAGGGTGATGTCGGGCGTGGTGCGCCCGTTGACGGACCGGACGGGGCCCGCGGGGCCGGCCGGGCCCATCTCGCCGGCCGGGCCGGGCGGACCGGGCACGGCCACGTAGTGCGGGGTGTTCGGGTCGGCCGGGGCGGTGTCGGCCAGGTCGACCGCCGGCCGGGAGGCGGGCAGGGCGATCTGGTAGGCGCGGTTCTGGCCGAGGCCGGCGAGCTTCTCGGTCACCTGGTAGGTCCAGTCGACCGGGTTCCAACCGGGGGCGTCGGTGGCGGGCAGCACGACGTCGATCCGGCCCTCGCCGTCGAGGCGGGCGACGGTCGGTCCGCCGACGAAGACGTCGGCGGTGGCGTGGGTGAGCAGGGACGGCGGCCGGAACTCGACGGATCCGCTCATCGGGGCGCCGTCCGGGGTCAGGTACCGGGCGGTGACGCGGACGGTGGGGATGGACTCGGGGAGCACGGGCTCTCCTTCACGGGTGCGGGTGCGGGTGCGGGTGCGGGGCACGACGGACGGCGGTGCGGGTG
>NZ_CP095474.1:1135719-1149826 GCF_023614315.1 Streptomyces sudanensis | reverse complement strand
GGTGGCGCGGGCGGTCCCGCCCGCCGGCCCGGGGTGCCGGCCCGGAGTACCGCCGCCCCCGCCCCCGGCGGCGTACGGGCGTGCCGCCGGGGGAGGGGATGGCCCTCCGGAGGGGCGGCCGGACCCCGGGGTCAGGACTGGACGCCGTACAGGGCGAGGGGACGGCAGCGGACGGTGTCGCCCGCCGCCGCGACCTTCGCCTGGATCTCGAAGACGACCGTCGCGCTGAAGCCGGCCGCCAGCGGCTCCCGGAACTCCAGGTCCGCACCGGGACCGCCGGCGGGACCCACCTGGACCCCGTCGACGAGGAGGCGGACCTCCGAGCCGGCCGGGCCCTGGACGGCGATCCGGGCGTACAGCCTCGGGTGCTGGGAGATGGCCGGACCGCTGTAGAGCGTGGTCCAGGCCGTGTTCCCGGTGGACTCCCAGCGGGCCGTGTCGACCGGCCGGGGCAGCGGATACGGGATGTACGGGCGGGCGAGGCCGCGCTGGGCGGCGTCGTCGGCGACGACGACGTTCCCGCGCCGGTCGAAGATCTGCACCGGCTGGGTCTCCAACCGGTCCGGGGCGGTGGTCCGCACGGTCAGCGCCATCGACCCGTCGTCCCGGCGGACCATCAGGCCCTGCTGCGGGGTGTCCGGCCCGCGGTCCGGCTGGACCCGGCCCATGTGGATCAGGTCCTCGCCGTCGGCGCCGCGCACGCGCAACCGGCCGCCGCCGCCGATGACGACCTCGCCGCCGTTGATCTGGTTCAGGGCGGGCGTGGTGTTCGCGCTGCCCATCAGCTCCCGGACCTGCCGTTCCAGGGCGCGGATGCGGTCCAGCAGGTCCGTGGGGACGATCGCCACGGGTCAGACCCCTTCCAGGTAGAGGGTGGCCGTCTCCGGCCGGGTGCGCTGCGGCGGGTTCACGGCGAGGCCGACGATCCGGTAGTGGGTGTCGAGCCCCTCCTGGTGCCACAGGTCGTGGATCCGCAGCCGGATCCGGGCCCCCAGCAGCGCGGGCGTGATCCGGTCGCCGAGGACGACGGTCAGCTCGGGGATGAGCTCCGGGCGGCGCTGCCTGGCCAGTTCGGCCCCGGCCAGGGAGCGGAGGGTGGCCACGTCCGTGACCCCGCTGTGGTCGGACGTGCGCTCCAGCCGCGGCCACCCGCCGGCCAGGTCGGCCGGTTCGCTCGCCGCGGCGGTGAGCGGCAGCGAGTCCCGGGCCTGGTCGGTGTTGACCGACTCGCCGCGGGCCACCCAGACGTTCGCCTGCACGGTGGCGTCCGTCGGCAGGCTGTACGACAGGACGGAGCCCGGGTGGTCCAGGACGACGTCGGCCCGGCTCGACTCGATCCTCGGGTGCCCGAGCTGGAGCCGCTTGACGCGGCGGCCCTGGCCGTCGCGGTAGCAGTGGACGCGCCACTCGAAGCCGTCCGCGAGCCGGGCCACCTTGTCGAGCAGTTCCCGGACCCGGGCCAGCGCCGTGTAGCCGGACGTGAAGTCGCGGCGCACGCCGGATGTCTCGGCGCCCAGGCTGATCCCGATGTCGCCGCCGTCCTGCTCCTGGGCGTGCGCCACCAGGGCGCGGGCGATGTCGAACTGGTCGGCCTGGAGGAGCACCACGTCGGCCGAGAGGATGCGGTGGTCCAGGTACGAGTCGAAGGTGCCCGCCTGGAACTGCACGGTCATCCGGCCCTGTTCGTCGGTGGCCGGGGTGCAGGTCCACAGCACCCCGCCCCACCAGACGTCCCCGTCCCGCTCCAGCCAGACCGCCGTGCGGCCGGGCCGGAGGGCCTCCCTGGCGCGGGCGGCCAGGGCGGGGCCGGGCAGCGGGACGGTCGCCGACAGGGAGCCGGGCTTGCCGATGTAGTCGTCGAACCTCGCCTCCGTGAGCGGCAGGACGTCGAGGACCCGGTCGGTGCGCAGGTCGCAGAAGACCGCCCGGTAGACGGGCGTGGTGACGGCTCGGCCCATGGGGCGGCTCACAGCGCCGGGTCGACGCGGAGGAACCGGTTGTCGATCCACGCCTTGTTGCTGGTGGCCGAGGACCGGTACGCGCCGACGGCCGTGTAGACCGTGTGCGGCCTGAGACCGGCGAGCCGGAAGGTGTGCACCACGGAGTTGGCGTCCTTGCCGGTCGCCTGCGCCGCCCGCTGGTCGTCCGCCGGGAGCACGACGGCGCCGTCCAGCCGGACGACCGCGCTCATCTGCGACCAGGCGCCGTCCACCGGGTTGTCGCCGAGGTAGCCGACGGTGATGAACACCATGCCCGAGACCGGCGTGGTGAACTGGGCGGAGATGGACGGGCTGTCGGTTTCGGTGATGGTTTCCACCCAGGTGGTGGAGGTGCAGTAGCCGCCGTCGTTGTTGAAGGCCCAGCCGGTGACCGGGACGACCGGCCGCCACACGGCGCCGTCCCAGCGCTGGAGCCTGCCGCCCTCGTCGCGGTACTGCCCCGGGTACTCGCCGGCCGCCAGCGCGCCCTGCGGGGCGACGCCGCCGATGTGCCGCGGGTAGGACACCCAGCGGGTGCCGTCCCAGCGCTGGAGCTGACCGGTGTTGTCGCGGTACTGGCCCGCGTAGCCGCCCTTGCTGTCGCGGTTCCACGACTCGGCGAGGATGCCGCCGGCCGCGACCGTGGTGTGGCGCAGGTCCTGGACGGCCTTGGACCAGTCCAGGCCGCCGGTGCCGGCGGACGCGCCGGCCGGGACGTGGACGCGGGCCAGGGCGAGGGCGCCCTCCGGCACGGGCAGCGGCTCCGGGGTGGGGGCGGGCGCGCCCTTGAGGACCTCCAGGACGGCCTCGGTGCGCCCGGAGGCCGGGTCGAACTGGGCGTCGTACACCCGCAGTACGACGAGGTCGACACGCGGGTTGTTCGCGTCGCCGTCGTCGAAGGTGATCTGCGTGTAGTCGGTCAGGACGACCGGGTAGGCGCCGGCCGCGGGCGAGCCCTGGACGACGGCCCGGCCGGGGGCGACGTTCGCGGTCATCCCGGCGGTGTCGCCGTAGACGTACAGGGAGTCCATGAGGTAGCGGCCGTCCTGGGACCCCGGGACGACACCGGAGGCGGTGGTCAGCGCGCCGCTGGGGGCCATGGTGCCGATGGGGGCGAGCCGGGTGTCGGAGCGGGTCTGGCCGGAGTCGGTCGTGGTGCGGTTGATCAGCCATGCGCTGCGTACGGGCATGATGTCCTCCTGGAGGGGATGGTGCGGGGATCGGGGGCGTGGGGGTCACCGGGCGGTGGGCCGGGGCCGCGGGGCCGGTCACCAGTGGGCGTCGCGCCAGCGGACCGTGACCGAGGCCCGCGGGTCGGGTGCCGCGTCGTCGGAGCGGAAGGCGAGCGACGTGCTGCCCGGCTCCAGCCGGAACAGCTGCTCGGGCACCGACGTGGGGGTCGCCGTGTAGAGCCGGGACGCCGTGCCGTTGAGGCGGACCGTCCCCGCCTCGGTGTCGACGGTGAGGACCTCGCCGGCGGCGAGTGCGATGTCGTACTGGAGCCGGCGGCCGTCGCCGAGCCGGCTCAGGGTCGGACGGCGCACCGGGCCGCGGAACTCGATCACCGGGTGTGCGGCCGTGTCGCCCTCGTTGACGGCGGTGAAGCTGCCGTCCCCCGCGTCACCGCCCCACTTCAGCGGCCACTCCACTCCGCTGCCGGCCTCGTCCTCCCACACCAGGCCGGGTTCGGGCACCGGCAGCACGGCCCGGCCCTCGTGCACGGTGGTGCCGAAGCGGCGGGGGTCGGTCGCCGTCCATTGCAGGCCGGCCTTGGCCAGGCCCTGCCGCACGTACGCGCGGTCCTGGGGGATCACCCGGCGGCTGACCCGGGCGCGGACCGCGAGGGTCTCGCCGTGCAGGCGCACCGCGAGCCAGCGCTCCCCGCCCTCGGGGCCGGTGGCCGCGCGGAACGCGGCGCTGGTGCCGGCGGCCCGCGCCGCGGCGGGCGGGACCAGCCAGACGGTGGCGGTCACCAGGCGCGGCTGCGCCCAGACCGCGCCCGGCCAGGCGCCGTGCTGGTCGGGCCGGGCGACGTCGCCCGTGTCGAGGGTGGGCAGGTCGTCCCAGCCGGTGATGCCGGAACGGTCGATCTGGTACGGCGTCCCGGGGCCCATCAGCAGTCCGGCCCACTGGATCTGCCCGTCGCGGGTGATCAGTGAGCCGGGTGCGGTCTCGTCCGGGTGTGCGGTCGTGGTCTCGGCCATGACGGGCCGTCACCTCACTTTCGTCAGGCCGCGCCCTCGGGTCGCGGTCCGGTGCGGGAGCGGGGGTCCCCGGCGGTGTGCCCCAGCGGGGTTCCTCGGGCGGTGCGTCGCGGTCGTGCCGGGCTCAGGCCGCGGTCCGGTGCAGGAACAGCAGGTCCTCGGCGATCGCGAGGGCGCTGCGGCCCTCCGGTTCGCGGTAGGTGTGCAGTCGGCCGCGGTGCGGGGAGCGGGGGGCGTCGACGCGGTGCCCGGCCTCGGCCGGCCGCAGCCGGTCGAGCGAGGACAGGGGGCGTACGGCCGAGGCACCGTCGTACGAGGGGGCGACGACGCCGCCCTCCGCGAGCTGCGGGATCTTGTCGAGGTCGACGCCGAACTTCTTGCCGAGGAACTCGCCGCCGAGGCTGTTGAGCCCGTCGATCACCCAGTTGGCGAAGGCGATGAGCCCCTTGATGGGGCCGGTGACGACACCGGCGAGCGCCTGGAGGCCGGTGGAGACGAAGTCGCCGATGCCGCCGAGCGTGCCGGAGGTGGCGTCCCTCACCCGGGTGAACATGTCGGGGATCCTCCGGGTGATCCAGTCCAGGACGGGCCGGACGGCGGCCTTGAAGGCGTTCCAGGGCCGGCGGACCAGGTCGCTCAGCGCCCCGGTGGCCCGGGACACCGCGGCCCCGGCCCTGCCGAAGTCCCCGGAGACGGCGGCGCCGACGATCCCGGCGACGGTCGTCACGACGGCCCCCACGGCCTTGAAGTACGCGCCGACGACGGTGCCGTAGGAGGTGACGACCGGGCCGAGGAACGTGGCGATCCCCCGGAAGACCTTCAGCACGTGGTCGAAGACCTGCTTCACGATCTTCTGGCCGGTCTCGGTGTTCAGGGCGTAGGCGGTGATCGCCGTGACGACGGGGACGACCAGCCCGGCCAGGAAGCCGAGCGGGTTGGCGCGCATGGCGACGTTGACGGCGGTCATGGCGCCGGCGGCGAGGGTCAGGCCGGTGCCCAGGACGCTCATGATCCTGGAGAGCGGCCCGGTGGCCTTGCCCAGGAGCCCGGCCGCACCGCCGAACGAGCCGGCGCCGGAGGCGAGGGACTTCAGCGGCGCCGCGGCGCTCCCGGTCCTGCCCGTACCGCCCCGGATCTGCGTTCCGGCGGTGGCGGCGGTACGGCCGGCCTTGGCGAGGGCCCGGCCGGAGGACTCGGCGCGGGCCTTGACCTGCCGGACCTGGACGGCGGCGGAGTCGGCGGAGGAGCGGACGCGGTCGAGGGCGGTGGTGCCCCGTCCGAGGCCGTCGCGCACGCCCGCGATCGTGCGGGTCGCCGCGCGCACCTGGCTCCGGAAGGAGTTCAGCGCTCCGGGGAGGCCCCGGAGGTGGACCATGATCGCGTTCACCTGGGCGGCCTGAGCGGTGCTCATCCGCGCGCCTTGGACAGGAACAGCAGGGCGGAGGCGGTCTCGCGCAGATCACTGGAGGACGCCTCGTAGTAGTTCTCGATGCGGAAGCCGTGCGCCGCACCGGCATCCCGACCGGCCGACCGGGCGCGGGCGGCCCGTGCGGTGTGGCGCAGCAGCCGGTCCAGCTTGGACAGCGGCAGGACGGCCTCGGCCTCACCGGCCTCGGCGACGATCGCGTGGACGCCGCCGCGGCGGGGCTGGACCACGCCGCCCTGGGCGAGCAGGGGGATCCTCGGCAGGCTGACGCCGAACGTCTTGCCGCCGACGAGGGGCACCCAGCTCGGGATCGAGACCTTGATGCCGTTGAGTTTGCCGATCGCACCGTTGATCAGGCCGATGACGGCGTTGATGGGGCCCTTCACCGCGCCCTTGATCTTGTCGAAGGCCCGGCCTGCGATGTCCTTCAGGCCGCCCCAGATGCTGGAGAGCTTGTCCTTGACGGCGGTGAAGGCCCTCGGGACGACGTCCCTGATCCAGTTCACGACCGGCAGGATGATGCTCTTGATGCCGTTCCAGACGCTGGAGACGACGGCCTTCACGCCGTTCATCACCGTGGTGATGACCTTCTTGATGGCGTTGAACGTGGTCGAGACGACCCGGGAGACGGCGTTCACGACGACCGTGACGGCCTTCCTGATGCCGTCCCAGACCGTTCTGATCAGCTTGCCGGCCGCCGTCATGATCGGGCCGACGGCCTTCATGACGGCGGTGATGACCTTCTTGACGGCGTCGAAGGCGACCTGGAGGACCTTCTGCATGGTCTTCGACCGGGTGGCCATGTCGACCACCTTCTCGATGAGCGGCATGAACAGTTCCATGAGCCGGGCGATGAAGTTGCCCCGCATGGACTTGTTGAGGCCGTTCATCCCCTTCGACGCGTTGTCGGCGCCCTTCTTGAACTGGCCGACCTGCGTTCCGCTGGTGACGCCGGTCCTGCCGGCCTTGGCCAGCGACCGGTCCGCCTTGTCGGCCGCCGACTTGAGCCGGTCGAGCTCGCGGGTGGAGCCCTGCGCGGCGGTCCGGATGTTCTTGAGGCCCTGCTCGCCGCGCGTGGCGCCGGAACGCAGCCCGCTCATCGCCCGGTCGGTGGCGGCGGACTTGGCCTGGAAATCCTTGAGTGCGTGGGATGCTCTGCCGAGCGAACGTACGAGAGACATGAGCCACCGGTTTCTGCGTGTCAGCCGCCGTCGGCGGCGCGGGAAGTGTCGTCCAGTCCCCGTCGGAGGGCGTCGAGGTCGTCGGTGGCCCCCCGGACCTCGGGCCGGCCCTGGCTGGCCGCCCGCGTGACGGGGGCGACGGGGTCGGAGGGCGGACGGGGGGTCGTCGGGGGAGTACGGCCGCCCCCCGTGCTGCCAGCCTGGTTCTCCTCGCGCTGGCGGCGCCGTCGGGCCCGCCGGCGCTCGCGGCCACGGGGAGTGGCGCCGTCAGAGCCGTCGGGCCCGTCGGAACCACCGGGCCGAGACCGCGCCGGGTCGTCTGGCGTGGTCCGGCGCGGCTCGGGGTCGTCCGGCGCGGTCCGGCGGGGTTCCGGGTCGTCTGGCGTACCACCGCCGGGAGGTGTCCCGCCACCGCGCGGATCACTGGGCTGCTCGTCCGGGTTCGCGGGATCGGCGGGTGGCGGCGGATCCTCGTTGGTGGTCTCCGTCGGCCGCTTCCTGCGGAGAACGCCTTTGCGGTACTCCAGGTTGTACTTTTCCTTGAGGAACTCGTCGAGACTGAAGACGGCGGGCAAAGTGAGGAGGATCGGGACCCATTCAGCCTTGAATGCCGTGAACTCACTCTTGACCAGGTTGAGTTCTGTGGGAACCCACCACTTCCAGTCGTTTATCAGCTCCTCTTCTTCCTTCTTCTTGGGGGGCTCGGTTTCCTCCTTCTTGGGGGGCTCGGCCGGCTTTGCGGGCTCGGGCGCCTTCTGGGCGTCCAGCGCTGCCTTGATCTTCGCGTCGACCTCGGCAGACGTGGTGACGTCTTTGGTCGCGCCGTCGATGCCGTGCGTGGCCAGAGCCTCAGTCAGCTCGACCTTTGTTATGAAATCCTCGGGCACCTGTGGCCTCCCGTGCTGGCGTCGGTTGTAGACTTCGGATCCTGTCTTGTGCTCTAGCGCTGGGGGGTCGCGTGTATCTGGCTGCAAGTGGTGTTTCGGATCCGGCAACCCTCGTCTGGCTGATGTGCTGTTTCGTGGCCGTGGTGGCCCTGCTGCATGTGCCGCACCAGATACGGGACCACAGGCTGCGAGCGAGGGGCGTGGAGACCGACGCCGTCTGTGACGAGAGAATCCGAAGGGGCGGCTACAGCGTGATAAAGATCAGCTGCACCTACCGGCCGAGCCCCACCCGGAAAGTGAGTGAGGCGTTGGTGTACAGCCCCGTCCCCGCTCCGGCGGTGGGCGGGACCTTCACCGTCGTATTCGACCCGAAGAAGCCGACCTCCGTGGAGTCGGCCCACTACCTGTCTTCCTCCGCGTCGAGGTCCGGCTACCTCTGGCAGGCGGCCGCGGTGGCCCTGGCCGTCGTCGGCTTCGTACTCAGGGCAGTCCTCGGCTGATCCGACTGCGTCGGTTCCGGCGCTTCGGCTGCCGCTCGGGTGCCCGATTGCCCCCGGACGGGAGGCGACTCGCGCACGCGAGTGCGAAGACCGCCGACGTGTCACCGTGACGGCGCGGCCGACGCCCGGTGGCCGTGTGCCGGGTCGTTTCGCGTCCGGGCGCGCTTCATCTGAACAACCGGGCCGGCTCCACCGGGCTCGGTGGCTCCGGCAAGCTCCGCCGGCTTGATGTCCTGCCGTGCTCTGCTCGCTGTGGCAGCTTCGAGCTCTTCCTGCGTGGCGAGGTATTCCGCCGGTTCTTCAATCGTGGATGTGGCCATCGCGTTGCGATCGCCTTGTTCCTGGCGAGAGCCTGTGATTGTGTGGCGCACTCGGCCATGACAACAGGGGTATGGAAAGTGGGCTGGGAACTGCTGCGTTTCGTCCCGTTGTTTCTGGGTCTGGCCGTCTATTTCTGGATCATCCGGCGATGGGTCGTGTTGCGAGTGCGTGGAGTGGACGCCGCCGCCTCTCGTCACCACTGCCGTACTCCTGGTCACGGTCTTCAACTGAAGAACCGGGCCAGTTCCGTCGGGCTCGGCGGCTCGGGGTCCCGGGCCGGTGCGGGCTCGGCCGGTCGTGGCGCTTCCGTCGTCCCGGTAGTCCCGTCGCCCGGCCTCGGGACCGGTACCGGGCGCTCCGGCGGTTCGGCGTCCTCGTCGGAGTGGACGGACGCGAACATCCAGTTCGCCGCGGCCAGGTGGTCGACGACCGCCGCCAGCAGGTAGTCAGTGGTCGACCAGTCGGCCGCCTCGCCGTCCGTCTCGGTCAGCAGGGCGCTGTCGCGCGGCATGTGCTTGATCAGCACCGCGAGCCGGCGCGCCGTGAGCCGGCCGCGGTGCCAGTCCAGCAGGTCCACGCCGTAGTGCCTCAGCAGGTCGGCTTCGAGAGCCTCGGCGTGTTCGGTGACGAACTCGTCGAGGCTCAGTCTTCCCCCAGGCCGAGCCCGGTCTCCTTGCCGTAGGCGTTCAGGATCGCGGCGATGTCCTGCATCGTGACCTCGTGCTTCTCGAAGCGCGCGAACTGCTCCTCGCCGAGCAGCAGCCTCAGCAGGCCGTCCACGTCGTCGTCGGCGAGCCGGCGCAGAGCCTTGGCCGTCGTGCGCGACAGCTCGGTGGGCAGTTCGAAGGTGTCGCCGTCCAGTTCGAAGGACCAGCCGCGACCGAGGGCTTCCAGGCGCTGGGCGCGGGCGGCGTTGACGTTGAACGAGGCCATGTGGGTCTCCGTATCTCTGGGACCGGTCCGTGGTGGAGGGGTGGAGCGTGCGCCGGGCGGGAGCGGAGGGCTCCCGCCCGGCGCGGGGGCGGTGGTCAGGCGGTGGCGGCGGTGGGGGCCGTGCCGTACGCCGGGTCCTTCATGACGAAGGTGGCCAGCGGCTCCCCGTCGCCGGCCGATAGCGCGGTGAAGGTGACACCGAGCGAGGCGGCCGCCTTGCGGGCGAGCTTGATGTCGTCGGTGGCCGTGACCTGGCCGCGCGGGATGACGAAGCGGTAGGTCACGTCCTTGCCGTCGGTGAACTCCAGGCCGAGGGCCCGCTCGTCGAAGGTCGGGCCGTCCGGGACGTCGAAGGTGAAGACGCCCGGGTTGGTGGTGCCGCCGGAGACGATGTCGGTCTTGCTGCCGCCCATGAAGAACGGCAGCGTGTCCTCGTTGAACTGGAGCATGGAGAACTTCAGCGTCAGGTCGCGGTCCGAGTAGACGAACCGGGCCGGGCTGATGGACTGCCACGTCTCGACCGGGTCGAGCTTGTCCTTCTTGGAGAAGGTCACCCCGTCGGTCGTCGTGTATCCGAGGTCCACCCAGGCGCTGCCCCAGTCGGTGGACGGGTTGGCGGAGAAGACGGTCGGGAGGGCGGCGCCCAGAGGGGCGACCAGGACCCGTCCGGTACCGGCGACGCGGATCTCGGAAGCGGAGTTGCCTGCCATGGTGTGCTCCTTGGAGGGAATCGGGTGGTGCGGTGGGGTTGCCGTGGGTACGGCAAAGGCCCCGCCGGGAGTGACGGGGCCTGGTCTGTGGGGTACGGGCGGCGGTACGCCGGCCGGCACGGGTGCGGGGCGCGGTCACCGCGGCCGGCCGGTCCGGGACCGGGGACCGGCGCCCACGCGGCCGGTCCGCACGACCCGCGGGTGCGGGCGGGGAGGCCGGTCCGTACGACCGCCGATGCGGGCGGGGAGGGTCAGTCCGTACGGACGGAGAGCCGGATCACGCAGAGGTAGCGGTTCGCGGCGGTGTAGACGTAGTCGGGCAGCCAGCGGGGTCCGTCGGCCTCGGCGACGTCGGTGACGACCGAGGTGCCGAAGACGGTGCCGGCGCTCCGGAGCAGTACCGCGCGGGCCGCGTTGGCCAGGACGTGCGCGGTCGTCTTGTCAGGGCCGTACGCCTCCAGCTCGATCAGCGGCTGGTCGACGTGGAGGTCGTCGATCCAGGCACCGCCGCGACGGGAGACGATCACGGCCCGCTGCGTGCCGTCGAAGCCGGGCGGCGGCGTCTCGTCGACGACCGCCCCCGCCAGTTCCGGCCGGTCGGAGAGGAGGTCCACGACGATGGCCTCCACATCGGGGAAGGTGCTCGGTGCTGAGCTCATGACGGGGGATCACTCCTTCTCGTACGGGGCTGACGGCGTCCGGGCGGCGGGCCGGGGCGCGCACGGCGCTCCGATGGCGGCCGGGGCGCCTGCCGTCCGGTGCGCGGGGCCCGCGGGCGCGCCGCCCGGACGCGAGAGCGGCGGAGCGGTGCCCTGGAGGGATGCGGGCACAGCTCCGCCGCTGCACTTATAGTGATTGAGATCGTGCGAGAGCGCAACTTGTTCGTGCGTGGCCGCTCAGATGAGGCGCGTTTCAGGTGGTCCGCGGCGCCGCGGTGGGCGTACCCTCTGAAATCAAACGCACATTCGAATAACGCCGGTGAAGGCAGAGGGCAGCCCGTCGCGCGAACGGGGAAGGGCAGGTGCGTGTGGCCAGCAGTGCCGACAGTGCTCGGGGACGGCTGACGGAAGTGGTGGCGGCAGCCGTGGAGGTGGCCGCCGAGGCGGGGGAGTCCGGGACCTACACGGCCGAGACGGCGAGAGCCCTCACCGCGATGGTCGGGAAGATCGGTGCGCGGATCTCCGACGAGGCCGAGACGCACGGGTTCGCCAGCGGCTGGCAGGAGGCCGTCGCCCACTTAGGCAGGGCGCACCCCGAACCCGACGACGCGCAGGCGCTCCCCGCGTGCCGTGACGGGAACGACGCCTGATCCGGGACCGGTACGGCGGACGGGAGAGGCGGTCACCCCATGGGGTGACCGCCTCTCCCGTCCGCTGCCGTCTCGCGCACCGCCGCCGTCAGCGCGCCGAGCCCTTTCGCCGCGCCGCGCGCTCGGCCGCGAACACGTCCTCCAGCCGGTAGAGGAGCGCCCGGCCCCGCCGCCCGGCCGGTACCAGGTGCCCGAGCTGCACCCACTTGCGGATGGTGGCCGGTACGACACCGGCCTCCGCCGCGGCGAGGTCGCTGTCGATCAACGTGCCGGCGGCGATGGTCATGTGCGGTCTCCTTCGGTGGTCGGTCATACGGGGGGCGTACGGGGGCTCCTCGCCGGGAGCGGGCCGGCCGGTGCGCCGGGCAGGACGTGCGGGGGCGGCGCCGTCACCGGGCCCGGGGGCCGGTCCACGCCTCCGCCGACTCGTCCATGGACGAGTCGATCTCGGCCCGGTCCGCCCCGCCGGCGCCCACCAGGGCCTCCCACCCGTCCTCGTGCCAGACGTGCCGGTACGCCGGGTCCGTACGGCAGTCGCACTCCGGGGCGTCGCACCGGCACGCCGGGTTCACGCAGAGCACCGCCCGGCGGGCGGGGAAGGCGCGCAGCGACACCGAGTCGCACCAGGGGCAGCGGCCCCGTACCCGGACCATCGACTCCGAGTCGCCCAGCACGCGTGCGCAACGGCGTGCCATCCGGCGGGACTCGTCCCGCACGTGGGCGGCGAGCGGGGGGTGGTCGGCGATCCGCCCGAGCAGCCCGGCGATCCTGACCAGCCGCTGAGGCACCTGCGCGCGGCGGGGGCGGCCGAGCCCCAGCTTGTCGTGGACGGCTTCGTCCAGTTCGACGACTCCGTCGGTGATGTCGCGTACGGCGTCGGAGACGTGGAGGCGCAGGGGTGCGGCGGAGTACCCGGGCACGGCGAGCCCGTGCCGCTTCTCCACCAGCAGGGCGTCCAGCCGCTCCTCGCGGACGCGCTGTGCGGCCTCGGGCGAGGGGGTCCGCCGCTCGGGGGCGGCGCCGGGGNAGGGGCGGCCGGGAGCCAGCTCGCCCAGCAGTTCGGGGAACTGCTTCAGCAGCGCCTCGATCCAGAGGGCCGCGTCCCGGACGGTGCGCGCGGTGGATGTCGGTTCGGCCATGGAGTGCCTCCCAGAGGTGACGTGGTGCGGTGCGGTGCGATGCGGTGCGGGGTGCCGGGCGGGCGGAGGCCGGCGGCTTCCACCGGGGAGGACCGCCGCCCGGCGAAGCGGTACAGGGGCGCCGCACGGGCCGGGAGGGCGAGAGCCCCGGAAAGGCCCGGAGGTCCGGTGACGGGACGGGCGCCAAATGAGGGGCCTGGCGCGGCGGCGCGGCGTGAGCGCGGGAGGGGGCGGGGCGGCGTCCGCGCCGGTGCGGACGGGCGGGCCTCGGTGCGGACGGGCGGTCCGCGTGGTGCCGGAATCGGGAGGGGCCGCGGAGGTCGACGGGCGGTGCCGGAGCCGAGGCGTCCGGGCGGCCGTACACCCTCGGGGTACGCCCCCGGAGTCCGGTGCCCGAGCGGCTCGGCGTAGGCGCCGTACGTCCGGTGCACCCGGTCGATCGGGCGAGCCGTCCCGCACGCGTGGCGAAGCGGTGTGCGAGGGCGCAACGTCCCTCAGGCGGCGTCGGAGGCACCGCCGTCGCGGTGGCGGAGCGGAACCGGCCGACCGTTGCGCCACAGGCGCCCCCCGCTGACGCCGTCGAACCAGTTCTCCGCAGGTGCCACGGCTTCCAGGCAGCGGCGTACCACCGGGCACCGCTCGCATGCCGTCAGCGCAGGTCGCGCCTCTGCTTCCCGGCGGGCGAACACGGACTGCGGAGGGAGCCCGGAGCAGGCGGCCGCAGCGCGCCAGCCGAAGAACTCGAGGACCTCCGGGAGGGGTGGGGAGGGTGCGGACGGCATGCGGCCTCCTGGTCGCGGTGGGGGTGAGGGCCCGGCGAGAATGTTGCGAGTACGCACGATCGCATGTTGCGGGCTCGCTCGCAACTCGCATCGAGCGGGGGTTCTCCGGAATCGAAACGGTGCGCGCGTGGAGGCACGTAATTCCTTGCGCGCAAGCGCGATAGTCTGAGCGTCGCTTCGGAGGGAGGCGACCCCACACCATGACCGCCGATGACCTGGAACAGTTCGCCGCCTGGATCGAGGAGTTGATCCGCCGCCGCGGCTTCGACATCGACAGCCCCCGCGGCGGCGGGAAGTCCCGCCTCGCGGACGAGGCCGGCGTCCACCGCGCGGCCATCACCCGGCTGCTGCAGCGCCAGAGCATGCCGGACCTGGAGACGACCCGCCGCCTCGCGCGCGTCCTGGACGTGCCGGTGCGCGACATGCTGATCAGATCCGGCCGGCTCACGGAGGACGACCTCCCGCTGCCGCAGGCCGCCGGAGCGCCGTCGCGGACCGCCGGGGAGGGCCGTCGCCTGACGCTGGAGGAGGCCGCCGCCGGGCTGGGCGTACCGCCGGAGCAGCGCGAGATGTTCATGAAGGTGGCCGGCCAGTTCCTGCCGGCCGCCCCGGAGCGCCGGACGCCGCCCGCCGAGGAGTGAACCCGCCGGACGGTCCGCCGCCCGGCCCCAGGGGGGCGCGGCTCGCGCTCCGCCGCGCCCNGCGGCCGGGCGGGACCCCGGCACCGCGGCCGCGC
>NZ_CP095474.1:1115447-1135698 GCF_023614315.1 Streptomyces sudanensis | reverse complement strand
GCCCGCGACCGCCCGGCCCGCGACCGCCCGGCGCCGTCGGCACCCGGCAGGCCGCTTGCGCCTCCGGGCCCCGCCGCCCCGGCGCCTCCGCCCCTCCCGCCGGGCGGGCACGCCGTCCCGGCGCCGCTCCTTCGTGCCCAGGGGCCACAACTCCAAAGCCCCCGCCGCCCCGAGGATCGCCGCCCCCGCCGACCGGTCCGGCGGCCGTCCCCGGCCGCCGCCGGGGCCCGGCGGCGAGGGGGTTCGAGCCGGGCTCCCGCCCCCTCCGGCCGCCGCGTCCTCCCAGCGCACCGCCCCGCGCTGTGCGTGGGCATTTGTTTTGACCCAGGTCCGTGCGATAGGTACGCTCAGACCTTGTGCCTGGGGTGTGCCTGGGCTCCTGTGCGTGTCCTCAACCGCACGGCGAGCCGTCGACGGCCACCGCGATCCGCGCTCGTCTCCACCTCCCCGGTGGAGGTGCACGGCATCCGACACACCCGACCGCGTGGGTCGGGCGGCGTTCCAGGTTAGCTTCACTACACGGCACACAGAAACCGGAGAAGTAGTGCCTACGATCCAGCAGCTGGTCCGGAAGGGCCGGCAGGACAAGGTCGAGAAGAACAAGACGCCCGCGCTCGAGGGTTCCCCCCAGCGCCGCGGCGTCTGCACGCGTGTGTTCACGACCACCCCGAAGAAGCCGAACTCGGCCCTCCGCAAGGTCGCGCGTGTGCGTCTGACCTCCGGGATCGAGGTCACGGCTTACATTCCGGGTGAGGGACACAACCTGCAGGAGCACTCCATCGTGCTCGTGCGTGGTGGCCGTGTGAAGGACCTGCCGGGTGTTCGCTACAAGATCATCCGCGGTTCGCTCGACACCCAGGGTGTCAAGAACCGCAAGCAGGCCCGCAGCCGCTACGGCGCCAAGAAGGAGAAGTAAGAATGCCTCGTAAGGGCCCCGCCCCGAAGCGCCCGGTCATCATCGACCCGGTTTACGGTTCTCCTCTGGTGACCTCGCTCATCAACAAGATCCTGCTCAACGGCAAGCGTTCCACCGCCGAGCGCATCGTCTACGGCGCGATGGAGGGCCTCCGCGAGAAGACCGGCCAGGACCCGGTCGTCACGCTGAAGCGCGCCCTCGAGAACGTCAAGCCGGCTCTTGAGGTGAAGTCCCGCCGCGTCGGTGGCGCCACCTACCAGGTGCCGATCGAGGTCAAGCCCGGTCGCGCCTCCACCCTCGCTCTCCGCTGGCTCGTGGGCTACTCGCGCGCCCGTCGCGAGAAGACCATGACCGAGCGCCTGATGAACGAGCTGCTGGACGCCTCCAACGGCCTCGGCGCCTCGGTCAAGAAGCGCGAGGACACGCACAAGATGGCCGAGTCCAACAAGGCCTTCGCGCACTACCGCTGGTAGTCGCACCCACATCGAGACCGAGAGAAGACTGAAGCCTCATGGCTACCACTTCGCTTGACCTGGCCAGGGTCCGCAACATCGGGATCATGGCCCACATCGACGCGGGCAAGACGACCACCACCGAGCGCATCCTCTTCTACACCGGTGTTTCGTACAAGATCGGTGAGGTCCACGACGGCGCTGCCACGATGGACTGGATGGAGCAGGAGCAGGAGCGCGGCATCACGATCACGTCCGCCGCGACGACCTGTCACTGGTCGCTCGAGGACGTCGATCACACCATCAACATCATCGACACCCCCGGTCACGTGGACTTCACCGTCGAGGTGGAGCGCTCGCTCCGCGTCCTCGACGGCGCCGTGACCGTGTTCGACGGTGTGGCCGGTGTGGAGCCGCAGTCCGAGACCGTGTGGCGTCAGGCGGACCGCTACGGCGTTCCGCGTATCTGCTTCGTGAACAAGCTGGACCGCACCGGCGCCGACTTCTTCCGCTGCGTCGGAATGATCTCGGACCGCCTGGGTGCCCAGCCCATCGTCATGCAGCTGCCGATCGGCGCCGAGGCCGACTTCCAGGGCGTCGTCGACCTCGTCCGCATGAAGGCCCTCGTCTACTCCGCCGAGGCCGCCAAGGGCGAGATGTACGACATCGTCGACATCCCGGAGAACCTCGCCGAGCTCGCCGAGGAGTACCGCGGCAAGCTGGTCGAGGCCGTCGCGGAGAACGACGAGGAGCTCATGGAGCTGTACCTCGAGGGCCAGGAGCCCTCCGAGGAGCAGCTGTACACCGCGATCCGTCGTATCACCATCGCGTCCGGCAAGGGCACCGGCACCACCGTGACCCCGGTGTTCTGCGGCACCGCGTTCAAGAACAAGGGCGTGCAGCCCCTGCTCGACGCGGTCGTGCGCTACCTGCCGTCGCCGGTCGACATCGAGGCCATCGAGGGCCAGGACGTCAAGGACCCCGAGACCGTCGTCAAGCGCAAGCCGTCCGACGACGAGCCGCTGTCGGCGCTGGCGTTCAAGATCATGAGCGACCCGCACCTCGGCAAGCTCACCTTCGTCCGGATCTACTCCGGTCGCCTGGACTCCGGCACCTCGGTGCTGAACTCCGTCAAGGGCAAGAAGGAGCGCATCGGCAAGATCTACCGCATGCACGCGAACAAGCGTGAGGAGATCGACTCGGTGGGCGCCGGCGACATCATCGCCGTCCTGGGTCTGAAGCAGACCACGACCGGCGAGACGCTGTGCGACGAGAAGGCCCCGGTGATCCTGGAGTCCATGGACTTCCCGGCGCCGGTCATCGAGGTCGCCATCGAGCCCAAGTCCAAGGGTGACCAGGAGAAGCTGGGTGTCGCCATCCAGCGTCTCGCGGAGGAGGACCCCTCCTTCCAGGTCCACACCAACGAGGAGACCGGCCAGACCGTCATCGGCGGCATGGGCGAGCTCCACCTCGAGGTGCTCGTCGACCGCATGCGGCGCGAGTTCAAGGTCGAGGCCAACGTCGGCAAGCCGCAGGTCGCGTACCGTGAGACGATCCGCAAGGCCGTCGAGCGCGTGGACTACACCCACAAGAAGCAGACCGGTGGTACCGGTCAGTTCGCCAAGGTGCAGATCGCGATCGAGCCGATCGAGGGCGGCGACGCCTCGTACGAGTTCGTCAACAAGGTCACCGGTGGCCGCATCCCGAAGGAGTACATCCCTTCGGTCGACGCCGGTGCGCAGGAGGCCATGCAGTTCGGCATCCTCGCGGGCTACGAGATGACGGGCGTGCGCGTCACCCTGCTCGACGGCGCCTACCACGAGGTGGACTCCTCCGAGCTCGCCTTCAAGATCGCCGGTTCGCAGGCCTTCAAGGAGGCCGCGCGCAAGGCGTCCCCCGTGCTCCTCGAGCCGATGATGGCCGTCGAGGTCACCACGCCCGAGGACTACATGGGCGATGTCATCGGTGACATCAACTCCCGCCGTGGCCAGATCCAGGCCATGGAAGAGCGTGCCGGCGCCCGCGTCGTCAAGGGCCTGGTGCCGCTGTCGGAGATGTTCGGCTACGTCGGCGACCTCCGCAGCAAGACCTCGGGTCGCGCAAGCTACTCGATGCAGTTCGACTCCTACGCCGAGGTTCCGCGGAACGTCGCCGAGGAGATCATCGCGAAGGCCAAGGGCGAGTAACTCAGCCGAGTTCACGCTTTAGGCTTGTCACCGGATACACGAGGCGTTTCGGCCCGCACCGCGCGAGCGGAGGGTCGGAACGCCCCGGGGCCGGCATCCCAGCAAAGATCACCTGGCGCCGATGAGCAAGGCGTACAGAACCACTCTTCAGGAGGACCCCCGTGGCGAAGGCGAAGTTCGAGCGGACTAAGCCGCACGTCAACATCGGCACCATCGGTCACATCGACCACGGTAAGACGACCCTCACGGCCGCCATTACCAAGGTGCTGCACGACAAGTACCCGGACCTGAACGAGGCTTCGGCCTTCGACCAGATCGACAAGGCTCCCGAGGAGCGCCAGCGCGGTATCACCATCTCCATCGCGCACGTCGAGTACCAGACCGAGTCGCGTCACTACGCGCACGTCGACTGCCCGGGTCACGCGGACTACATCAAGAACATGATCACCGGTGCCGCGCAGATGGACGGCGCCATCCTCGTGGTCGCCGCCACCGACGGCCCGATGCCGCAGACCAAGGAGCACGTGCTCCTGGCCCGCCAGGTCGGCGTCCCGTACATCGTCGTCGCCCTGAACAAGGCCGACATGGTGGACGACGAGGAGATCCTGGAGCTCGTCGAGCTCGAGGTCCGTGAGCTCCTCTCCGAGTACGAGTTCCCGGGCGACGACGTCCCGGTCGTCAAGGTCTCCGCTCTGAAGGCGCTCGAGGGCGACCCGGAGTGGGCCGAGTCGGTCATGAACCTCATGAACGCCGTCGACGAGGCCATCCCGCAGCCGGAGCGCGACGTCGACAAGCCGTTCCTCATGCCGATCGAGGACGTCTTCACGATCACCGGTCGCGGTACGGTCGTCACCGGCCGTATCGAGCGTGGTGTCCTGAAGGTCAACGAGACCGTCGACATCATCGGCATCAAGACCGAGAAGACCACCACCACGGTCACCGGCATCGAGATGTTCCGCAAGCTGCTCGACGAGGGCCAGGCCGGTGAGAACGTCGGTCTGCTCCTCCGCGGCATCAAGCGCGAGGACGTCGAGCGCGGCCAGGTCATCATCAAGCCGGGCTCGGTCACCCCGCACACCGAGTTCGAGGCGCAGGCCTACATCCTCTCCAAGGACGAGGGTGGCCGCCACACGCCGTTCTTCAACAACTACCGCCCGCAGTTCTACTTCCGTACCACGGACGTGACCGGCGTCGTGACCCTCCCCGAGGGCACCGAGATGGTCATGCCGGGCGACAACACCACCATGTCCGTCCAGCTGATCCAGCCGGTCGCCATGGAGGAGGGCCTCAAGTTCGCCATCCGTGAGGGTGGCCGGACCGTCGGCGCCGGCCAGGTCACCAAGATCGTCAAGTAAGTTCGCTTGACCGTCTGACCTGGTAGCTCGCAGAGCTGCAAGCGAGGGGCTCGTACGACTTCGGTCGTACGGGCCCTTCCGCGTTCCCGGTGGAGGGGGGCGAGGGCCGTGCGCGGCCGCGCTCCGGCCACCGGAGGGCGCGGTACCGGGGCCGGCGCCCCCGTCCGCCGACGCGCCGACCGGTCCCGGGCCACCGCGACGCCCCGGCCCGGAACACGTCCCGGTGGCGCGGCCGACCCGTGCCACCGCCCGACCCGTCGAGGCTCCCGCATCGAAGACCGGACCGCGCGTCCAGGCGCTCCTCCTGTCCCTCGCCCTCACCGCACTCACCGCACTCACCGGATGCGGCATGAACGAATCGGACGACGTCCCGTTCGCGGGCACCGCCACCTCCTCCGCCGCGGCCGACGAGGCGGAAAGGGCGTCCGGCGAGATCCGCGACCTGATCGGCATCGAGGGCAGGGCCTCCGACACCGGGCCGGGCGTCTCGGACTGCTCGGACAGGGATCCTGAGAAGTTCTTCCGGATCTTCCACGCGTGGAGCTTCACGCCCGCGTCGACGGCCGGACTCGACGGCATGATGGAGCACCTGGAGGAGGAGCTGCCGAAGCACGGCTGGAAGGTGGCGGAGTACGGCCGCGACACCAGCATGAACAAGAACCTCCAGCTCACGGCCGACAACGACGGGAAGAAGCACAGCGTCAACATCGTCCACCGGGCGAAGCAGAACCCGCCCAAACTGAGCCTGATGCTCGTGTCCGGCTGCTACCGGGTCCCGGAGGGGGAGAAGGTCGAGCGCTTCTGAGCGCTTCCCCGGCCGGTGCCGGCCGGGGGTCAGCTCTCGGTGCGCGGCTGCGGCACCCAGGTCCACGGGTGGGCGTCGGCGCCGAGGCCGACCGCCATCACGCCCCTGGGCACCAGGTGCGCGGTGGCCGGGCCCAGCGCGGCCACGCCCTCCGCCCGCACCGCGCGGTCCCCGCCGGCGTACAGCTGGACGCGCCCGCGCAGGTCGCGGCCGAGCAGGACGGGGCCCTTCGGCGTACCGACCGCGTCGACCCGGCCGTACCCGTCGAACGCGGGCGCCGGGAGCGGGGTGCCGTCCGGCCGTACGGCCGTCAGCCCCTGCTCCGCCGGCCGGCGGTAGTACAGCGCCGGCTCCCCGCCCGGCGCGGTCGCCACGCCCACCGGGCCGCCCGGTACCGGCAGGGCGGGGCCGCCCACGCGAAAGGCGACCGGCCCGCCGGGCGCCTCCTGCGCCCAGTGGTGGACGCGGTCCCGGCCCGTGGCGAACAGGTGCACGCGCCCCCGCCCGTCGACCGCCGCCGACAGCCCGTCCTGCACCTCCTCGCCGCCCAGGCTCCGCCACGGCCCCCAGGCGCCGCCGGCGTCCCGCACCCGGGTGCTGACGCCCTTGTCCGCGTCGCGGACGAAGAGGTGCACGCGGCCCTCCCGGTCCGTCACGGCCACGGGTACGCCGATCCGCCGCCCCCGGTCGTCGTCGGGCTCCGGGTTGCCGAGCCCGCGCCAGGCGAGGAACGGCCCGCCCGCCGAACGCTGCTCCAGCACCACGATCTCCCGCTCGCCGGCCCCGCCGGGTCCGCCGAGCGCCGCGAACCGCAGCCCGAACAGCAGCTGCCGCCCGTCGGGGAGCGTCGCCGAGCCCAGGCCGGGCGCGAGGGGCCCGCCGCCGAGGTCGTCCGGCGCGGCCCACCGGCCGCTGTCCGGTCCCGTCTCCCGCCAGCGCACCGCGCGCAGGCCCAGCACCCCGTACACGGAGAGCCTCCCGTCGGGGCCGGTCGCGACGACCGGGCCGGGGCCGGGGTGGCGGTGGTGCGTGGCCCGCACCCAGCCCTTCCTGTTGGTGAGGGGCCGGGTGCCGCCGACCATGTAGTCGCCGCAGCCGGCGGCGTTGCCGCACTGCCAGGAGGGGTCGCCGCCGTACGGGACGAGGTGGGCGGCCTTCTCGCGGAGCACCGGCTCGGGGAGGTTCTTGGGCCAGTGGCGGTTGTAGTAGCCGCGGAACGAGGTGGTGACGAAGGCCGGTACGGAGCCGCCGTCCGCGGTGGCCTCGGCGACCCAGCGGACCATCGCCGCCCAGCTGAAGGAGGCGACGGCGGTGTGGTCGGCGTGGTCCGAGTAGCCGGGCTGCTCGGAGTCCTTCTTCCGGGTCGCCTCGTCGCTGTGCTGGATGTCCGGGTCGGGGTCGAGGGTGTGGACGACGGTGGGCCGGTAGTGCTCCATCAGGCCGACGAGGACGTCGACCAGGCCGTCGTGGTCGTACTCCGAGGCGCTGCGGACGGGCGAGCCGGTCGCGACGACGGTGCGCAGTCTCGGCGCGCGGCCCTCCCACAGGTCGGGGAGGGCCGTCCAGTGGCGGGGGGCGTGCATCGCCAGGTTGAGGAAGACCAGTTGGACGCGGCGGTCGCCGTGGGCCAGGGTGTCGATCTCGGCCTGCCGGTCGCCGCGGAGGGTGACCACGCCCCTCTGCCAGGGGGTGAACTCGTCCAGGCCGATCATCCGCGCGTAGGCCTGGCGCAGGCCCTGGTGGCGGGCGGAGGAGTAGTCCTCCTTGTCGGCGGGGGTCCCGCCGGTGCGGCCGGGGACGCGGTTCTCGCCGGTGTGCTCGCCCGCGGTGACGTACACGCAGACCAGGGGGACGCCGGCGTCGACCATGCGCTGGCAGTCCGGGTTCATGAAGTACAGGTCGTCGTCCGGGTGCGCCACGATCTGCATCAGCTGCGCACGGCGCGAACTGGTGATCGGCAGGCCCGGCGCCGGGTCGGCGGTGGGGCCGCCGCGGCGCGGCGCGGGGACGGTGCAGCCGGCGATGCCCGCGACACCGGCGGCCCCGGCGAGGGCCAGGGCGGCGAGGGTGCGGCGGCGGACGGGGTGCGGGGGNCCGGGGGCCGGATCCTCGTCGCGTCCTTCCGGGACGGCCGTGCGGAAGACGGCAGCGCGAGGCCGGCCCCTCGGTATCTCGTTCACTTCTGCCCCCGTACCGCTGCTGTGGGTGTTGCGGTGATCGCGGCGGGATCGCTGGTCGAGGCGGTCCCGCGGTTGTCCAGACGGATTATCGACACCTCGGGTTGCCCGGGACGCGGCGGGGTGTTCAGGCGGGAACGGCCTTGATCTCACGTTCGCTTGAGGTCGTAGCGTCGGGCCATGACGCGAACCGCGACACCGACCCGACCCGCCCTCGCCGGCCCGGACGTGTCCGACGAGGACCTCGCCGCGCAGCCCGTCGGCTACTGGAGCGGCATCGTCAACAGGGCCGTCATCCGGTACCTGCGCGACACCATGGCGTCCGTGGACCTCACCCAGCCCCTCTGGTGGGCCCTCAACCGCCTGGTCGCCGCCGGAGGGGACGGCGTGACCCGCGAGGCGCTGACCGGCGGGCTCGTCCCGCTGGCCGACGACCCCGACGAGGTCCCGCGCCTGCCGGAGCGGCTGCTCCACCGCGGCTGGGCCACCGAGGACGAGGCGGGCCTCCTGCGCCCGACCGACGCCGCCGCAGCCGCCCACGCGCGGGGGAAGGCCCTGGTGGCCGAGGCGCGGGCGCGGATGCACGAGGGCGTGCCGGACGAGGAGTACGCGGCGGCGCTGCGCGTCCTGCGGCGGATCGCCCGGAACGCCGAGGCGAGCGGCGCGCGCTGACGCCCGCGGCGCGGCCGGCGTGCCGCGGCCGGCGCCGGGTGCCGGAGTGCCCGCCGCCGGGCCGGGGACCCGGTGCCCGCCGCCGCACCCCGGTACGCGGGCGCGGGCCCGGTCCGGCGTACCGGCGGACGGACCGGGACTCCCCGCGGTCGGCACGGGCCGGCGCCGCCCCGCGCCGACCGCCCGCCGCGGACCCCGGAGGGGCGCCGGGACCGGGGGCTAGGACGTCGCCACGCGCACGACCACCGACACCGAGCTGACCACCAGCAGGCCCAGGACGACGCGGCGGAACCGCTCCGCGTCCAGCCTGCCGAAGATCCGCTCGCCCGCGAGGATCCCCACGAACAGCGCCGGAACCCCCGCCAGCAGCGTCCGCCCCACCGTCGCGGTGAGCTGGCCGCTGATCGCGAAGCCCGCCAGCGCGGCGAGGCTCGTGCCGGAGAACACCACCGCCAGCGTGGCGCGCTGCACGCGCGGCTCCAGCCCCATGCTCTGGAACGCCGCGACCATCGGCGGACCGTCGATCCCCGTGGAGGCGAGCGACGCCCCGGAGAACACGCCCACCCCGACGAGCGTCGCCAGGCCGCCCCGCAGCGTGATCCTCCGCCAGACGACGAAGGTACCCAGCAGCACCACCGCGGTGATGGCGAGCATCAGCACGTCCGGCGGCAGCACCGACAGCAGCCACACGCCGAAGGGCACACCGCTCAGACCGGAGAGGAGGGTGACGGCGGTGACGCGCCGGTCGACGTGGTGCCGGTCGCGCACCGCGATCCACAGGCTGAGCGGCGCCGCCATGGCGCCCGCCACGACGACCGCGGCCACCGGTTCGACCAGCAGGGCCAGCGGGGGCACGGCGACCAGGGAGAACCCGAAGCCGGCGGTGGAGCGGACGACGGAGGCGGCGGCAAGTATCAGGAACGTGCCGAGGAGGGTCGACGTCAAGGCCGGCTCCCGACGGCGCGGCCGGTGAGACCGCCGGTACTCCCGGCGGCGCCCTCGCCGCCTGGCCCCGGACCACCCGGCCCCGGACCGCCTGGCCCCGGACCGCCCGTCTCCGGACCGCCCGTCTCCGGACCGCCCGTCTCCGGACCGCCCGTCTCCGGACCGCCCGGCCCCGGACCGCCCGTCTCCGGACCACCCGGCTCCGGACCACCCGTCTCCGCTGCGTGCCCGGCGCGGTCCCGTCCGCCCGCGGGGGCCTCGCCCGGCGCCACGGGCCTCCCCGGCACCGGCGGCCGCGCCTCCGGCCGGGGGAGGCGGGGGGCACCGCCGGGAACGGCGGGCTCCCCGGACGGCCCACCGGCCGGTGGCGGCGCCCCACCGCTACGCGGGTCCCCGTGACGAGCCGTCTCCGTCTCGCCGAACCTCACGACACGCATGCGCTGCCTCCGCTCGGGCCGCTGGGGGATGGGACGCGGCACGGCTCGCCACACTACTTCCGCCGGGCGTACGCCCCGCGGGCCGCCTCCCGGGAGGTCCGCGCCGGGCCGGGGAAGCCGCCCGCGGGACCGCGGCGCCGGAACGCGCCTCGCTGCCCGCCCGGCCACGGTAATACAAGCGCGCCCACCGGTCCGCCCCCGCGCGCCGCCGCGGCCCCGGCTCCGCGGGCGCCGCACGGGCGGCACCCGCGTGCCCCGGTTTGATCGCTACCGCCTCCGGGGTATTCTCATCGGCTCGATTGGCGTACGGAGCGCCACGTGTGGCAGACTGTCCGGGTTGCTCGGTTGAGTGCCGATGCTGCGCGCCTCCCGCCGGGAGGACCGGAAGCGAGTCCCACAGTACTCGTCGTCCCTGCGTGGGGCGGAAGTACGGGAATCTTCCGGGAAGCGTCAGCGGGGTACCGACCAGGCACCCGGTGGGTGTCCTCCCCCGGCCGCGGTCCCAGGCCCGCACCCCCTTGGTTGGGAAATCCTTCGGGAGATCTTCGTAGAGGGAGTGCGACACGCCCGACCGCGTGGGTCGGAGAAGACGGTGAGCCCACCAGGTTCCAGAGCGTTACGAGAGACAGGACTACTGAGTAGCCATGGCGGGACAGAAGATCCGCATCCGGCTCAAGGCCTACGACCACGAGGTCATCGACTCCTCGGCGAAGAAGATCGTCGAGACGGTGACCCGCACTGGTGCGTCGGTCGCGGGCCCGGTGCCGCTGCCCACTGAGAAGAACGTGTACTGCGTCATCAAGTCGCCGCACAAGTACAAGGACTCGCGCGAGCACTTCGAGATGCGGACGCACAAGCGCCTCATCGACATCCTCGACCCCACGCCGAAGACGGTCGACTCGCTCATGCGTCTCGACCTGCCGGCCGGCGTCGACATCGAGATCAAGCTCTGAGGTGACGCGCGAGATGGCTAAGAACATTAAGGGCGTCCTGGGCGAGAAGCTCGGCATGACCCAGGTCTGGGACGAGAACAACCGGGTCGTCCCGGTGACCGTCGTCAAGGCCGGTCCCTGCGTCGTCACCCAGGTCCGCACCAACGACACCGACGGCTACGAGTCGGTCCAGATCGCCTTCGGCGAGATCGACCCGCGCAAGGTGAACAAGCCCCTCAAGGGCCACTTCGCCAAGGCCGACGTCACCCCGCGCCGCCACCTGGTGGAGATCCGCACCGCCGACGCCTCCGAGTACACCCTCGGCCAGGAGATTACCGCCGCGGTCTTCGAGGCGGGCGTCAAGGTCGACGTCACCGGCAAGAGCAAGGGCAAGGGCTTCGCCGGTGTCATGAAGCGCCACAACTTCCGTGGTCTGGGCGCCGGTCACGGTACCCAGCGCAAGCACCGCTCGCCCGGTTCCATCGGTGGCTGCGCCACCCCGGGCCGCGTGTTCAAGGGCCTCCGCATGGCGGGCCGCATGGGCAACGAGCGGGTCACCACCCAGAACCTGACCGTCCACGCCGTTGACGCGGAGAAGGGCCTGCTGCTCATCAAGGGCGCGGTTCCTGGTCCGAACGGCGGCCTCGTCCTGGTCCGTACCGCGGCCAAGGGGGCCTGAGGTAACCGATGAGCACCATTGACATCCTTTCGCCGGCAGGCGACAAGGCCGGGACCGTCGAGCTCCCCGCGGAGATCTTCGACGCGAAGACCAGCGTTCCGCTGATCCACCAGGTCGTCGTCGCCCAGCTGGCCGCTGCCCGCCAGGGCACGCACAAGACCAAGACCCGTGGCGAAGTCCGCGGCGGTGGCAAGAAGCCGTACCGCCAGAAGGGCACCGGCCGCGCCCGTCAGGGTTCGACCCGCGCCCCGCAGTTCGCCGGTGGTGGCGTCGTCCACGGCCCCGTGCCGCGTGACTACTCCCAGCGGACCCCGAAGAAGATGAAGGCCGCCGCCCTGCGCGGTGCCCTCTCCGACCGGGCCCGCCACTCCCGCGTCCACGTCGTCACCGGCGTGGTCGAGGGTGAGATCTCCACCAAGGCCGCCAAGACGCTGTTCGGCAAGATCTCGGAGCGCAAGAACCTGCTCCTGGTCGTCGAGCGCTCCGACGAGGCCGCGTGGCTCTCCGCCCGCAACCTGCCCCAGGTGCACATCCTGGAGCCGGGCCAGCTGAACACGTACGACGTGCTCGTCTCCGACGACGTGGTCTTCACCAAGGCCGCCTTCGAGTCCTTCGTGTCTGGCGCCTCCGCCGCTGGCCGGAACGATGAGACCGAAGGGAGCGACGCCTGATGACCGAGGCCGTCGTCACCAGCAAGACCTTCACGGACCCGCGCGACATTCTCGTCAAGCCGGTGGTCTCCGAGAAGAGCTACGCGCTGCTGGACGAGAACAAGTACACGTTCGTCGTCGCCCCGCACGCCAACAAGACCCAGATCAAGCAGGCCGTCGAGGCGGTCTTCTCGGTCAAGGTCACCGGGGTCAACACGATCAACCGGCAGGGCAAGCGCAAGCGCACCCGCACCGGTTACGGCAAGCGCGCCAACACCAAGCGCGCCATCGTGACCCTCGCCGAGGGCGACCGTATCGACATCTTCGGCGGTCCGACCGCCTAAGGGCGGTCTGGATCGTCCGAATATCGGACGAGGACTGAGAAATGGGTATCCGCAAGTACAAGCCGACGACTCCGGGCCGTCGTGGCTCCAGCGTCGCCGACTTTGTCGAGATCACGCGGTCCACGCCGGAGAAGTCGCTGGTCCGCCCCCTGCACAGCAAGGGCGGCCGTAACAACACCGGTCGTGTGACCGTCCGCCACCAGGGCGGTGGCCACAAGCGCGCCTACCGAGTGATCGACTTCCGTCGTCACGACAAGGACGGCGTGCCGGCGAAGGTCGCTCACATCGAGTACGACCCGAACCGCACCGCGCGCATCGCGCTCCTGCACTACGCGGACGGCGAGAAGCGCTACATCATCGCCCCCCGTGGCCTGAGCCAGGGCGACCGGATCGAGAACGGTCCCGGCGCCGACATCAAGCCCGGCAACAACCTGGCGCTCCGCAACATCCCGGTCGGTACCACGATCCACGCGATCGAGCTCCGTCCCGGTGGCGGTGCCAAGTTCGCCCGCTCGGCCGGCGCCTCCGTGCAGCTGCTCGCGAAGGAGGGCTCGATGGCCCACCTCCGCATGCCGTCCGGCGAGATCCGCCTGGTCGACGTCCGCTGCCGCGCCACCATCGGCGAGGTCGGCAACGCCGAGCAGTCGAACATCAACTGGGGCAAGGCCGGCCGCAAGCGCTGGCTGGGCGTTCGCCCGACCGTCCGCGGTGTGGCGATGAACCCGGTTGACCACCCGCACGGTGGTGGTGAGGGCAAGACCTCCGGTGGTCGCCACCCGGTCTCCCCGTGGGGTCAGAAGGAGGGTCGTACGCGTTCTCCCAAGAAGGCGAGCAACAAGTACATCGTCCGCCGCCGCAAGACGAACAAGAAGCGCTAGGAGCGGGTTTAGATGCCGCGCAGTCTCAAGAAGGGGCCCTTCGTCGACGACCACCTGATCAAGAAGGTGGACGCCCAGAACGAAGCCGGCACCAAGAACGTCATCAAGACCTGGTCCCGTCGCTCGATGATCGTCCCGGCCATGCTCGGCCACACGATCGCGGTGCACAACGGCAAGACCCACATCCCGGTGTTCGTCACCGAGTCGATGGTCGGCCACAAGCTCGGCGAGTTCTCGCCGACGCGCACCTTCCGGGGTCACGTCAAGGAAGACCGGAAGTCGAAGCGCCGCTGACAGCGGGGTGAAAGACCATGACGAACGTGTCAGACACTGAAGGGACAACCATGGAAGCCAGGGCCCAGGCGCGGTACATCCGCGTCACGCCCATGAAGGCCCGCCGCGTGGTGGACCTCATCCGTGGCATGGACGCCACGGAGGCTCAGGCGGTCCTGCGTTTCGCCCCGCAGGCCGCGAGCGTGCCGGTCAAGAAGGTGCTGGACAGCGCCATCGCGAACGCCGCGCACAACTACGACCAGACGGACGCCTCGTCGCTGTACATCAGCGAGGCGTACGTGGACGAGGGTCCGACCCTGAAGCGGTTCCGGCCGCGCGCCCAGGGCCGCGCCTACCGGATCCGTAAGCGGACCAGCCACATCACCGTGGTCGTCAGCAGCAAGGAAGGAACCCGGTAATGGGCCAGAAGGTAAACCCGCACGGGTTCCGGCTCGGCATCACCACCGACTTCAAGTCGCGCTGGTACGCCGACAAGCTGTACAAGGACTACGTCAAGGAAGACGTCGCCATCCGCCGGATGATGACGTCCGGCATGGAGCGCGCCGGCATCTCCAAGGTCGAGATCGAGCGCACCCGTGACCGCGTCCGCGTGGACATCCACACGGCGCGCCCGGGCATCGTCATCGGCCGCCGCGGCGCCGAGGCCGACCGCATCCGCGGCGACCTGGAGAAGCTCACCGGCAAGCAGGTCCAGCTGAACATCCTCGAGGTCAAGAACCCCGAGGTCGACGCCCAGCTCGTGGCCCAGGCCGTCGCCGAGCAGCTGTCCTCCCGCGTCTCCTTCCGCCGCGCCATGCGCAAGAGCATGCAGTCGGCGATGAAGGCGGGCGCCAAGGGCATCAAGATCCAGTGCGGTGGCCGCCTCGGCGGCGCCGAGATGTCCCGCTCGGAGTTCTACCGCGAGGGCCGTGTGCCGCTGCACACGCTCCGCGCGAACGTCGAGTACGGCTTCTTCGAGGCCAAGACCACCTTCGGCCGCATCGGCGTGAAGGTCTGGATCTACAAGGGCGACGTCAAGAACATCGCCGAGGTCCGCGCCGAGAACGCCGCCGCCCGCGCCGGCAACCGCCCGGCCCGCGGCGGTGCCGACCGCCCGGCCCGCGGCGGTGGCCGCGGTGGCGAGCGTGGCGGTCGCGGCCGCAAGCCGCAGCAGAGCGCCGCTGCCGAGGCCCCCAAGGCCGAGGCCGCTGCCGCTGCTCCGGCCGAGAGCACCGGAACGGAGGCCTGACCGAAATGCTGATCCCCCGTAGGGTCAAGCACCGCAAGCAGCACCACCCGAAGCGCAGCGGTATGTCCAAGGGTGGTACGCAGGTTGCGTTCGGCGAGTACGGCATCCAGGCCATCACTCCGGCGTACGTGACCAACCGCCAGATCGAGGCGGCCCGTATCGCGATGACCCGCCACATCAAGCGTGGCGGCAAGGTCTGGATCAACATCTACCCGGACCGTCCGCTGACCAAGAAGCCCGCCGAGACCCGCATGGGTTCCGGTAAGGGCTCCCCGGAGTGGTGGGTCGCGAACGTCAAGCCCGGTCGGGTGATGTTCGAGCTGTCCTACCCGAACGAGAAGATTGCGCGTGAGGCGCTTACCCGCGCTGCTCACAAGCTTCCGATGAAGTGCCGGATCGTTCGGCGCGAGGCAGGTGAGGCGTGATGTCGGCCGGTACCAAGGCGTCCGAGCTGCGCGAGCTGAGCAACGAGGAGCTTGTCGGCAAGCTCCGCGAGGCCAAGGAAGAGCTGTTCAACCTCCGCTTCCAGGCGGCGACCGGGCAGCTCGAGAACCACGGCCGGCTGAAGGCCGTCCGCAAGGACATCGCCCGGATCTACACCCTCATGCGTGAGCGTGAGCTCGGCATCGAGACGGTGGAGAGCGCCTGATGAGCGAGAACAACGTGACTGAGAACACCGCCGAAGCACGCGGCTTCCGCAAGACCCGCGAGGGTTACGTCGTCAGCGACAAGATGGACAAGACCGTCGTCGTCGCCGTCGAGGACCGCGTCAAGCACGCCCTGTACGGCAAGGTCATCCGCCGTACGAACAAGCTCAAGGCGCACGACGAGCAGAACGCCGCGGGTGTCGGCGACCGCGTCCTCCTCATGGAGACCCGGCCGCTGTCCGCGACGAAGCGCTGGCGCGTCGTCGAGATCCTCGAGAAGGCCAAGTAAGCACTTGAAGGGGTAACCCTTCAGGTTCGTTCCGCCAGGCTCGGCGTCCCGTGGGTTCGCCCACGGGCGCCGGGAACCGGCAGACAATCAGGAGATAGACGTGATCCAGCAGGAGTCGCGACTTCGTGTCGCCGACAACACTGGTGCGAAGGAGATCCTTTGCATCCGTGTGCTCGGTGGCTCCGGTCGCCGCTACGCGGGCATCGGTGACGTCATCGTCGCCACCGTCAAGGACGCGATCCCCGGTGGCAACGTGAAGAAGGGTGACGTCGTCAAGGCGGTCATCGTTCGCACCGTCAAGGAGCGCCGCCGCCAGGACGGCTCGTACATCCGCTTCGACGAGAACGCCGCCGTCATTCTGAAGAACGACGGCGACCCTCGCGGCACCCGTATCTTCGGCCCGGTCGGCCGTGAGCTGCGCGAGAAGAAGTTCATGAAGATCATCTCGCTCGCGCCGGAGGTGCTGTAAGCATGAAGATCAAGAAGGGCGACCTGGTCCAGGTCATCACCGGTAAGGACAAGGGCAAGCAGGGCAAGGTCATCGCGGCCTTCCCCCGTGAGGACCGCGTCCTGGTCGAGGGTGTCAACCGGGTCAAGAAGCACACCAAGGCGAACCAGCCGGGCCGCGCCTCGCAGGCCGGCGGCATCGTCACGGTCGAAGCCCCCATCCACGTGAGCAACGTCCAGCTCGTCGTGGAGAAGGACGGCAACAAGGTCGTGACCCGCGTCGGTTACCGCTTCGACGAGAACGGCAACAAGATCCGCGTTGCCAAGCGGACGGGTGAGGACATCTGATGGCTACCACCACGACCCCGCGTCTCAAGACGAAGTACCGCGAGGAGATCGTCGGCAAGCTGCGTGACGAGTTCAAGTACGAGAACGTCATGCAGGTTCCGGGCCTCGTCAAGATCGTGGTCAACATGGGTGTGGGCGACGCCGCCCGCGACTCCAAGCTGATCGAGGGCGCCATCCGCGACCTCACCACGATCACCGGTCAGAAGCCGGCCGTCACCAAGGCCCGCAAGTCCATCGCGCAGTTCAAGCTGCGCGAGGGTCAGCCGATCGGTGCCCACGTCACGCTCCGTGGCGACCGCATGTGGGAGTTCCTGGACCGCACCCTGTCGCTCGCGCTGCCGCGCATCCGCGACTTCCGCGGCCTGTCCCCCAAGCAGTTCGACGGCCGTGGCAACTACACCTTCGGTCTCACGGAGCAGGTCATGTTCCACGAGATCGACCAGGACAAGATCGACCGGGTCCGGGGCATGGACATCACCGTGGTCACCACGGCGACCAACGACGACGAGGGTCGTGCCCTCCTCCGTCACCTCGGCTTCCCGTTCAAGGAGAACTGACCGTGGCGAAGAAGGCTCTGATCGCTAAGGCCGCCCGCAAGCCGAAGTTCGGTGTGCGCGCGTACACCCGCTGCCAGCGCTGCGGCCGGCCCCACTCCGTCTACCGCAAGTTCGGCCTGTGCCGCGTGTGCCTCCGTGAGATGGCTCACCGCGGCGAGCTGCCGGGCGTGACCAAGAGCTCCTGGTAATCAGCCCAGTTGGGTTGATGCCAGGCTCTCGGTAAGCAGACCGGTCGGCAGGGGCCCTTCTCCACATGCCGTAGGCTTGTGGGGTTGGGCGCCTGCCGCCCGGACGCCCGCGGGCCGAGCCCCGCTAGATAACGCTTACTACGCCGTAGGTCCCCGCACCGCACCCGTCCCGCCCATGAGCGGGGAGAGGGATGGCGCATACAGGAAACCCCGGCGAGAGAGGCCGAAGGCCAATTCATGACCATGACTGATCCGATCGCAGACATGCTTACGCGTCTGCGGAACGCGAACTCGGCATACCACGACACCGTGACGATGCCGCACAGCAAGATCAAGTCCCACATCGCGGAGATCCTCAAGCAGGAGGGCTTCATCACGGGCTGGAAGGTCGAGGACGCCGAGGTCGGCAAGAACCTCGTCCTCGAGCTGAAGTTCGGCCCGAACCGCGAGCGCTCCATCGCGGGCATCAAGCGGATCTCGAAGCCCGGTCTCCGGGTCTACGCGAAGTCCACCAATCTGCCGAAGGTCCTCGGCGGTCTCGGCGTGGCGATCATCTCCACGTCGCACGGCCTCCTGACCGGCCAGCAGGCGCAGAAGAAGGGCGTGGGTGGGGAAGTCCTCGCCTACGTCTGGTAGTCGGGAACGGAGGAAAAGCCAATGTCGCGTATCGGCAAGCTCCCCATCACGGTTCCCGCCGGCGTGGACGTCACCATCGATGGCCGTACGGTCGAGGTGAAGGGCCCCAAGGGCACCCTGACCCACACCGTCGCCGCGCCGATCGAGATCGTCAAGGGTGAGGACGGCGTCCTGAACGTCACCCGCCCCAACGATGAGCGTCAGAACAAGGCCCTGCACGGCCTGTCCCGCACGCTGGTGGCCAACATGATCACCGGTGTGACCCAGGGGTACACGAAGGCGCTCGAGATCAGCGGTGTCGGTTACCGCGTCGCCGCGAAGGGCTCCAACCTGGAGTTCCAGCTCGGCTACAGCCACCCGATCCTCGTCGAGGCGCCCGAGGGCATCTCGTTCAAGGTCGAGTCGCCGACCAAGTTCTCGGTCGAGGGCATCGACAAGCAGAAGGTCGGCGAGGTCGCCGCGAACATCCGCAAGCTGCGCAAGCCCGACCCGTACAAGGCCAAGGGCGTGAAGTACGCGGGCGAGGTCATCCGCCGCAAGGTCGGAAAGGCTGGTAAGTAAGCCATGGCATACGGCGTGAAGATTGCCAAGGGCAAGGCCTACAAGGGTGCTGCCCTGAAGCGTCGCCACATCCGCATCCGCAAGAAGGTCTCGGGTACCGCCGAGCGTCCGCGCCTGGTCGTCACCCGGTCCAACCGTGGGATCACCGCCCAGGTCATCGACGACATCGCGGGTCACACCGTGGCGTCGGCGTCGACCCTGGACGCGTCCATCCGCGGCGGCGAGGGCGACAAGTCGGCGAAGGCCCAGCAGGTCGGCAAGCTCGTCGCCGAGCGCGCCAAGGCCGCCGGTGTCGAGGCTGTCGTGTTCGACCGTGGTGGCAACAGGTACGCCGGGCGCATCGCCGCCCTGGCGGACGCCGCCCGCGAAGCCGGCCTGAAGTTCTGAGCCGGTTCCGTAGCTAGCGGATACAGAGAGAGGTAATTCCAATGGCTGGACCCCAGCGCCGCGGAAGCGGTGCCGGTGGCGGCGAGCGGCGGGACCGGAAGGGCCGTGACGGCGGCGCTGCTGCCGCCGAGAAGACCGCGTACGTTGAGCGCGTCGTCGCGATCAACCGCGTCGCCAAGGTTGTGAAGGGTGGTCGTCGCTTCAGCTTCACCGCGCTGGTCGTGGTGGGCGACGGTGACGGCACCGTGGGTGTCGGCTACGGCAAGGCCAAGGAGGTGCCGGCCGCCATCGCCAAGGGTGTGGAGGAGGCCAAGAAGCACTTCTTCAAGGTCCCCCGTATCCAGGGCACCATCCCGCACCCGATCCAGGGTGAGAAGGCCGCGGGCGTCGTCCTGCTCAAGCCGGCTTCCCCCGGTACCGGTGTCATCGCCGGTGGCCCGGTGCGCGCCGTCCTCGAGTGCGCCGGCGTCCACGACATCCTGTCGAAGTCGCTCGGCTCCGACAACGCGATCAACATCGTGCACGCGACCGTGGCGGCCCTCAAGGGCCTGCAGCGTCCCGAGGAGATCGCGGCCCGCCGCGGTCTGCCGCTCGAGGACGTCGCCCCCGCGGCCCTGCTGCGTGCGCGTGCCGGGGTGGGTGCGTAATGGCCCGCCTCAAGATCACGCAGACGAAGTCGTACATCGGCAGCAAGCAGAACCACCGCGACACCCTGCGCTCCCTTGGCCTCAAGGGCATCAACACGCAGGTCGTCAAGGAGGACCGCCCCGAGTTCCGCGGCATGGTGCACACCGTCCGCCACCTCGTGACGGTCGAGGAGGTCGACTGATCATGGCGGAGAACAACCCGCTCAAGATCCACAACCTCCGTCCCGCCCCGGGCGCCAAGACCGCCAAGACCCGCGTGGGTCGTGGTGAGGCGTCGAAGGGTAAGACGGCCGGTCGTGGTACCAAGGGCACGAAGGCCCGCTACCAGGTTCCGGAGCGCTTCGAGGGTGGCCAGATGCCGCTCCACATGCGCCTCCCGAAGCTGAAGGGCTTCAAGAACCCCTTCAAGACCGAGTACCAGGTCGTGAACCTGGACAAGCTCGCCTCCCTCTACCCCGAGGGTGGCGAGGTGACGGTCGCCGACCTGGTCGCCAAGGGCGCGGTTCGCAAGAACCAGCTCGTCAAGGTGCTGGGTCAGGGCGAGGTCTCCGTGGCGCTGCAGGTGACGGTCGACGCCGTCTCCGGCTCCGCCAA
>NZ_CP095474.1:1098394-1115374 GCF_023614315.1 Streptomyces sudanensis | reverse complement strand
GTCCCGCCCCCGCCCCTGGACAGGACGCCCCGTCACGGGCGGAAACGGGCACCCCGNCGTCCGCCNNGGNNGNNCGTTTNCCGCCCGTGACGGGGCGTCCTGTCCAGGGGCGGGGGCGGGACCGGCCGCCGGGGGCGCGCCGCCCGGGTTCGGATCGTGGGTGACTACAGATGTTTCCCGTGTGCCACATGGCCGGGTAGGGTGGCGCCATTAATCTTCGGGCGGCCTGTGCCAGCACAGCGCCGCCCTGCCAGGTAACCGCTGATTCTTCAAACCCGTCGCCTCTGACGCGCTAGCTCGGGGGTCGCAGGAGGCACCGTGCTCACCGCGTTCGCCCGGGCGTTCAAGACGCCCGACCTGCGTAAGAAGCTGCTCTTCACGCTCGGCATCATCGTGCTGTACCGGCTCGGTGCGCACATCCCCGTTCCCGGTGTGGACTACGAGAACGTCCAGCAATGTGTCAAGCAGGCCCAGCAGGGCAACAACAACCTGCTCGGTCTGATGGACATGTTCAGCGGTGGTGCCCTGCTGCAGATCACCATCTTCGCGCTCGGCATCATGCCGTACATCACGGCGAGCATCATCCTTCAGCTGCTGACCGTGGTCATCCCGAGGCTCGAGGCCCTGAAGAAGGAGGGCCAGTCCGGGCAGGCGAAGATCACGCAGTACACGCGCTACCTGACCGTCGCCCTGGCCATCCTCCAGGGCACCGGCCTGGTGGCCACCGCCAAGAGCGGTGCGCTGTTCAGCGGCTGCAGCGTCGCCGACCAGATCGTGCCCGACCAGTCGATCTTCGTCATCACCGTCATGGTCATCACCATGACCGCCGGCACCGCCCTCGTCATGTGGCTCGGTGAGCTGATCACCGACCGCGGCGTCGGCAACGGCATGTCGATCCTGATGTTCATCTCGATCGCCGCCGGCTTCCCCGGCTCGCTGTGGGCCATCAAGGAGAGCGGCAAGCTCGCCAAGGGCTGGATCGAGTTCGGCACGGTCATCCTGATCGGCTTCGTGATGGTCGCCCTGGTGGTCTTCGTCGAGCAGGCCCAGCGCCGGATCCCGGTCCAGTACGCCAAGCGCATGATCGGCCGCCGCTCGTACGGCGGCACCTCGACCTACATCCCCCTCAAGGTGAACCAGGCGGGTGTGATCCCCGTCATCTTCGCCTCGTCGCTGCTCTACATCCCGATCCTGATCGTCCAGTTCGCGGGCAACAGCACTTCGGGGTGGTCTGCCTGGATTCAGCAGCATTTGGTGGACGGCAAGCCCATCCACACGGTGATCTACTTCTTCCTCATCGTGTTCTTCGCCTTCTTCTACGTGGCCATCTCCTTCAACCCTGAGGAAGTGGCCGACAACATGAAGAAGTATGGTGGCTTCATCCCGGGCATCCGGGCCGGTCGACCTACTGCCGAATACCTGAGCTACGTGCTCAACCGGATCACCTGGCCCGGTTCGCTGTACCTGGGCCTGATCGCTCTTGTGCCGACGATGGCGTTGGCGGGCTTCGGCGGTGCGAACGCCAACTTCCCGTTCGGCGGGACGAGCATCCTCATCATCGTGGGTGTCGGGCTGGAGACCGTGAAGCAGATCGAGAGCCAGCTCCAGCAGCGCAATTACGAAGGGTTCCTCCGCTGATGCGAATCGTCCTCGTCGGACCGCCCGGAGCCGGCAAGGGTACGCAGGCCGCGTTCCTTGCCAGGAATCTGTCGATTCCGCACATCTCCACGGGTGACCTGTTCCGGGCAAACATCAGTCAGGGCACGGAGCTCGGCAAGCAGGCCAAGGCGTACATGGACGCCGGCAACCTGGTTCCCGACGAGGTCACGATCGGGATGGCCAAGGCCCGCATGGAGCAGCCGGACGCCGAGAACGGCTTCCTGCTCGACGGCTTCCCGCGCAACGTCGCCCAGGCGAAGGCGCTCGACGCGATGCTCGCGACCGCGGACATGAAGCTGGACGCCGTCCTGGACCTGGAGGTCCCGGAGGACGAGGTCGTCAAGCGGATCGCCGGCCGCCGCATCTGCCGCAACGACAGCGCGCACGTCTTCCACGTGACGTACTCCGCGCCGAAGCAGGACGGCGTCTGCGACGTCTGCGGCGGCGAGCTGTACCAGCGCGACGACGACTCCGAGCAGACGGTCCGCACGCGGCTGGAGGTCTACCACACGCAGACCGAGCCGATCATCGACCACTACCGGGCCCAGGGCCTGGTGGTCACCATCTCCGCGCTCGGCAAGGTGGACGAGGTGACCGAGCGGGCCATGGCGGCGCTGAGCGGCGAGCACGCCGTATAAGGCCCCCGGCCTGCAGCACGTCCCTCCCGGGCGTCCCGGCCTCGCGGGCCGGGACCCGCGCACGTCCCGCGCTTCGGCCGCGGCCCCCTTCCCGGGGTGCCGCGGCCGAAGCCGTTGGCGCGTGCGCGCCCGTATCGTTGTACCGAGAGCCCCCCAGTGGACCGTCGTGAGGTCCGAGAAAGGCGTTTGCCGCCATGGTGCAGATCAAGACCCCGGAGCAGATCGCGAAGATGCGCGAGGCGGGGCTGGTCGTCGCGGCCATCCACGCGGCGACGCGCGAGGTGGCGGTGCCCGGCGCCACCACCAGGGACCTGGACGAGGCGGCGCGGAAGGTGATCGCGGAGCACGGGGCGAAGTCGAACTTCCTGGGGTACGGCGGGTTCCCGGCGACGATCTGCACCTCGGTGAACGAGGTCGTGGTCCACGGCATCCCGAGCGACGACGTCGTCCTGAAGGACGGCGACATCATCTCGATCGACGCGGGCGCCATCGTCGACGGCTGGCACGGCGACGCGGCGTACACCGCGTTCGTCGGGTCCGGGCACGCGCCGGAGCTCCTGGAGCTGTCGCGGGTGACCGAGGAGTCGATGTGGGCCGGCATCGCCGCGATGCGGAACGGCAACCGGCTGGTGGACGTCTCCCGCGCCATCGAGACGTACATCCGCCGCCAGCCCAGGCCGGGCGGCGGCAGGTACGGGATCATCGAGGACTACGGCGGCCACGGCATCGGCAGCGAGATGCACATGGATCCGCACCTGCTGAACTACGTGTCGCGCAAGCGCGGCAAGGGCCCGAAGCTGGTGCCCGGCTTCTGCCTGGCGATCGAGCCGATGGTGTCCCTCGGCACTCCGCGCACGGAGGTCCTGGAGGACGACTGGACCGTCGTCACGACGGACGGCACCTGGTCCTCCCACTGGGAGCACTCGGTGGCCCTGACGGAGGAGGGCCCGCTGGTCCTCACCGCCCCGGACGGCGGCCGGGCGAAGCTCGCGGAGCTGGGCGTCACGGCGGCCCCGGACCCCCTCGCCTGACGTCCGCCCGCCGCGCTCCGGCCCCGCGGCTTAGCGATCTTGAGAGGTGGGCAGGCTTGGGGATTCGTCTTTTCCAGGGGCCTCGCGTAGACTGATGCGTCGGCTCTCGTGTACCCGTGTGTCCACACGCGGCAGCGGGAGTCGATCAAGGTAGCCGATTCGAAGGGCGAAGCGTGGCCAAGAAGCAAGGTGCCATCGAGATTGAGGGCACCGTGATCGAGTCCCTGCCGAACGCCATGTTCAAGGTGGAGCTCCAGAACGGTCACAAGGTCCTCGCGCACATCAGCGGCAAGATGCGGATGCACTACATCCGCATCCTTCCGGATGACCGGGTCGTCGTGGAGCTGTCTCCCTACGACCTGACGCGTGGCCGGATCGTCTACCGCTACAAGTAGATCTTGTCCGCGCCCCTCTTCGGGGTGCTGGCACTGACCCGGAGAACCTCACATCCCATGAAGGTCAAGCCGAGCGTCAAGAAGATCTGCGACAAGTGCAAGGTGATCCGCCGCCACGGCCGGGTCATGGTCATCTGCGACAACCTGCGCCACAAGCAGCGCCAGGGCTGACGCACGCCGACCTGCACCTCGCAGTTCACGCGCGACGCAAGTAATCCATGCATACGCAGTGCCCGCCGGGCCGTTCCGGCTGGCGACACCCCCGGCGGGGGCCGGGGACCTGGTCCGTACCTCGTACGGCGGCCAGGGGACGGCACTGCGGAAGACCCCCGATCACACAGGAGCCATTGAATGGCACGCGTTTCCGGTGTCGACATCCCGCGCGACAAGCGCGTGGAGGTCGCACTCACCTACGTCTTCGGCATCGGCCGCACCCTGGCGAAGGAGACCCTCGCCGCCACCGGTGTGAACCCGAACACCCGCGTTCGCGACCTGTCCGAGGAGGACCTGGTCAAGATCCGCGAGTACGTGGACGCCAACCTCAAGACCGAGGGTGACCTCCGCCGCGAGATCCAGGCCGACATCCGCCGCAAGGTCGAGATCGGCACGTACCAGGGTCTGCGCCACCGCCGCGGCCTGCCGGTCCGCGGTCAGCGCACCAGCACGAACGCCCGTACCCGCAAGGGCCCGCGTCGCGCCATCGCCGGCAAGAAGAAGCCGGGCAAGAAGTAGTCCGCAGCGGACTGTCCGCGGTCTTCGCTGTAGGACCGACCACCTCCCGTAGGAGTTAAGAGATGCCCCCCAAGGGACGTCAGGGCGCTGCCAAGAAGGTGCGCCGCAAGGAAAAGAAGAACGTCGCTCACGGCCACGCGCACATCAAGAGCACGTTCAACAACACCATCGTTTCGATCACGGACCCGTCCGGCAACGTGATCTCCTGGGCCTCCGCCGGCCACGTCGGCTTCAAGGGCTCCCGCAAGTCCACTCCGTTCGCCGCGCAGATGGCCGCCGAGTCGGCTGCCCGCCGCGCGCAGGAGCACGGCATGCGCAAGGTCGACGTCTTCGTCAAGGGCCCGGGCTCCGGTCGTGAGACCGCGATCCGCTCCCTGCAGGCGACCGGCCTGGAGGTCGGCTCCATCCAGGACGTCACGCCGACCCCGCACAACGGCTGCCGCCCGCCGAAGCGGAGGCGCGTCTGACCCAGGTGCGTCACACGCACCTGCGGTTGACGCGTTCGGGCGGAAGGACCCCTCCGGGGCCTTCCGCCCGTACCCTTGCCGTATCCGAGGACGTCAAATAGCGGGCGTCCACGACTGAAGGAAAACACCATGCTGATCGCTCAGCGCCCCTCGCTGACCGAAGAGGTCGTCGACGAGTACCGCTCGCGGTTCGTCATCGAGCCGCTGGAGCCGGGCTTCGGCTACACGCTCGGCAACAGCCTCCGCCGTACGCTCCTCTCCTCGATCCCGGGTGCGGCCGTCACGTCCATCCGCATCGACGGCGTCCTGCACGAGTTCACCACCGTGCCGGGTGTCAAGGAGGACGTCACCGACCTCATCCTCAACATCAAGCAGCTGGTCGTGTCCAGCGAGCACGACGAGCCGGTCGTGATGTACCTGCGCAAGCAGGGCCCGGGCCTCGTCACCGCCGCCGACATCGCCCCGCCGGCCGGTGTCGAGGTGCACAACCCCGACCTGGTGCTCGCCACGCTCAACGGCAAGGGCAAGCTGGAGATGGAGCTGACCGTCGAGCGCGGTCGCGGCTACGTCTCCGCCGTGCAGAACAAGCAGCTCGGCCAGGAGATCGGCCGTATCCCGGTCGACTCCATCTACTCGCCGGTCCTCAAGGTCACCTACAAGGTCGAGGCGACCCGAGTCGAGCAGCGCACCGACTTCGACAAGCTCATCGTCGACGTCGAGACCAAGCAGGCCATGCGCCCGCGCGACGCCATGGCGTCCGCCGGCAAGACCCTGGTCGAGCTGTTCGGCCTGGCCCGCGAGCTGAACATCGACGCCGAGGGCATCGACATGGGCCCGTCCCCGACGGACGCCGCCCTCGCCGCCGACCTGGCGCTGCCGATCGAGGAGCTGGAGCTCACGGTCCGCTCCTACAACTGCCTCAAGCGCGAGGGCATCCACTCCGTGGGTGAGCTCGTCGCCCGCTCCGAGGCCGACCTGCTCGACATCCGCAACTTCGGCGCGAAGTCGATCGACGAGGTCAAGGCGAAGCTGGCCGGCATGGGCCTGGCCCTCAAGGACAGCCCGCCCGGATTCGACCCGACCGCCGCCGCCGACGCCTTCGGCGCCGACGACGACGCGGACGCAGGCTTCGTCGAGACCGAGCAGTACTGACCTCCCACGAGGTCCGACCGCTCCCGCGGACCGGCTCCGGCCGGCCGCGGAGCTCCCCGCGCCCCNCTGGGGGCGCGGNTCTCCGACGGGCGACCGCCCGCTCGGATACTGACCCCGGTACCTGGTACGGCCGGGGCAGACACCAAGGAGAAACACCATGCCGCGTCCCGCGAAGGGTGCCCGCCTCGGCGGTTCCGCCGCGCACGAGAAGCTGCTCCTCGCGAACCTCGCGAAGTCGCTCTTCGAGCACGGCCGCATCACCACGACCGAGGCCAAGGCCCGCCGCCTGCGTCCGGTCGCCGAGCGCCTGATCACCAAGGCGAAGAAGGGCGACATCCACAACCGTCGCCTGGTGCTGCAGACGATCACGGACAAGGGCATCGTCCACACGCTCTTCACCGAGATCGCCCCGCGCTACGCCGAGCGCCCGGGTGGCTACACCCGCATCACCAAGATCGGCAACCGTCGTGGCGACAACGCCCCGATGGCGGTCATCGAGCTGGTCGAGGGCGAGATCGCCAAGAAGGCGACCGTCGCCGAGGCCGAGGCCGCGACCAAGCGCGCGGTCAAGGAGGCCGACGAGGTCAAGGCCGAGGAGACCAAGGCCGAGGAGACCAAGGCCGAGGAGACCAAGGCCGACGACGCCGCCGAGGCTCCGGCCGAGGAGTCGAAGGACGCCTGAGCGTTCCGACG
Source organism: Streptomyces sudanensis (assembly GCF_023614315.1). Taxonomy (NCBI): domain Bacteria; kingdom Bacillati; phylum Actinomycetota; class Actinomycetes; order Kitasatosporales; family Streptomycetaceae; genus Streptomyces; species Streptomyces sudanensis. The sequence continues at coordinate 1,108,607 of NZ_CP095474.1, read as the reverse complement.
GCCACGGCTGACGGACGGGTCCGCCCCTCACGGGGGGCGGGCCCGTCCCGCGTTGTTCCAGGTTTGAGAGGATCGTCTCCGTGAGTGATGAGGTGGAGCCCGGCTTCGTACGGGTGCGGCTGGACCTGTCGTACGACGGCAGGGACTTCCACGGGTGGGCCAGGCAGGCCGGTGGGCGGCGCACCGTGCAGGGGGAGATCGAGGACGCCCTGCGGACCGTCACGCGGTCCACGCGGACGTACGAGCTGACCGTCGCCGGGCGCACCGACGCCGGGGTGCACGCCCGGGGGCAGGTCGCCCACGTGGACCTGCCCGGGGAGGTGTGGGCCGAGCACCGGGACAAGCTGCTGCGGCGGCTGGCCGGGCGGCTCGCGCACGACGTGCGGGTCTGGCGCGTCGAGGAGGCGCCGCCCGGCTTCAACGCGCGGTTCTCCGCGGTCTGGCGGCGCTACGCGTACCGGGTCACCGACAACCCCGGCGGCGTCGACCCGCTGCTGCGCGGACACGTCCTGTGGCACGACTGGCCGCTCGACGTGGACGCCATGAACGCCGCGGCCGAGCGGCTGCTGGGCGAGCACGACTTCGCCGCGTACTGCAAGAGGCGCGACGGGGCGACCACCATCCGGACCCTCCAGGAACTGCGCTGGGAGCGGCTGCCCGGCGGGGTGCTGGAGGCGACCGTGCGGGCCGACGCGTTCTGCCACAACATGGTGCGCTCGCTGGTCGGCGCGATGCTGTTCGTCGGCGACGGGCACCGCCCGGTGGACTGGCCGGGCAAGGTGCTGGCCGCCGGCGTGCGGGACTCGGCGGTGCACGTCGTACGGCCCCACGGGCTCACCCTGGAGGAGGTCGGCTACCCGGCGGACGAGCTGCTGGCCGCCCGCAACCGGGAGGCCCGCAACAGGCGGTCACTGCCCGTCGGCGGGCGCGGTGGCTGCTGCTGACGCCTGGGCGCGACCGCGGGCGTGGATCTGGCTGAAGGTGAAGCGGCTCAGGTCGTCGCTGGACTTGAAGACGGCCGTGTCGGCCTGGGTGACCTTCCTGCCGTCGGTGAAGCCGGCCTGGGTGAAGTACGCGTAGCGGCCCAGCGCGTTGGAGCGGCGCAGGCACACGGTGGCGCGGCAGAAGTCGCCGACGCCGGCGCCGGCGAGCGGGGCGACGCCGCCGCGAGCGTCCTCCTTCGCCCCCAGGGCCGCGGACCGGTCGGCGAAGAGGGCGACGCCCACGGTGACGGCGACGCCGTCGCGGGTGTACGTGGCGCGGATGACGCGGGTGCAGCCGTGCCTCTCCAGGACGGGGCCGAGGCCGTCCTTGCCGGCGGACGCGCAGTTCGCGGTGGAGTGGACGGGGCCCTTGGCGTAGACGCGGTCGCCGAAGGTCAGTTTCCTGCCGGGGAACAGGCCCTCCGCGTCGAGGGGGGCCCGGTCCCTGGCGGCGCTGGAGATGAAGTCCATCGGGTCCGGCGGGGGCGGCGGGGCGACGGAGGAGAACGACGGCTGCGGGCCCGTCCCGTCGGTCGGCAGCTCGGCGCCGCCGGGCGGCGCGGTGGCGACGCCTTCCGTGGCGTCGGCCCGGGGGGCGCCCTCGTCGGTGGAGACGACCGCGACGGCGACGAGGGCGGCGACGGCGGCCGTGGCGAGGACGCCGCCGCCCGCGAGGAGCCAGCGCCTGCGCCGCTGCCGGGCCTCGGACGCCTCGGCCAGCGCGCCCCAGTCCGGGGTGCCGTCGTCCCGGGCGCCGAACGGGGAGGCGGACGGCTGCCCGAACGGCCGCGGCTCATGGGGTCGCGCGCCGTACTCCTGCCGGCCGTACGGCGTGTCCTGCTGCGGCCCGTCCCCGTACTGCGGGCGCTCCCCGTACGGGTCCTGGCCGGAGCCGTCGCCCGGCCGGTGCGGGTCCTGCGGCCACTGCGGTCCCCCAAAGCTCATGCCGCGCATCCTAAACCGGTTGGGCGCGGCTCCGTCCGGCAGTCAGAATGCGGCCATGGGACATGTGGAGGTCGCGCATCTCGAGTACTTCCTGCCGGACGGGCGGGCGCTGCTCGGTGATGTGTCGTTCCGGGTCGGGGAGGGAGCCGTCGTCGCGCTCGTCGGGCCGAACGGCGCGGGCAAGACGACGCTGCTGAGGCTGATCGCCGGAGAGGCGCGGCCGCACGGCGGGACGGTCGCGGTGAGCGGCGGGCTCGGGGTGATGCCGCAGTTCGTGGGGTCCGTACGGGACGAGCGCACGGTCCGGGACCTGCTCGTGTCGGTGGCGCCGCCGCGCATCAGGGAGGCCGCCGCCGCGGTCGACGAGGCCGAGCACCTGATCATGACCGTCGACGACGAGGCCGCGCAGATGCGGTACGCGCAGGCGCTCAGCGACTGGGCGGAGGCGCGCGGCTACGAGGCCGAGACGCTGTGGGACATGTGCACCACGGCGGCGCTGGGCGTGCCGTACGAGCGGGCGCAGTTCCGCGAGGTGCGCACCCTGAGCGGCGGCGAGCAGAAGCGGCTGGTGCTGGAGGCGCTGCTGCGCGGCCCCGAGGAGGTGCTCCTGCTCGACGAGCCGGACAACTACCTCGACGTGCCGGGCAAGCGGTGGCTGGAGGAGCGGCTCGGCGAGACCCGCAAGACGGTGCTGTTCGTCTCCCACGACCGGGAGCTGCTGGCGCGGGCCGCGCAGAAGATCGTGGCGGTGGAGCCGGGCCCCGCCGGGGCGGACGTGTGGGTGCACGGCGGCGGCTTCGCCACCTTCCACGAGGCGCGGCGGGAGCGGTTCGCGCGGTTCGAGGAGCTGCAACGGCGCTGGGAGGAGAAGCACGCGCAGCTCCGGCAGCTGGTCCTCACCCTGAGGGACAAGGCCGCGTACAACGACGGTCTGGCCTCCCGCTACCAGGCGGCGCAGACCCGGCTGCGGAAGTTCGAGGAGGCCGGGCCGCCGCCCGAGCCGCCGCGCGAGCAGGACATCCGGATGCGGCTGCGCGGCGGGCGGACCGGGGTGCGGGCGGTGGAGTGCCGGGCGCTGGAGCTGACCGGGCTGATGAAGCCGTTCGACCTGGAGGTCTTCTACGGGGAGCGGGTCGCCGTCCTGGGGTCGAACGGCTCCGGCAAGTCCCACTTCCTGCGGCTCCTGGCCGGCGACCCGTCGGTGGCGCACACCGGGTCGTGGAAGCTGGGCGCGCGGGTCGTGCCCGGCCACTTCGCGCAGACCCATGCGCATCCCGAGCTGGAAGGCCGCACCCTCGTCGACATCCTGTGGACCGAGCACTCCAAGGACCGGGGCGGCGCCATGTCGGTGCTGCGCCGGTACGAGCTGGAGAAGCAGGGCGACCAGGCGTTCGGACGGTTGTCGGGCGGGCAGCAGGCGCGGTTCCAGATCCTGCTGCTGGAGCTGTCGGGCGCCACGGCGCTGCTGCTGGACGAGCCGACGGACTGTGAGGATGAAGATGGCACCGCTCGGGGGTCTGACCCTCCGACTGACTGACGCTCCGGCTGTCCTGCGGTTGAATCGTCGGCCGTCCGGGCGGTGCCGCCATGCACGCGGCCGGTCGGGCGTCTGTGACTTCATAGGAGCCCGGCCAAAGGTCCCATCACAGTCTTGTCCTGTCGCCCGACCGGCGCGTGTCATCCCTCGCGCGTCGCACGGAAGGACAGCAGCAGTCAGCATGGCAGACGAGATAGCGGTGGTCGGCGGCGTGGACACCCACACCGACTTCCACCAGGCCGCCGTGATCGACTCCATCGGTCGCCACCTCGCCACCGAGGCGTTCCCCACCAGCCCCGCCGGCTACCGCCGCCTGCTGGACTGGCTGCGTTCGCACGGTGACCTCATGGCCGTCGGCGTCGAGGGCACAGGTGCCTACGGCGCCGAACTGGCGCGGTACCTGCGGGCGAACCAGGTCACCGTCATCGACGTGGACCGGCCCGACCGGCGGGCCAGGCGTGCCAACGGAAAGTCCGACCCCGTCGATGCCTACGCCGCAGCCACCGCCGTGCTCTCCGGCCGGGCCGGTGGTACGCCGAAGACGCGCGACGGCGTCGTAGAGGCGATCCGCTCCCTGCGCGTGGTCCGCCGTTCGGCCATCAAGTCCCGTACCCAGACGATCAATCAGATCCGCACGCTCATCGTCACCGCACCCGGCGAGGTCCGTGAGAAGTTGCGCGCTCTGCCGACCGGCGAGCTGATCCGGCAGCTGGCCCGCTCGCGCCCGGGCAGCGACCACGCGGATCCGGCCTGCGCGATTCGCACCGCACTGCGACGCCTCGCCCGCCGCTACCAGTACCTCACCGAGGAGATCACCGATGCCGATGCCGAGCTGAAACCGCTGGTCGCGCAGACCGTCCCCGACCTGGTTGCGTTGCCTGGCGTCGGCACCGAAACCGCCGCCCAGCTCTTGATCACGGCGGGCGACAACCCGAACCGGCTCAGGTCGGAGGCGTCCTTCGCGCACCTGTGCGCGGCGGCGCCGATCCCGGCCAGTTCAGGTCGCACCCACCGGCACCGCCTCAACCGCGGCGGTGACCGCCAGGCCAACAACGCACTCCACACGATCGCGCTCGTCCGCATGCGCTACGACACCCGTACCAAGGACTACGTGATCCGACGAACCGCCGAAGGCATGTCCAAGAAGGACATCCTCCGGTGCCTCAAACGCTTCATAGCGCGCGAGGTCTACAAGCACCTCATCAGCTCACAGACCACACCGAAACCGCTCCTTCAGACCGCTTGACGATCTATAGGAGCTTCAACCTCGACCTGGAGTCCGCGGAGGCCCTCCAGGCGGGTCTCGAGGCGTACGAGGGGACGGTGCTGGCGGTGACGCACGACCGCTGGTTCGCGCGGTCCTTCGACCGGTACCTGGTCTTCGGGTCGGACGGCGTCGTACGGGAGACCCCGGAGCCGGTGTGGGACGAGCGGCGGGTGGAGCGCCGGCGCTGAGGCCCCTTCCCGGGCGGTTCCNGCCCCCGGGGGGCGCGGGCGGGACGGTGCCCGCGCGGTCGGTTCCGCCCCGGGGCGCGGCGTACGGGCGGGGCGGGTGCTCGCGCCGCCGTCCCTCCCGGTGCCCGCGGGCCGTCGTGCCGCGTCCCGCGCGCCCTTCCGGCCCCGCGCGNCCNGCGNGCCCNNNNCGGCCGGTTCACCCCNGCGCACCCCGCCGGACACCTGCCCTTCCGGCTCCGGGCGCCGTCCGGGGGAGCGGTCCGCCCCTCGGGGCCGGGCGTCGCGCGCCCCGGCGCCGCCCGGCGCGTTTTGACCCGCGCGGGGAGCGACGCGTATTCTTCTGGTTCGTTATGCGTACTGGCTTGCTCGATCTCACGTGAGAGGCCGTTACGCCGGTCCACCGGGCCGATGACCAGCGACCTGCACTCGGTTTGCGTCACCGACGTGTGGTCATGGCTGTCGTGATCGTCCGTGGTGGCCTTGACAGGACCCACTCACTGAAGAAGCGAAGGCTACGACCGTGCGTACGTACAGCCCCAAGCCCGGCGATATCACTCGCCAGTGGCACGTCATTGACGCCCAGGACGTCGTCCTGGGTCGCCTGGCCACCACCGCCGCCACCCTCCTCCGGGGCAAGCACAAGCCGATCTACGCGCCGCACGTCGACGCTGGTGACTTCGTCATCATCATCAACGCCGACAAGGTGCACCTGTCCGGCAACAAGCGGACCCAGAAGATGGCGTACCGCCACTCCGGCTACCCGGGTGGTCTGCGTTCCGTCCGCTACGACGACCTCCTCGCGAACAACCCCGAGAAGGCCGTCGAGAAGGCCGTCAAGGGCATGCTCCCGAAGAACTCCCTCGGCCGTCAGATGCTCTCGAAGCTGAAGGTCTACGCGGGCGAGAACCACCCCCACGCTGCCCAGCAGCCGGTTCCGTTCGAGATCACCCAGGTCGCGCAGTAAGTCCGGCCACCCCCTAAGACGAAGAGAATCTGAGGAGCATCGTGGCCGAGACCACTGTTGAGAACCCCATCGAGGGCGAGGAGACCTACGCCGAGGTCACCACCTTCGAGTCCGAGGCCCCCGTCGAGGGCGAGTACACCTCGGAGTCCCTGGCCTCCCGCTTCGGCGAGCCGCAGCCGGCCGCCGGCCTGGGCCGCCGCAAGAACGCCATCGCCCGCGTCCGGATCGTCCCGGGCACCGGCAAGTGGAAGATCAACGGCCGCACCCTTGAGGACTACTTCCCCAACAAGGTGCACCAGCAGGAAGTCAACGAGCCCTTCAAGGTGCTCGAGCTCGAGGGCCGCTACGACGTCATCGCCCGCATCGCGGGTGGCGGCGTCTCCGGCCAGGCCGGCGCCCTGCGCCTCGGCGTGGCCCGCGCCCTGAACGAGGCGGACGTGGAGAACAACCGCGGCGTGCTGAAGAAGGCCGGCTTCCTGAGCCGCGACGACCGCGCGGTCGAGCGGAAGAAGGCCGGTCTGAAGAAGGCCCGCAAGGCGCCGCAGTACAGCAAGCGCTAAACACGCGCCTGCTCGGTCTGCTGGTACGTACGCCCCGGCGGCACTTCCGTGCCGCCGGGGCGTACGTTTTCCCTGTTCTGTAGGCAAGTCTTTCGGAGGACGGTTGTGGGACGACTCTTCGGCACGGACGGCGTGCGCGGTGTCGCCAACGCGGATCTGACGGCGGAGCTCGCGCTCGGCCTGTCCGTGGCGGCGGCCCATGTGCTCGCCGAGGCGGGAACCTTCGAGGGCCACCGGCCCACCGCGGTGGTCGGGCGGGACCCGCGCGCGTCGGGGGAGTTCCTGGAGGCCGCCGTCGTGGCGGGCCTCGCCAGCGCCGGCGTCGACGTGCTGCGCGTGGGGGTCCTGCCCACGCCCGCCGTCGCGTACCTGACCGGCGCCCTCGGCGCCGACCTCGGCGTGATGCTGTCCGCCTCCCACAACGCCATGCCGGACAACGGCGTCAAGTTCTTCGCGCGCGGCGGCCACAAGCTGGCGGACGAGCTGGAGGACCGCATCGAGACGGTCTACCGGCAGCACCGCACCGGTGAGCCCTGGGACCGGCCGACCGGCGCCGGCGTGGGCCGGGTCAGGGACTACGGGAAGGGCGCCGAGGACTACGTCGCCCACCTGCTGTCCGTCCTGCCCAACCGGCTCGACGGCCTGAAGGTCGTCCTGGACGAGGCGCACGGTGCCGCGTCGCGCGTGTCGCCCGAGGCGTTCGCGCGGGCCGGGGCCGAGGTCGTCACCATCGGCGCCGCCCCGGACGGCCTCAACATCAACGACGGCTGCGGCTCCACGCACCTCGACATGCTGAAGGCCGCCGTCCTCGAACACGGCGCCGACCTGGGCATCGCCCACGACGGCGACGCCGACCGCTGCCTGGCCGTCGACCACACCGGAACCGAGGTCGACGGCGACCAGATCCTCGCCGTCCTCGCCCTCGCCATGCGCGAGGCGGGCACGCTGCGCGGCGACACCGTCGTGGCGACGGTCATGTCCAACCTGGGCTTCAAGCTCGCCATGGAGCGCGAGGGCCTGCGCCTGGTCCAGACCGCGGTCGGCGACCGCTACGTGCTGGAGGAGATGAAGGAGCGGGGCTACGCGCTGGGCGGCGAGCAGTCCGGGCACGTCATCGTCCTGGACCACGCCACGACCGGCGACGGCACCCTGACCGGCCTGCTGCTGGCGGCGCGCGTCGCGGCGACCGGGCGGCGGCTGGCCGAGCTGGCCGGCGTCATGGAGCGGCTCCCGCAGGTCCTGATCAACGTCAAGGACGTCGACAAGAGCCGGGTGAAGACCTCCGCGGAACTGGGCGTCGCCGTCGCCGACGCGGAGCGGGCGCTGGGCACCACCGGCCGCGTCCTGCTGCGCCCGTCCGGTACGGAACCCCTGGTCCGCGTCATGGTCGAGGCCGCCGACATCGAGCAGGCCCGCTCGGTGGCGGGCCAGCTCGCCGACGCGGTCAAGGCGACGCTGGGCTGACCCCGGCAGTGCGGCGGGCGCCCCGTACGGCTTCGGACCGTGCGGGGCGCCCGCCGTTTCCACGTGCGGGGCGCCCGCGCCGATCCGGGGCCGGCGCCGTCCGGGCCGGCGCCCCGTTCTTCCGCGCGCAGCGCCCCGCGGCGCGGCTCAGAGCTTGCGCAGCGAGAGTCGCTGGACCTTGTGGTCGGGTCCCTTGCGGACGACGAGGTTGGCCCGGCCGCGGGTGGGGGCGACGTTCTCCAGGAGGTTGACCTTGTTGACGGTCCGCCACATCGTGCGGGCGTACTCCAGCGCCTCCTCCTCGCTCACCTGCGTGTACCTGCGGAAGTACGAGGAGGGGTCCTGGAACGCGGTCTCCCGCAGCTTGCGGAAGCGGTTCAGGTACCAGAGCTCGATGTCCTCGGGCCGGGCGTCCACGTACACGGAGAAGTCGAAGTAGTCGGCGAGGCCCACCCGGGTGCGGCCGTCCTTGCCGGGCAGGGCCGGCTGGAGGACGTTGAGGCCCTCGACGATGAGGATGTCCGGGCGGCGGACGGTGAGGAGCCGGCCGGGCACGATGTCGTAGATCAGGTGGGAGTAGACCGGCGCGGTGACCTCGTCCTTGCCGGCCTTGATGTCGGCGACGAACCGGGTGAGCGCCCGGCGGTCGTACGACTCGGGGAAGCCCTTGCGGGAGGTCAGCCCGCGCGCCTGGAGCTCCTTCATCGGCAGCAGGAAGCCGTCGGTCGTGACCAGCTCGACGCGCGGGTGCTCCGGCCAGCGGGCCAGCAGCGCCTGGAGGAGGCGGGCGACGGTCGACTTGCCGACGGCGACGGAACCGGCGACGCCTATGACGAACGGGGTGCCGCGCTGGGCACCCTTCTCGCCGAGGAACGTGTTGAGCGCCCCGCGCAGACTCGCGGAGGCGCCCACGTAGAGGTTGAGGAGCCGGGAGAGCGGCAGGTACACGTCACGGACCTCGTCCAGGTCGATGACGTCGCCGAGGCCGCGGAGCCGCTCCACCTCCTCGGCGGTGAGGGGCAGGGGCGTCTTGTCGCGCAGCGCGCTCCACTCGGCCCGGGTCAGGTCGACGTACGGCGTCGAGTCGGCCCGCCGGGACGCGCCCGGGGGCGTGCCGGGCGGGGGTGTGCTGCTTCGTGGCGGCGAAGTGATCACACGGTCATTGTCGACCGTGCGGCCCGCCCGTGGGAGGTGTGCTCGGTCACGTGGGTGTACCGGCCGGGGCCCGGAGCCGGCGGCGGCCGGGGCGCGGGGCGGGTCCGGTCACGGTGGTGGGGGAGCGGTCGCCGCGGCCGCCGGCCCGTGACGTGATCACGTGTGGATCACGGTGAGGGGACCGCCCGTCGGACTGTCACACCCTGCGCTTATCTTGATCGCATCCTTCACTCAGAAAGTTGTGCCATGCGCTCCTCCCTCATCCGCCGTACCGCCGTCGTCGCGTCCGCGGTGTCCCTGGCCCTGCTCGTCACCGCGTGCGGTGGCGACAAGGCGGCCGACGCCGGCAAGAACGACAAGGCCGGCAAGGACGGGGGAGCCGCCGCGGCCCCCGCTCCCGCCGCCAAGGTGCTGACCGCCGCCGAACTGGAGAAGGCCGTACTGGCCGAGGGCGACGTCAAGGGCCACAAGGTCAGCTCGGCGAAGGCCGAGGAGATCGGCAAGCCCGGCGACGTCACCGTCGACAAGCAGGAGTGCCTGCCGCTCGCCGAGGCCGCCAGCAGCATCGTCGTCGGCACGTCCACCGCCCACGTCACCCGCAAGGTCGTGGAGGAGCCCAAGCCCTCCGCGGGGAAGTCCGCCGGGGACATGACGGAGGGGGAGCTTGAGGACGCCTTCGCCTCGTCGCTCGCCCTGACCATGACGGTCGACACGCTCGCCTCGTACGAGGGCAAGGGCGCCGAGGAGACCGCGGCGAAGCTGCGCGCCGCCGGCACCGCCTGCGCGGGCGGCTTCACCGTGACGCAGGCCGGTGACAAGACCAAGGTCCTCAAGGTGGAGGAGGCCGAGCTCGCCGGCGGCGACGAGGCCGCCGCCTGGGTGCTGACCAGCGAGGTCGAGGCGGGCAAGACGATGCCGATCAAGGTGGCGGCGGTCCGCCAGGGCGCCACGCTCACCACGTTCATGGCGGTGAACATCGGGGCCGCGCTGGCCGGCAAGGACTACCCGCTCCCCACCGCCGTCATCGACGCCCAGGTGGCCAAGACCGCCAAGCTGAGCTGATCCGGGGCCCGGTCCCGCCGGCCGCACCGGCCGCGGCGGGACCGGGCGCCCCCGTGCGNCGCGCACGCCCGGCCCGCGGGCGGACGGT
>NZ_CP095474.1:1094466-1098341 GCF_023614315.1 Streptomyces sudanensis | reverse complement strand
CCTGGCGCATCCGTCCCCTGGCCGCGCGCGGCGCCCCCGCCGCCGGCACGCGCCCTCCCGGGCCCCGGGCGGCCGTCGTCCAGGGCGGTCGCGGCCCCGGGACGGCGGGGACTCCGCCAGGTGGGCCGATGCGCGGGGCCCCGCCGGCGCACGGGCCGTAGGCTGCGGTCCATGTGCGGAATCGTGGGATACGTCGGCGGGCAGTCGGCGCTTGATGTCGTCATCGCGGGGCTGAAGCGGCTGGAGTACCGGGGCTACGACTCGGCTGGGGTCGCGGTGCTCGCCGACGGGGGCCTCGCCGCCGCCAAGAAGGCGGGCAAACTCGTCAACCTGGACAAGGAACTGGCCACCCGGCCCCTGCCGAGCGGTTCCACCGGGATCGGGCACACCCGGTGGGCCACCCACGGCGGCCCGACCGACGCCAACGCGCACCCCCACCTCGACGACGCGGGCCGCGTCGCCGTCGTCCACAACGGCATCATCGAGAACTTCGCGGCCCTGCGCGCCGAACTCGCCGCACGCGGCCACGACCTCGCCTCCGAGACCGACACCGAGGTCGTCGCGCACCTCCTCGCGGAGGCCCACTCGTCCACCGCCGACCTCGCCGAGGCGATGCGGCAGGTGTGCCGGCGCCTCGAAGGGGCGTTCACCCTCGTCGCGATCCACGCCGACGAACCGGACGTCGTCGTCGGCGCCCGCCGCAACTCCCCGCTGGTCGTGGGCGTCGGGCAGGGCGAGTCGTTCCTCGCGTCCGACGTGGCCGCGTTCATCGGGCACACCCGGTCCGCGATCGAGCTGGGCCAGGACCAGGTCGTCGAGCTGCGCCGGGACGGCGCCGTCGTCACCGACTTCGACGGGGCGCCCGCCGACGTGCGCCCGTACCACGTGGACTGGGACGCGTCCGCCGCCGAGAAGGGCGGCTACGACCACTTCATGCTCAAGGAGATCGCCGAGCAGCCGAAGGCCGTCGCGGACACGCTGCTCGGCCGGATCGACGCCGAGGGGGCGCTGGCGCTCGACGAGGTGCGCATCCCCGCCGCCGTGCTGCGGGAGGCCACCAAGGTGGTCATCGTCGCGTGCGGCACCGCCTTCCACGCCGGCCTCATCGCCAAGTACGCCATCGAGCACTGGACCCGCATCCCCTGCGAGGTCGAGCTGGCCAGCGAGTTCCGCTACCGCGACCCGATCCTCGACCAGCGGACGCTGGTCGTCGCGATCTCCCAGTCCGGCGAGACGATGGACACCCTGATGGCGCTGCGGCACGCCCGCGAGCAGGGCGCCCGCGTCCTGGCCATCTGCAACACCAACGGCTCCACCATCCCCCGGGAGTCCGACGCCGTGCTGTACACGCACGCCGGGCCGGAGGTCGCCGTCGCGTCCACCAAGGCGTTCCTGACCCAGCTCGTCGCCTGCTACCTGGTCGCGCTGTACCTGGGGCAGGTGCGCGGCACCCAGTGGGGCGACGAGGTCCGCGCCGTCATCCGGGACCTCGCGCGGATCGCGGAGGACGTGGAGCGGGTCCTGGAGACCATGGAGCCCGTGCGGGAGCTGGCCCGGTCCCTCGCCGGCCACGACACGGTGCTGTTCCTCGGCCGGCACGTCGGCTACCCGGTGGCGCTGGAGGGCGCGCTGAAACTCAAGGAGCTGGCGTACATGCACGCCGAGGGGTTCGCCGCCGGCGAGCTGAAGCACGGGCCGATCGCGCTCGTCGAGGAGGGCCTGCCGGTCGTCGTGGTGGCGCCGTCGCCGCGCGGGCGGTCCGTCCTCCACGGCAAGGTCGTGTCGAACATCCAGGAGATCCGGGCGCGCGGGGCCCGCACCATCGTCATCGCGGAGGAGGGCGACGAGGCGGTCGTGCCGTACGCGGACCACCTGATCCGCGTCCCGGCCACGCCGACGCTCCTCCAGCCGCTCGTGGCCACCGTGCCGCTCCAGGTCTTCGCCTGCGAACTCGCCGCCGCCCGGGGCAACGAGGTCGACCAGCCGCGCAACCTCGCCAAGTCGGTCACCGTCGAATGATCATCGGGGTGGGGATCGACGTCGCCGAGATCGACCGGTTCGCGGAGGCGCTGGAGCGCACCCCGCAGCTCGCGGAGAGGCTGTTCCTGGAGCGGGAGCTGTGCCTGCCGAGCGGCGAGCGCCGGGGGGTCGCCTCGCTCGCCGCGCGGTTCGCCGCGAAGGAGGCCGTCGCCAAGGCGCTCGGCGCGCCGGCGGGGCTGCACTGGACGGACGCCGAGGTGTACGTGGAGGAGAGCGGGCAGCCCCGGCTGCGGGTGCGCGGCACGGTCGCCGCCCGCGCCGCCGAACTGGGCGTGCGGCACTGGCACGTGTCGCTCAGTCACGATGCGGGGGTGGCGTCCGCCGTGGTGATCGCCGAGGGTTGACCCCATGCGTACTGCGTATCGCGTTCGAGACGTGCGGGCCGCCGAGGCCGCCCTGATGGCCCGGCTCCCCGAGGGGGCGCTGATGCGGCGGGCGGCGGCCGGACTGGCCGCCGCCTGCGCGGGACTGCTGCGGCGGGTGTACGGGGCGCGGGTCGTCCTCCTCGTCGGCAGCGGCGCCAACGGCGGCGACGCCCTGTACGCCGGGGCGCGGCTCGCCCGGCGCNGGGCCCGGGTGTCGGCGGTGCCGCTGGGCGGCCGGGTCCACGGGGGCGGGCTCGACGCGCTCCTGCGGGCCGGGGGCCGGCTCGCCGGCGACCCGTACGCCGTGCTGGCCCGCGCCGACCTCGTCCTGGACGGCATCACCGGGATCGGCGGGCGCGGCGGGCTGCGTCCGGACGCGGCGCCGGTCGTGCGGGCGGCGCGGGGATCCGGGGCGGCGGTGGTCGCCGTGGACCTGCCGAGCGGCGTCGACGCGGACACCGGCGCCGTCGAGGGGGAGGCGGTCCTGGCGGACGTGACGGTGACGTTCGGCGCGTACAAGCCGGGACTGCTGGTCGACCCGGCGCGGGAGCACGCGGGCGCGGTGCGGCTGGTCGACATCGGGATCGGGGACCTGCTGCCGGCCGTGCCGGAACTGGAGGCGCTCCAGCACGCCGACGTGGCGCGGCTGCTGCCGGCGCCGGGGGCGGGGAGCGACAAGTACCGGCGCGGGGTCGTCGGCGTCGTCGCCGGATCGGCGCGGTACCCGGGGGCCGCCGTGCTGGCCGTCGCGGGGGCGCTGCGCGGCGGCGCCGGGGCGGTGCGGTACGCGGGGCCCGCGGGCGGCGCGGTGCTGGCCCGGTACCCGGAGACGCTGGTCCACGCGGGACCGCCCGGGGAGGCGGGGTGGGTCCAGGCGTGGGTGGTCGGGCCGGGGCTGGCGGACACGCCGGGCGCGGAGGACGTCCTGGCGTCGGACGTGCCGGTGCTGGTCGACGCGGACGGGCTGCGGGCGCTGGACCCGGCGGCGGTGCGGGCGCGGACCGCGCCGACCGTGCTGACCCCGCACGCGGGCGAGGCGGCGGCCCTGCTGGGCACCGACCGCGGGGACGTGGAGGCGCGGCGGCTGGAGGCCGTACGCGAGCTGGCCGGGAGGTACGGGGCGACGGTGCTGCTGAAGGGCTCCACCACGCTGGTCGCCGACCCGTCGCCGGGAACGCCGGTGCGGGTGAACGCGACCGGCACCCCGTGGCTGGCCACGGCGGGCAGCGGGGACGTCCTGTCGGGCCTGACGGGTTCGCTGCTGGCGGCGGGCCTGGCGGCGCGGGACGCGGCGTCGGCGGGGGCGTACCTGCACGGCCTGGCGGCCCGCCGCGCCGCGCGGGGCGCCCCGCTCACCGCCCACGAGGTGGCGGAGGCGCTGCCGGGGGCCTGGCGGGACGTGGCCGCGGAGGCGCCGGGCGGGTGAGGGCGGCCCGGGCGCGCCCGGCGGGCTCCGGGACGGGGACGGGG
>NZ_CP095474.1:1086657-1094427 GCF_023614315.1 Streptomyces sudanensis | reverse complement strand
TTGTTTGTTTNGNTCNGAGATGTGTATANGNGGTGGGAGGGATCGTGGGGGAGCACCCGCACGTCGCCGCGCTGGCGCGCATCATGCCGTCGGACCACGGGGCGGACGAACGGATCGACTGGGCGGCCGCCGAGGAGCGGTGGGGCGTCCGGTTCCCCGCCGACTACCGGGACTTCATGGCCCGCTACGGCGGCGGGTCCATCAACGGCGAGGCCACGGTGCTGCTCCCGCTGCCGCAGGAGGGCCCGCGGTGGCCGCCCGCCGACCTCGCCGAGGAGACCGCGAACGTCCGGTACGCCTGGCGCACGGAGGGCGGACGCGACGCGCTGGACGTCGACCCGGAGCACCTCCTCGCCTGGGGCGTCACGGCCGGTCCGGACATCCTGTGCTGGCTCACCTCCGACCCGGACCCCGACCGCTGGCCGGTCGTCGTGCGCGGGCGGCACACCTCGCCGGCGTTCGCCGTCCACCCCTGCGGGATGGCGGAGTTCCTGTACCGGCTGCTGGCCGACGAGTACGACGACCCGCCGGTCAGCCTGGTGTTCTGGGACGGCACCCCGGTCCGCTTCGTGCACTGGCGCGAGGAGCAGCGCCGCTTCCTGGCCGGCCTCGACCGGGTCACCGGCGACCCCGACCCGTACGCCCAGCCCCGACCGGACCGGCCGGGCGACGCCTGATCCGCGGGGGTGCCCCGGCCCGCGGGGGCGCCCCGGCCGCCCGGTGGTGCGGGCGGCCCNNGCGNNNGCGGGGCCCGCCGCCCGGTGGTGCGGGCGGGCCGCCCTCCCGCGCCGGCGCCGCCCGCCGCCTTCGCGAGCCGCCTGCCCGCGCCCACGCCGCCGTTCGCGTCCGCCGCGTCCGCCGCGTCCGCCGCTCCCTGCCGCTCCCCCCGGGNAGGCGGCCCGTTCGCGCCGCCGGGCGCCCGCGGCGCGAAAGGGGCGCCCGGCGGGCCGGACGTGAGCCGGGCGACAGGGCCGGCAGCCGGGGAACCGGGAGCGCACCTGAGACACTGGGCGCGATGAGTACGACACCGCAGCCCCGCGCCACCCCCGAACTCCTCGACACCCGCGCCCGCGCCGAGATCGACCTCGCCGCGCTCCGCGCGAACGTCCGCGCGCTGCGGGCCCGGGTCGCGCCGAGCGGTGCCCGGGTCATGGCGGTCGTGAAGGCCGACGGGTACGGGCACGGCGCCGTGCCGTGCGCCCGCGCCGCGCTCGACGCGGGCGCCGCCTGGCTCGGCACGGCCACGCCGCAGGAGGCGCTCGCGCTGCGCGCCGCGGGGATCGACGCCCCGCTGCTGTGCTGGCTGTGGACGCCCGGCGGGCCGTTCCGCGCCGCCGTCGAGGCGGGCGTGGACATCACCGTCAGCGGGCTGTGGGCGCTCGACGAGGTCGTCGGGGCGGCGCGCGCCGCCGGCCGGCCCGCCCGGATCCAGCTCAAGGCCGACACGGGCCTCGGCCGCAACGGCTGCCTGTCCGGCGACTGGCCCCGCCTCGTCGGCGAGGCCCTGAGGGCGCAGGCCGACGGCCGCGTCCGGGTCACCGGGGTGTGGTCCCACTTCGCCTGCGCCGACGAGCCCGGCCACCCCTCGATCGGCGCCCAGCTGACGCGCTTCCACGACATGCTGGAGTACGCGGAGAAGGCCGGCGTCGAACCCGAGGTGCGGCACATGGCCAACTCGCCCGCCACCCTCACCCTCCCCGAGACCCACTTCGACCTGGTCCGCGCGGGCGTTGCGATGTACGGCATCTCGCCCAGCCCCGAGCTGGGCACCCCCGCCGACTTCGGGCTGCGGCCCGTGATGCGGCTGAGCGCCGACGTGGCGTGCGTGAAGCAGGCGCCGGCGGGCCTGGGCGTCAGCTACGGCCACCACCACGTCACCGACCGCGAGACCACCCTCGCCCTCGTCCCGCTCGGCTACGCCGACGGGGTGCCCCGCCACGCCTCCGGCCGCGGCCCGGTGCTGCTGGGCGGCGCGGTGCGGACGGTGGCCGGCCGGGTCGCGATGGACCAGTTCGTGCTGGACCTGGGCGACGACACGGTGGAGCCGGGCGCCCGCGCGGTGCTGTTCGGGCCGGGCGACGACGGCGAGCCCACGGCCGAGGACTGGGCGCGGGCGGCCGGGACCATCGCGTACGAGATCGTCACGCGCGTCGGCGCGCGCGTGCCGCGTGTCCACCTGGACGCCCGGGGGTAATGGGGGAGCCGTGACGGAGTCGGATACGGGCAGGGGAGCGGTCGCCGCGGCCTCGGCGGCCGGCGCGGCCCTCGTGGAGGCGGGCGGCCGGGCGGCGGCCGCGAGCTGGCGGCNNCGNTTGAGACTGGCGGGCGCGGCCCTCGGCGTGGTCGCGGCGGGCGCGGCCGCGGGCGTCGCCCTGGAGCGGCTCGTCGTGGGCCGGGGCGTCCGCCGCGAGGCCCGCCTCGCCCTGGACGCCTCCGCGCCGTACGGCACCCTGCGCGGCACCCCGGGCACGGCCGTGGCCGACGACGGCACGGTCCTCCACTACGAGGTCGAGGACCCCGGCGGGCCCGGCCGCGCGGACGCCCCCGGCGCCGCCCGCCCCACCGTCGTCTTCAGCCACGGCTACTGCCTCAGCCAGGACTCCTGGCACTTCCAGCGCGCCGCCCTGCGGGGCGTGGCCCGCGCCGTGTACTGGGACCAGCGCAGCCACGGGAACTCCCGGCGGGGTCCCGGGCCCGTCTCCATGGACCGCCTCGGGCGCGACCTGAGGGCCGTGGTCGACGCGGCAGCGCCGGAGGGACCCCTGGTGCTGGTCGGGCACTCGATGGGCGGGATGACCGTCATGGCGCTGCTGGAGCAGTACCCGGAGCTCGTCCGGGACCGGGTCGCCGGCGTCGCGTTCGTCGGTACGTCCCCGGGGCGGCTGACGGAACTCACCTACGGTCTGCCCGCGATCCCCGCCCAGGCCGTGCAGCGGGCGCTCCCCGGCGTCCTGCGGGCGCTCGGGGCCCGCGCCGAGCTGGTCGAGCGGGGGCGCCGGGCCACGGCCGACCTGTTCGCCGGGCTGGTCAGGCGGTACAGCTTCGCGTCGCGGGAGGTGGACCCGGTCCTCGTCCGGTTCGCGGAGCGGATGATCGAGGCGACGCCGATCGACGTGGTCGCGGAGTTCTACCCGGCGCTCGCCGAGCACGACAAGACCGAGGCGCTGGCGGCCCTTGCCGGCGCGGACGTCCCGGTCCTGGCGCTGGCCGGCGAGAAGGACATGGTCACGCCCCGGTCGCACACCGAGGCCATCGCCGCGCTCGTGCCGGGCGCGGAGCTCGTCGTCGTACCGGACGCCGGGCACCTGGTGATGCTGGAGCACCCGCGGGCGGTCACCGCGCGGCTCCTGGAACTGCTGGTCCGGGCCGGCGCGCTCGCCCCGGGCGCGGCGGGGGCGGCCGTCGGCAGCGGTTAGGTTGGCGGACATGGAAGCAGCGCACACCGACACGGCGGGAGCGGCCGGGCACCCCGCCGCCACCGCCCGCCTCACCGTCCACTCGCCCGAGGAGATGCAGGAGCTCGGCCGCGCCCTGGCCGGGCTGCTGCGCCCCGGCGACCTCGTGATGCTCACCGGCGAGCTGGGCGCCGGGAAGACGACCCTGACGCGCGGCCTCGGCGAGGGCCTCGGCGTGCGCGGCGCGGTCACCTCCCCGACGTTCGTCATCGCCCGCGTCCACCCCTCCCTGACCGGCGGCCCCGCGCTGGTGCACGTCGACGCGTACCGGCTGGGCGGCGGGCTCGACGAGATGGAGGACCTGGACCTGGACGTCTCGCTGCCCGACTCGGTGGTCGTGGTCGAGTGGGGCGAGGGCAAGGTCGAGGGGCTGACCGACGACCGGCTGCACGTGGTGATCGACCGGGCCGTCGGCTCCACGGACGACGACCGGCGCGAGGTGGTGCTGACCGGCGTGGGAGCGCGCTGGGAGGGCGTGGACCTCGTTCCGCGCTGACCGGATCCGCCCGGGCGCCGGGAGGCTCCCGTACTTTCCGACAAGACGTCGGCATGTTGTTGCGCCGCACCTCCGGGGCGTGGTCACATGGAGGCCAGTGGCAGGTGAGGTGTGCCTGACCTCCCGTCCCACCAGCGGAGCCAGGAGGCAACCATGCCGCAGCAGCCGGAACGGCGGCAGCCGTCGAAGGTGTCCATGCGCGACCTGCTGGCGTCCTGCGCCGCCGCGAGCGCCGTGTCCACCCCGCCCCGCCCGGCACCCGCCGGGGAACCGGCGCCCGCCGGAGGACCGGCCCCCGTCGGCGGCGCGCCCGCCGGCACCGTCCGGCCGGAGGCGCAGGGAGCACCCCGGGCCGCGTGACCGCGCCCGGCCGGCAGGCGCCCTCCGGGGCCCGCCCGTCAGGGGACGACGACGACCTTCACGTTGACGGTGGCGAACGCCCACAGCGCGCTGCCGTCCGCCCGCGCCATCCGCACCCCGCCCGTCCGGCGGACCGGGTCCGGGGCGGCCGTGGAGCCGTCGACGGCCGCGCTGAAGCCGACCGTGACCCCCTGCGCCGTCGCGAACCGCACCACGTGCTCGACCTGCACCCCGTCCGACCCGCGGGCCGTGATCGACCGGGACGTCACGGCGTAGGTGCCGGGCGCCGGACTGACCGCGCTCGGCGTCACCGGGAACGTACGGACGACCTCGCCGCTCTCGTCGACCAGCCAGACCCGCCGGTCCGCCAGCGCGTACACGACCCGCTCGCCCGAACCGGAGCCGGGCGGCGGGGTCGGGGCGGCGTCCGCGGGCTTCCCCGCGGAGCCCGGCGAGGAGGGGGCGGCCGGCGCGGACGGCGAGGCGGAACCGGTGGTCCTCGCCCCGGACCGGAGGTCGGCGGGGGCGGTGGCCGACGCCTGGTAGGCGAGGAAGCCGACCGCCGCGAGCGCCGCCGCCGTGAGCCCGGCCACGAATCCCGAGCTGCTCCTTGCCACGCTGCTCCACCTCTCATACGACGTATCGATGTGACCGTAGCACCAGGGTCCGGCCGGTACCGGGGCGCCGTGCCCGCCCCGCGGGCGCCGTAGGCTGTTCGCGTGCTGCTGCTCGCCATGGATACCGCCACACCCGCCGTCACCGTCGCCCTCCACGACGGGCGCTCCGTCGTCGCGCAGTCGAGCGAGGTCGATCCGAGGCGGCACGGGGAGCTGCTGCTGCCCGCCGTCCACCGCGTCCTCGCCGAGGCGGGCCTGGGGCCCGGCGCCCTCACGGGCGTCGTCGTGGGCGTCGGCCCCGGCCCGTACACGGGGCTGCGGGTCGGCCTGGTCACGGCGGCCACCTTCGCCTCCGCGCTCGGCGTCCCCGTCCACGGGCTGTGCACCCTCGACGGGCTCGCGTACGCCTCCGGCATCGACGGGCCGTTCGTCGTGGCGACCGACGCGCGGCGCAAGGAGGTCTACTGGGCGCGGTACGACGACCGCCGCACCCGGGCGACCGAGCCGTCGGTCGACCGGCCCGCCGACATCGCGGAGCGGGTCGCGGGCCTCCCGGCGGTCGGCGCCGGGGCGCGGCTGTACGGCGAGGTCTTCGCGGACGCCCGCGACCCCGAGCACCAGTCGGCCGCCGCGCTCGCCGAGCTGGCCGTCGAACGGCTCGCGGCCGGCGAGGAGCTGCCGGAGCCGCGGCCGATGTACCTGCGCCGCCCCGACGCCCAGGTGCCGAAGAACTACAAGGTGGTCACGCCCCGGTGACCGGGCCCGTGCTGCGCGGGATGCGCTGGTGGGACATCGCGCCGGTGCTGGACCTCGAACGGGAGCTGTTCCCGGAGGACGCCTGGTCGGAGGGGATGTTCTGGTCCGAGCTGGCCCATGCGCGCGGTCCGCGCTCGACCCGGCGGTACGTCGTCGCCGAGGAGCCCGCGGACGGCGGCGCGAGGGCCGGGCGGATCGTCGGGTACGCGGGGCTCGCGGCGGCCGGCGGGCTCGGCGACGTCCAGACCATCGCCGTCGCCCGCGGCCACTGGGGCACCGGGCTCGGCGCCCGCCTGCTGGCCGAACTCCTCCACCACGCCACCGCCTTCGAGTGCGAGGAGGTGCTCCTGGAGGTGCGGGTGGACAACACCCGGGCCCAGCGGCTGTACGAGCGCTTCGGCTTCGAGCCGATCGGCTTCCGCCGCGGCTACTACCAGCCGGGGAACGTCGACGCGCTCGTGATGCGGCTGGCCCTCCAGGACGCGGCCGGCGCACCCGAGGCGCCCGGGACCGACCGGACCACCGGAACCACCGAGACCACCCAGACCACTGAGAGCGCTGAGAACCATGGCTGACGAACCCCTCGTCCTCGGTATCGAGACCTCCTGCGACGAGACCGGCGTCGGCGTCGTCCGCGGCACCACCCTGCTCGCGAACGCCGTCGCGTCGAGCGTGGACGAGCACGCCCGGTTCGGCGGCGTCGTCCCCGAGATCGCCTCCCGGGCCCACCTGGAGGCCATGGTCCCCACCGTCGAGCGCGCCCTGAAGGAGGCCGGGGTCTGTGCGCGCGACCTCGACGGCGTCGCGGTCACCGCCGGCCCCGGCCTCGCGGGCGCGCTGCTCGTCGGCGTCTCCGCGGCGAAGGCCTACGCCTACGCCCTGGGCAAGCCGCTGTACGGGGTGAACCACCTGGCGTCGCACATCTGCGTCGACCAGCTGGAGCACGGACCGCTGCCCGAGCCGACGATGGCGCTGCTGGTCAGCGGCGGCCACTCGTCGCTGCTGCTCGCCCCCGACATCACCTCCGACGTCCGCCCCATGGGCGCCACCATCGACGACGCGGCGGGCGAGGCCTTCGACAAGATCGCCCGCGTGCTGGACCTGGGCTTCCCCGGCGGCCCGGTGATCGACCGGCTGGCCCGGGAGGGCGACCCGGCCGCCATCGCGTTCCCGCGCGGGCTGACCGGGCCGCGCGACCCGGCGTACGACTTCTCCTTCTCCGGCCTCAAGACCGCCGTCGCCCGCTGGGTCGAGGCGAAGCGGAGCGCCGGCGAGGAGGTGCCCGTACGGGACGTGGCCGCGTCGTTCCAGGAGGCGGTCGTCGACGTGCTGACCCGCAAGGCCGTCCGCGCCTGCAAGGACCAGGGCGTCGACCACCTGATGATCGGCGGGGGCGTCGCCGCCAACTCCCGCCTGCGCGCCCTGGCGGAGGAGCGCTGCTCCCGCGCGGGCATCCGGCTGCGGGTGCCGCGCCCCGGCCTGTGCACCGACAACGGCGCGATGGTCGCCGCGCTCGGCGCCGAGATGGTCGCCCGCAACCGGCCCGCCTCCGACCTGGGGCTGTCCGCCGACTCGTCGCTTCCGGTCACCGACCCGCACGTACCGGGCGGCCACGGCCACGACCACCTGCACGAGACCGGCGGGGAGAACCTGTACCCGTGACGCTCACCCTCATGTGGGAGGCCCGCGCGGTCCCCGGCCGGGGCGCCGACCTCCTGGAGTGGGCCCGCGCCCGCCGCCTGCCCGCCGTCCCGCTGCGGCGCGAGACGTTCACGGCGGCGCAGGACCGGGTCCTGGTCCTGACCTGGTGGGACGCCCCGGAGGACGCCGAGGTCCCGGAGCTTCCGGAGCCCCCGGCCGATCTGCTCACCCGCCCGGTCCACCGCTGGCGCTTCGTCTCGCACGGCGTCGCCGACGGGCCGGGCGGGGAGTCCTAGCCGCGTTCCCGCGACCGGCCGGCCGGCGAGCGGAGCAGCCGGCCCGCGCGCCCGCCACCCGCCCGCGCGCCCGGCCCGCTCCCCGCGGCGGGGGGCCGCCGGCCGGCGGCTAGCCTCTCCCCGTGCCCTCCAGTCGCCATCCCCNGCNG
>NZ_CP095474.1:1082033-1086652 GCF_023614315.1 Streptomyces sudanensis | reverse complement strand
CCGCCCCNGCCGCCCCCGCACCTGCGTGCCTGGCCCGACCGCGAGGCGCTGCTCGCCGACCGGGACCGGGCCGTGGGCGAGCTGGTCGGGCGGCTGCTCGGCGGCGGCCGGCTGGCGGTGTTCCTGCTGTGGCTGCTGCTGCTGGAGGCCGGCTGGGGTCTGCTCGGGGCCGCCCTCGTGACGTTCGACGGGGCCCTGGACCCGTTCGGCGCGGCCTTGGCCCTCGCCCTGGCCGGGCTGGGCGTCGGGGCGTTCGTCCCCGCCGTGTACTTCCAGGTCGCGGGCGTGCGGCGGGACCTGGCGGCGTACCGCCTGCTCGTCCGGTGGGCCGCCCTGGACCGCGACCCCGCGCACGACGCCCGGCACCGGGCGCCCGGCCCCGGCCTGGTGTGGCTGCTGGTGTCGTTCGCGCTGTGCGCGGCGGGGCTGTGGCTCTGCCTCGCGGTGCCCGCCTCGGCGCGGCCGGGCACCACCACGTACGCCGAGGTCGGGTACGGGGTCGGCGCGGGCCTCCTGCTGTGGATCACCGGGCTCGCCGGCGCGGCGAAGGCCGTCGCCCATTACCGGCTGGCCCTGCGGCTGCTCAGCCCGGGTCCGCCGGCGCCGCGGCGGGCCGGCCGACCAGCATCGCCGGCGCGCCCGCCACGCGCGTGAGGAACACCGTCGCCGCGTTCGGGCCCTTCGGCTTCACCCGGCGGCGCACCTCCTCCGGCTCCACCGCCGAGCCGCGCTTCTTCACCGTCAGGGTGCCCACCTCCCGCTCCCGCAGCAGCGCCTTCAACCGCTTCAGGTTGAACGGCAGCGCGTCGGTGATCTCGTACGCGGCGGCGTACGGCGTGGGGCGCAGCCCGTCCGCCGTGACGTACGCGATCGTCTCGTCGACCAGCCCGCCGTCCAGCAGCGCGGCGACCTCCGCGACCAGGTGCGCCCGGATGACGGCGCCGTCCGGCTCGTACAGGTAGCGGCCCACCCCGCGGACCGGCGGGGCGGACGGCGTCGCGGACGCGGCCAGGGTGGCGCCGGAGGGCAGCAGGGTCGCCCGTACGGAGCCGGGGGCCGTGCCGAACCACAGCACGGCCTCCTTCACGTCCCCGCCGTCGGAGATCCACTCCGCCCCGGCGTCCGGCGGCACCGCCTCGTGCGGGATGCCCGGCGCCACCTTCAGCGCCGCGTACGGGGCGCGGCGGGCCGCCCGGACCGCCCACGACAGGGGCGGCGAGTACGCCTCCGGATCGAAGATCCGCCCCCGCCCGCCGCGGCGCGCCGGGTCCACGAACACCGCGTCGTACCCGGACACGTCGACTTCCGCGACGTCGCCGCAGCGCACCTCGACCAGGTCGGCGAGCCCCAGCGCCGCCGCGTTGGCGCGGGCGGCGGCCGCCGCGAGCGGGTCGCGGTCGACGGCGAGGACGGCGATGCCCGCGCGGGCCAGCGCGATCGCGTCGCCGCCGATCCCGCAGCACAGGTCCGCGACGCTCCGCACGCCGAGCCGGGCGAAGGCCGCCGCGCGGTGCCGGGCGACCGCGGCGCGGGTGGACTGCTCGACGCCGTTCGGCGTGAAGAACATCCGGTGCGCGTCGTCGGCGCCGAACTTCGCCACCGCCCGCTGGCGCAGCCGCGCCTGCCCGAGCGCCGCCGACACCAGCTCCGCGGGGTGGCTCCGGCGCAGCCGGGAGGCGACGGCCAGCTCCTGCGCGGGGTCGTAGTGGCGCAGGTCGGCGAGGAGGCTCCGGCCCTCGTCGGTGAGGAGCGCGGAGAAGGCGGCGGGATCGGTCACCCGTCCCATTCTGGCCCAGTGTGGGCCGGCCGGGGGACGGTGCCGGCCGGGCGGCGGTGTCGTCCGTGCGCCGGGGCGCCGCCCTGACAGGATGCGGCGCCATGCATCTAGTACGACAAATGCGTCCATCATCGGTCAATCGGGCCGGTTTCTGGGCGGCGGCCCTGCTCGCCGCCGCCCTGGGGACGGCCTGCGCCGCGGAGGGCACCGCCCCGCCCGGCGCCGGTGCGGCGGCGACCGCGGCGGGCCTGCACGGCCGCCAGGGCCAGCAGGCCCAGGGCGGGCAGGTGCAGCGGCCCCCGCAGGCCCGGACCGGGTCCGAGGCGCTGACCGCCTACGTCGAACGGTTCCGCCGGGCGCAGGCGGTCCGCGCGGCCGTCGCCCGGCGGTGGGGCCTGAAACGGGTGCCGCTCCTCCCGCCGGACCCGCCGAGGACGAAGCCGAAGATCACCTTCCGCAAGGGCTTCGAGGTCGACGACCCCGGCCCCGGCCTCCCCCCGGTCTTCACCACCGTCCCCACGCGCCACCGGGTCGTGTTCCTGACCATCGACGACGGCGCGGAGAAGGACCCCGAACTGCTGCGGATGATGTCCGAGCTGGGCGTCCCGTACAGCGCCTTCCTCAGCGACTACGTGGTCAAGGAGGACTACCGCTACTTCGGGCGGATGCAGGACCTCGGCGTCGCCCTGCACAACCACACCCTCACCCACCCCTACATGCCCGCGCTGTCGTACGCGGAGCAGAAGCGCGAGATCTGCGGCCAGCAGGACGTGATCGAGCGCCGCTACGGCAAGCGGCCCACCCTGTTCCGCCCGCCCTACGGCAACTACGACGCCGACACGCTGCGCGCCGCGCGGGACTGCGGCATCAAGGCCGTCCCGCTGTGGTCCGCCGAGGTGTTCCCGGACCGCATGGAGTGGCGCGAGTGGGACCGCGACCTGCACCCCGGCGACATCCTCCTCAGCCACTTCCGGGGCCGCGGCGAGTGGAAGGGGTCCATGGCCGACATGGTCCGCCGGGCCCTGGACACCGCCACGGCGCGCGGGTACGCGGTGGCCCGGCTGGAGGACTACGTGTGAGGCGCGACGCGCCGACGGTGGCGATCGGCCCGCTTCCTCCGCACGTCGGCACGGGTGCGGGCGCGCCGCGCGGCCCGCGACTGGCACTCCGCTTGACCGAGTGCTAACCGCGGTCATAGTCTCAGCCCTGGCACTCCCCGCAGGAGAGTGCCAACACAGCGACGGGCAGGTCCGGCACCCGCGACGACGGATCCACCTGGTCGCCACCTCAGACAGTTGACCCCGTGAGATCTCCGAAGGGGGAGGTCGGATCGTGACGACCACCAGCTCCAAGGTTGCCATCAAGCCGCTCGAGGACCGCATCGTGGTCCAGCCGCTCGACGCCGAGCAGACCACGGCCTCTGGCCTGGTCATTCCGGACACCGCCAAGGAGAAGCCCCAGGAGGGCGTCGTCCTGGCCGTCGGCCCGGGCCGCTTCGAGAACGGCGAGCGCCTGCCGCTCGACGTCAAGACCGGCGACATCGTGCTCTACAGCAAGTACGGCGGCACCGAGGTGAAGTACAGCGGCGAGGAGTACCTCGTCCTCTCGGCCCGCGACGTGCTCGCCATCGTCGAGAAGTAATCCACCACGTGCCGTGAACCGCGCCCCTGGTCCCCGCTGCTGTGCTGCCGCACGTGCGTCGGGCGGCGAGGGGCGCCGTTCTCTCTCCACCCAGTACCGAGAGGGCTGAATCGCTCCCATGGCGAAGATCCTGAAGTTCGACGAGGACGCCCGTCGCGCCCTTGAGCGCGGCGTCAACAAGCTTGCCGACACCGTCAAGGTGACGATCGGCCCCAGGGGTCGCAACGTCGTCATCGACAAGAAGTTCGGCGCGCCCACCATCACCAACGACGGTGTCACCATCGCCCGCGAGGTCGAGGTCGAGGACCCGTACGAGAACCTCGGCGCCCAGCTGGTGAAGGAGGTGGCGACCAAGACCAACGACATCGCGGGCGACGGCACCACCACCGCCACCGTCCTGGCCCAGGCGCTGGTCCGCGAGGGTCTGCGCAACGTCGCCGCGGGCGCCTCCCCGGCCGCCCTGAAGAAGGGCATCGACGCCGCGGTCAAGGCCGTCTCCGACGAACTGCTCGCCACGGCCCGCCCGATCGACGAGAAGTCCGACATCGCCGCGGTCGCCGCGCTGTCCGCCCAGGACCAGCAGGTCGGCGAGCTGATCGCCGAGGCCATGGACAAGGTCGGCAAGGACGGCGTCATCACCGTCGAGGAGTCCAACACCTTCGGCCTGGAGCTGGACTTCACCGAGGGCATGGCCTTCGACAAGGGCTACCTGTCGCCGTACATGGTCACCGACCAGGAGCGCATGGAGGCCGTCCTCGACGACCCCTACATCCTGATCCACCAGGGCAAGATCTCCGCCATCGCGGACCTGCTGCCCCTCCTGGAGAAGATCATCCAGACCGGTGGCTCCAAGCCGCTGCTGATCGTCGCCGAGGACGTCGAGGGCGAGGCCCTGTCGACCCTCGTGGTGAACAAGATCCGCGGCACGTTCAACGCCGTCGCGGTCAAGGCCCCCGGCTTCGGCGACCGCCGCAAGGCGATGCTCGGCGACATGGCCGCCCTCACCGGCGCCACCGTCGTCGCCGAGGAGGTCGGCCTCAAGCTCGACCAGGTCGGCCTCGACGTGCTGGGCACCGCCCGCCGCGTGACCGTCACCAAGGACGACACCACCATCGTCGACGGCGGCGGCCGCTCCGAGGACGTCCAGGGCCGCATCGCGCAGATCAAGGCCGAGATCGAGACGACCGACTCCGACTGGGAC
>NZ_CP095474.1:1077558-1082026 GCF_023614315.1 Streptomyces sudanensis | reverse complement strand
ACCGCGAGAAGCTGCAGGGAGCGCCTCGCGNAGNTCNCCGGTGGCGNCTCCGCGNTGGTCCACGCCGTGAAGGTGCTGGAGGGCAACCTCGGCAAGGAGGGCGACGAGGCCACCGGTGTCACGGTCGTCCGCCGCGCCGCCGTCGAGCCGCTGCGCTGGATCGCCGAGAACGCCGGCCTCGAGGGCTACGTCATCACCTCGAAGGTCGCCGAGCTCGACAAGGGCCAGGGCTTCAACGCCGCCACCGGCGAGTACGGCGACCTGGTCAAGGCCGGCGTCATCGACCCGGTGAAGGTCACCCGCTCGGCGCTGGAGAACGCCGCGTCGATCGCCTCCCTCCTCCTCACCACCGAGACCCTCGTGGTGGAGAAGAAGGAGGAGGAGCCGGCGGACGCGGGCCACGGCCACGGCCACGGCCACGCCCACTGACGCACCGTCGGACCGCGCGGACCGGCCCCCGAGCCGGCCCGCGCACCCCGCACGACGAGGCCCGGCGCCCCCACGAGGAGGCGCCGGGCCTCGCCCGCTTCCCAGCGGTTTCCCCTGTCGGGCGCGACACCCGGGGCGCATCCTCAATCGCTCTTGGGCCGGAAGCGAACCGCCTTGCCCGCGCAGCCCAGTACCACCTCGTACCCGGGTGCGAGAAGGTCCAGCAGCTCAAGGCCCCGGCCGTGCTCCGCCCCCTCGTCGGCCGCCCGGTGCCGCGGCAGGGTATACGGGGCCTGGTCCCACACCTCGATCCACAGGTCCCGCTCGTGGATACGTACGCGGAATTCCCCACCGCCCGCGTGCACCACCGCGTTTGTGGTCACCTCGCTCACGAGTAGACAGCAGACCTCGACGGTCTCCGGGGTGACGCCGGCCTCGGCGTAGACCGCCGCCGCCCATCGGCGAGCCGGGCCCACCTGGTCCGGGGAGCAGGCGAACACCCGCTCCCGCATCTCGCCCGCGTACGCGTGCCGTTCCGTGTGCATCGCAGCCTCCTGTACGCGGCCATGGCAAGACCGCGGAGCTCACGCACCGCGACTTCACCGCGCCGGTACGCGATGCGAGTGTGGTGCGATCGCAATCGCGGTTGCAAGTGGCAGAGTTGAAATACCCTCAGGAGGGTTGTGGGCAAGGCATCGCGCTACGCTGCCGACGACTACAGCGAGAGGGAGGGGTGCGGATGCCCGTAAACACGGCGGCCATCGTCGCCAGGCGGTCCTTCGCAGAGGCGCTGAAGGCGGCCCGTGCCGCCGCCCGTACGTCGGCAGGCGCCCGGGTCAAGCAGATCGACCTCGCCAGAGCCATAGGCCGCAGCACCATCGACCGCTACTCCCGACTGGAACGGGGTGCCGCTCTCCCCGACGGCGACGAGTGGAAGGCGATCACCCGCGTCCTCAACCTGGACATCGAGACGCGGGTGAGGCTGGAGACGCTGCTCGACGCCGCACGGAACGTCGACGAGGCGTGGTGGCGCGAGTTCGAGTCGGAGTTCGACCCCTCTCTGCTGGAGTTCATCGCCTACGAGGACGCGGCGGCGCGCATCACGGCGTGCGCGGGCAACGTCCTGCCCGGCATCCTCCAGCGCCGCTCCTACAGCGAGGCGCTCACCCTCTCGCTCGACCGGATCGTCCTGTCGGCGTACCAGATGGACAGGTCCGCCCAGCTGCGCACACAGCGCCGCCGGATCTTCGGCAAGAGCCGTCCGCCGACCGTCGAAGCGATCATCGGCGAGGCCGCTCTGCGGCAGGAGGTGGGTGGCAGAGCCGTCATGGTGGACCAGCTCGACTCGCTGATCGACGACGCGGAATCCGGGCGAGTGACGTTCAGGGTCATTCCCTTCTCGGCCAACGCCACCCTGACTCACATGTTCACCCTGCTGGAGTTCGACGGGACGGCGGACAAGCCCCTCGTCGCGTTCGACGCCATGACGGGCATGTCGTTCAGGAAGGCGCCACGTGAGGTCCGGGACCTGCGCTTCTACGTCGATTCGTTGCGTGATCTCGCGCTCCCGGAGCCGGACTCGGTGGAAATGATGAGAGCGATCAGGAAAGAGATGTGCCGTGACTGACATAGACAGCCACCAGGTGTCCCGTGAGCTGGACGGTGCCCGGTGGTTCAAGAGCTCATACTCGGGCAGTACCGGCCAGGACTGCGTGGAGGCGGCCATGTTGCCCGAGGGGATCGCGGTCCGGGACTCCAAGAACCCGGGCGGTGGCGCGTTCGCCGTTCCGGCGGGCCCGTGGGGCGTGTTCCTCGACGCGTTGTGCCGCGTCTGACAAGACCGCTGTGAACGTGAGCGCCCGGCCGGTGACTCCCCGGCCGGGCGCTCATACGTAGGGGCGGCACATGTGCCGCAGGCACCCAGCACTCGACCCGCTTTCCGGGCCCCGACCCGTACCGGCCCGCCCCGCTTCGGGCCCCGCCCTACTGGGGGCCGTACTTGCGTCCCGCGCGCGAGCTCACCCCGCCCAGCAGCCCGCGCGGGACCAGTTTCACCACGCCCATCAGCGCCTTGTACCGCGGGTCCGGCACCGACAGCGTCCGCCCGCGCGCCAGGTCCGCCAGCGCGTCCGTCACAACCTTGTCGGCGTCCAGCCACATCCACCCCGGGATGCCGTCCGTGCCCATTCCGGCCCGCTCGTGGAACTCCGTCCGCACGAAGCCGGGGCACAGCGCCATCAGCCGCACCCCGCTCCCCGCGAGGTCCCGCGCCACGCCCTGCGTGAACTGCACGACCCACGCCTTCGACGCCCCGTAGGTCCCGCGCGGCACGAAGGCGGCCACGGACGCGACGTTCACCACGCCGCCCCGCCGCCGCTCCCGCATCGGGGCCGTGGCCGCCGCCGTCAGCCGCAGCACCGCTTCGCAGTGCACCTTCAGCATCCGCAGCTCGTCGGCCATGGCCACGTCGAGGAAGCGGCCCTTGTTCCCGAAGCCGGCGTTGTTGACCAGCAGGTCCACGGGCCGCTTCGGGTCGGCCAGCCGCGCCTCGACGGCGGCGATGCCCTCCTCCCGGGCGAGGTCCGCGGACAGCACCTCCGCCTCGACGCCGTGCCGGTCGTGCAGTTCGGTCGCCTGCTCCCTGAGCCGTTCCACGTCGCGGGCGACCAGGACCACGTCGTGGCCGTCGGCCGCCAGCCGCCGCGCGAAGGCGGCCCCGATACCCGCCGTCGCGCCAGTAATCAGTGCACTCGTCATACGCGGCACGTTAGTGCCCCACCGGGACGCGCAGGCGCCCCGCCCGCCGACGCCGCGCCACGGCCCGGAGTCGGCCCGGAAAACCGGTGCCCGGACGCCCGCCGCACACGCCTGCGCACCGCATCGCGCCCGGCCGGCCCCGGTGCGGTACGCCCCCGCGGCCGGGAGGCGCGGCGGATCGCGCCACGGGGGTACGCGCCCCGCCGCTCGCGCGCCCCGCTCCCCTCCCGCGCCGGCGGCCGGCCCCGCACCGCCGCGGGTCCCGGGCGCGACCGCGCTCCGGACCGAGTCCCCAAAGGATCTGGAGGCCATACCTCGTACGTTCAAAGAGCCGCTTATAGTTGAAGAGTGATCGAAGCCCGTCATCTCCGAGTCCTCCGCGCCGTGGCCGCCACCGGTTCCTTCTCCGCCGCGGCCCGCGAGCTGGGCTGCACCCAGCCGGCCGTCAGCCAGCAGATGAAGGCCCTGGAGTCCTCCGCGGGCACCCCGCTGCTCATCCGCACGGGCCGGGAGATGCGCCTCACCCAGGCGGGGGAGGCCCTGGTCCGGCACGCGGCGGGCGTCCTCGCCGGGCTGACCGCCGCCGAGGAGGAGGTCGCCGCCATCGCGGGCCTGCGGTCCGGCCGCGTCCGGCTCGTCTCCTTCTCCAGCGGCAGCTCCACGCTCGTCCCCACCGCCCTCGCCGCCCTGCGCGCCGAGCACCCCGGTGTCCGGGTCTCCCTCGTCGAGGCGGAGCCGCCCCGCTCGGTGGAGATGCTCCGGGAGGGCGACTGCGACATCGCCCTGGCCTTCCGGTACGCGGGCGGCGTCGCCGAGTGGGACGAGCTGGTGGTGCGTCCGCTGCTCACCGACCGGCTCGTCGGCCTCGTCCCCGCGGGGCACCGGCTGGCCGACGCGGACGCCGTGGCGATCGGGGAGCTGGCCGAGGAACCCTGGATCGCGGGCTGCCCCCGGTGCCGCCGCCAGCTGGTCGAGGTCTGCGAGGCCGCCGGCTTCACCCCCCGCATCGACTTCGCGACCGACGACTACCCGGCGGTGGTGGGCCTGGTCGGAGCCGGTCTCGGCGTGGCCGTCCTGCCGGAGCTGGCCGTCGAGCCCGTACGGCCCCGGGGTGCCCGCGTGGTGGCGGTCGAACCGCCGGTGGAGCGGGAGATCGTCGCCCTCACCCTGCCGGACCTGGCACGGGTCCCGGCCGTCGCGGCCACGCTGGACCGGCTGGCGGAGGCGGCTTCGCAGGTGTAGGGGGGCGTCGACGGGGGATCGCCGCGGGCGCTTCGGGGGG
>NZ_CP095474.1:1061429-1077553 GCF_023614315.1 Streptomyces sudanensis | reverse complement strand
CCGGGGACCGGCCGGTGCGCGCCCCGGCGGGACGGCGCCGCGGGCGCGGAGACCGGTGCGCCCCGCCCGCCCGGCATGCGGCGGCCTCGGGCGTCCGGGTACGGAAAAGCCCCCGCCCCGTCCGGACGGCGCCGCGGGCGCGGGGCGGCGCGGCGGTCCGGGCGGAGGCGCGCCGGGCGCCGGGAGGGGTGGCCCACCGCCTGCGCGCACTCTCGGCACTCTTGCCGAAACGTTCCTTCGGGAAATCGGGGCGCGGCCCGGCGTCAGCCGTCCGCCGGCCGCGTCGCCGACGTGGTGACCAGCCGGGAGCGGGCCCGGCCCATCAGCTCCTCGCGCTCGTCCTCGGTCAGGCCGCCCCACACGCCGTAGGGCTCGCGCACGGCCAGCGCGTGGGCGGCGCACTGGGCCCGCACCGGGCAGCGCATGCAGACCTCCTTCGCAGAGTTCTCACGCGCGCTCCGCGCCGCGCCGCGCTCTCCCTCGGGGTGGAAGAACAGCGAACTGTCGACACCACGGCAGGCCGCGAGCAGCTGCCAGTCCCACAGGTCGGCGTTGGGTCCGGGAAGGCGGGAGAAATCTGCCATGGCGCATGTCCCCTTGGTGCCGGTGCTGAGATTGCTGAGCGGACTACTTGTCGCAGTAGATGTAAATATGACTCATTGCGAATCTAGCTACAGACACTGCCAAAAGGAAGGAAAAGCCGCTAAATGGGGCATAGCTTGGGGTGGAGCGGCGGCGACCTGCGGCGCTCCGCTCCGCGCGGGTCCCCTCACGCGGAGTGTCGGAGCGGTGCTCGTACCCGTAACTCTTTCGAGTGACCGTCGTTGAGAGTGCGGAGGCGGTTGAGGAAGAAGCGCTCGGGCGGACGTCCGAGGGCGTCAACCGCACAGGTGACGATTCGTAACCAGCCTGGAGGCCCAAGGTGACGCGCATCAGCTGCGGAGGACGGCCATGACATCCGTACTCGTCTGCGACGACTCCCCGCTTGCCCGAGAAGCGCTCCGCCGCGCCGTCGCGACCGTGCCCGGCGTCGAGCGCGTGACGACCGCGGCCAACGGCGAGGAGGTGCTCCGCCGCTGGGGCGCCGACCGCTCGGACCTGATCCTGATGGACGTGCGCATGCCGGGGCTGGGCGGTGTGGAGACCGTCCGGCGGCTGCTCTCCGCCGATCCCGGGGCCCGCATCATCATGCTCACGGTCGCCGAGGACCTCGACGGCGTCGCCCTCGCCGTCGCCGCCGGCGCCCGCGGGTACCTGCACAAGGACGCCTCGCGCGCCGAGCTGCGGGCCACGGTCACCCAGGCCCTCGCCGACCCGACCTGGCGGCTCGCCCCGCGCCGGCTGCGCTCCGCCGAGATGGGTGCCGCGCCGACGCTCACGGCCCGCGAGATCCAGGTGCTGGAGGGCATGAGCCACGGCCGGTCGAACGCCGAGATCGGCCGCGAGCTGTTCCTCTCCGAGGACACGGTCAAGACCCACGCCCGCCGGCTGTTCAAGAAGCTGGGCGCCTCGGACCGCGCCCACGCCGTCGCGCTGGGCTTCCGCTGGGGCCTGGTGCGCTAGTCCCCGGCCCGGACCGGGAGGGCCCGTCCCGCCCCCTCCGCCGCCCGGCGGAGGGGGCGGAGCGGGCCCGATGTCTGTTTCCTGCGTGATGCCGCATCCTTGAGGAGTGGAGTTCCTCGGGGACGAGTCGATCGAGCGGGAGGGGAGGGCGCGGGGGATGGCTTCCGGCGCATCTGCTCATAACGCTTCGGTGCACAAGGCTGGACGCGGTGCTTCGGAGCGGGCGCGGTCAAGGCACCATGGACCGATGCGCGACGACCAGACGCCGGCCACCCCGACGCCCCCCGCCGGGCGGGGGGCGATCGGAGCGCTCGTGCACCGCGCGGTGGAGGGCGACGAACAGGCCACGCACGACCTCCTGGCGCGGGTCCACCCCCTGGCCCTGCGCTACTGCCGCACCCGGCTGAGCCGGCTGCCCGGCGACGCCCGCCACTTCGTCGAGGACCTGGCGCAGGAGGTCTGCGTCGCGGTCCTCATGGCCCTGCCCCGCTACCGGGACACGGGCCGCCCGTTCGAGGCGTTCGTCTTCGCCATCGCCGGGCACAAGGTCGCCGACCTGCAGCGGGCCGCCATGCGGCACCCCGGTTCGACCGCGGTGCCCTCCGACGAGATGCCCGAGCGCCCCGACGACTCGCTGGGCCCCGAGGAGCGCGCCCTCCTCAGCGACGACGCCGAATGGGCCAGGCGCCTGCTGGCCAACCTCCCGGAGAACCAGCGGGAGCTGCTCGTCCTGCGCGTCGCCGTCGGCCTCACCGCCGAGGAGACCGGCCAGGTGCTCGGCATGTCCCCCGGGGCCGTACGGGTCGCCCAGCACCGCGCGCTCAGCCGCCTGCGGGCCCTGGCCGGCCAGTAGGCGCAGGGTGCCGGCGGGCCCGGACCACCCGGTTCCGGGCGCCGCGGGACCGTATGGCGGATGTCATACGTGTGAACGTACAAAACCATCGAGTGATCTTGTTCGTGGAATGAGACGCCCGCGCGGCCCGATAGCATGGACGTCCGTGCCGATCAAGGCCATTGAGGAAGGTGTCATGACTGTCAACGTCGACGGAGTGCCGGAGAAGTTCGCGGCGCTCGGGCTGACCTACGACGACGTGCTGCTGCTGCCGGGCGCGTCGGACATGGCCCCCGACCAGATCGACACCTCCTCCCGGCTGTCGCGGAACGTGCGGGTCAACATCCCGCTGCTCTCGGCCGCCATGGACAAGGTGACCGAGTCCCGGATGGCCATCGCCATGGCCCGCCAGGGCGGTGTCGGGGTCCTCCACCGGAACCTGTCGATCGCCGACCAGGCGAACCAGGTGGACCTGGTGAAGCGCTCCGAGTCCGGCATGGTCACGGACCCGATCACGATCCGCCCCGACGCCACGCTCGCCGAGGCGGACGCGATCTGCGCCAAGTTCCGCATCAGCGGCGTGCCCGTCACGGACCCGTCCGGCAGGCTGCTGGGCATCGTCACCAACCGCGACATGGCCTTCGAGACCGACCGCGCCCGGCGGGTGCGCGAGGTCATGACCCCGATGCCGCTGGTCACCGGCAGGGTCGGCATCTCCGGCGTGGACGCCATGGAGCTGCTGCGCCGCCACAAGATCGAGAAGCTGCCGCTCGTCGACGACGAGGGCGTCCTCAAGGGCCTCATCACCGTCAAGGACTTCGTCAAGGCGGAGAAGTACCCGAACGCCGCGAAGGACAAGGAGGGCCGCCTCCTCGTCGGCGCCGCGGTCGGCGTCGCGGGCGACGCGTACGAGCGGGCGCAGGCGCTGGTCGAGGCGGGCGTCGACTTCATCGTCGTCGACACGGCCCACGGCCACTCCAGGCTGGTCGGCGAGATGGTCGCCAAGATCAAGTCCAACGCCGCCGTCGACGTCATCGGCGGCAACGTCGCCACCCGCGACGGCGCCCAGGCGCTCGTCGACGCGGGCGCCGACGCGATCAAGGTCGGTGTCGGCCCCGGCTCCATCTGCACCACCCGCGTCGTCGCCGGCGTCGGCGTCCCGCAGGTCACGGCGATCCACGAGGCCTCGCTTGCCGCCAGGGCGGCCGGTGTGCCGGTCATCGGCGACGGCGGCCTGCAGTACTCCGGCGACATCGCCAAGGCCCTGGTCGCCGGCGCCGATACGGTGATGCTCGGCTCGCTCCTGGCCGGGTGCGAGGAGTCGCCGGGCGAGCTGCTGTTCATCAACGGCAAGCAGTTCAAGTCGTACCGCGGCATGGGTTCCCTGGGCGCCATGCAGTCCCGCGGCGACCAGCGCTCCTTCTCCAAGGACCGGTACTTCCAGGAGGGCGTCGCCTCCGACGAGAAGCTGGTCCCCGAGGGCATCGAGGGCCAGGTGGCCTACCGCGGCCCGCTCTCCGCGGTCGTCCACCAGCTCGTCGGCGGCCTGCGCCAGTCGATGTTCTACGTCGGCGGCCGGACCGTCCCCGAGCTCCAGGAGCGCGGCCGGTTCGTCCGGATCACCTCGGCGGGCCTCAAGGAGAGCCACCCGCACGACATCCAGATGACCGTCGAGGCGCCGAACTACAGCAGCAAGCGCTGAGCGGGGCTCCGCTCGACACCGCCGCAGGGGCGGCCCGGGATCGCCCGGGCCGCCCCTGCGCACGTCCGTCGGGGATACTGGTGGACGCAGACGCAGAGGGAAAGGCCACACATCGTGACTGAGATCGAGATCGGGCGCGGCAAGCGCGGCCGCAGGGCGTACGCCTTCGACGACATCGCCGTCGTGCCGAGCCGGCGCACCCGGGACCCGAAGGAGGTCTCGATCGCGTGGCAGATCGACGCCTACCGCTTCGAGCTGCCCTTCCTGGCCGCCCCGATGGACTCCGTCGTGTCCCCCGAGACCGCGATCTCCATCGGCCGCCTCGGTGGTCTCGGCGTCCTCAACCTGGAGGGCCTGTGGACCCGCTACGAGGACCCGCAGCCGCTCCTGGACGAGATCACCGAGCTCGACGAGGGGACCGCGACCCGCCGTCTGCAGGAGATCTACGCCGCCCCGATCAAGGAGGAGCTGATCGGGCGGCGGCTGAAGGAGGTGCGCGACGCCGGCGTCGTCACCGCCGCCGCGCTCTCCCCGCAGCGCACGGCCCAGTTCTCCAAGGCCGTCGTCGACGCCGGTGTGGACATCTTCGTCATCCGCGGCACGACGGTGTCGGCGGAGCACGTCTCCGGCGCCGCCGAGCCGCTGAACCTGAAGCAGTTCATCTACGAGCTGGACGTCCCGGTCATCGTCGGCGGCTGCGCCACCTACACGGCGGCCCTGCACCTGATGCGCACGGGCGCGGCGGGCGTGCTGGTCGGCTTCGGCGGCGGCGCGGCGCACACCACCCGCAACGTCCTGGGCATCCAGGTCCCGATGGCGACCGCGGTCGCCGACGTGGCCGCCGCCCGCCGCGACTACATGGACGAGTCCGGCGGCCGGTACGTGCACGTCATCGCCGACGGCGGCGTGGGCTGGTCCGGCGACCTGCCGAAGGCGATCGCGTGCGGCGCCGACGCGGTGATGATGGGCTCCCCGCTGGCCCGCGCCACCGACGCGCCCGGCCGGGGCCACCACTGGGGCATGGAGGCCGTCCACGAGGACGTGCCGCGCGGCAAGCTCGTCGACCTGGGCATCGCCGGGACGACCGAGGAGATCCTCACCGGGCCGTCGTACTCGCCGGACGGGTCGATGAACTTCTTCGGCGCGCTGCGCCGGGCGATGGCGACGACGGGTTACAGCGAGCTGAAGGAGTTCCAGCGCGTCGAGGTGACGGTCGCGGACTCGCAGCACCGCCGCTGACCCCCGGTCCGCACCGCGGGGAGGGGCCCGTGCCCCGCCGGCCCCTCCCCGCGGTGTCCGGCCGCGCGGCCGGTCAGGCCGACGCCTTCTTGGCGCAGCCGAAGCCGGACACCGCGCCGAGGGCGAGGAAGACGTAGGTCATGGCGTCCGCGGCGGTCTTCCACAGGTCCGTCAGGTCGCCGAAGTTCTGGAAGAAGACCTCCGCGAACGAGTGCCTGCCCATCTCGCCGAGCAGCATCGCGATGGTGACGAGCTGGCCCAGGCAGACCGCGCCGGCCGCCAGGACCGCCGCGGCGAACGGGAGGACCGGGTTGCGGCCGCCGGCCTTGCCGGCGGCGAAGCCGACGAGCAGGCCGACGCCGATCGCCGCGTAGCCGACCTCCCGCTCGATGGCGCCGCCGATGCCGCCGTACGCGGCGGCGGCCACCAGGGCGGCGACCAGGGCGGCGAGCAGCCCGGGGACGAGGTTGTCCCGCACGGGCGCCGGGGCCTCCTGCGGGAACGGCTGCGGCGCGGCCGGATCGGCGTCCGGGGCGTCGGCGAACGGGTTGCCGGACGGCGGGACGGGCTGGCTCATGCTGGGAATCCCCCCTGGGAAGGAACGGGCGGCCGGCACATGATGTGTGCACGACCGCGCGTGGAACAGAGGCGGACACTAGCAGCCCCCTGTGACGGCGGGCCCCGCGATTCCCGGTCCCGACCGGCCCGGAGGCGGGTCGGTACCGGGGCGGCGGCGGCCGTCCGCCGGGGTCAGAGCCGGTGCGCCGCGCCCACCGGGGCCGCCCCGCGGGTGTCGAGCAGCAGCTGCGCCTTGACGGACAGTCCCTGCAGGTCGTACGTGCGGTGGTGCTGGAGCAGGATCGTCAGGTCGGCGTCCGCGGCCGCCTCGTACAGGGAGTCCGCGCGCGGGACCGGCAGGTCGCGCACCCGCCAGACCGGCACGTACGGGTCGTGGTAGCGGACCGCCGCGCCCATGTCCATCAGCCGCCCCGCGATCTCGGGCGCGGGGGAGCCCTCCCGGTCGGCGAGGTCGGGCTTGTAGGTGACGCCCAGGAGCAGGATCCGGGCGCCGCGGACGGACTTGCCGTGCTCGTTGAGGAGTGTGGCGCAGCGCCGGATCACGTACCGGGGCATGCGTTCGTTGATCCGGCTCGCCGTCTCCACCAGGCGCAGGGGGTGGTGGGGGCCGACCGTGTCGAGGGGGACGCCGTGGCCGCCGACGCCGGGGCCGGGGCGGAACGCCTGGAAGCCGAAGGGCTTGGTCTCGGCGCACCGGATGACGTCCCACAGGTCGACGCCCAGCTCGTGGCAGAGCACCGCCATCTCGTTGACGAGGGCGATGTTGACGTGCCGGAAGTTGGTCTCCAGCAGCTTGACCGTCTCGGCCTCGCGGGTCCCGCGTGCGCGCACCACCTTGTCGGTGAGGCGTCCGTAGAAGGCGGCGGCGGACTCGGTGCAGGCGGGGGTGAGGCCGCCGATGACCTTGGGGGTGTGGGCGTGGCCGCGGGCGCGGTCGCCGGGGTCGAGGCGGCTGGGGGAGTACGCGAGGTGGAAGTCCCGCCCGGCGCACAGCCCGGAGCCCTCCTCCAGGATCGGGCGGAGGACGTCCTCGGTGGTGCCGGGCGGGACGGGCGACTCCAGCAGGACGGTGGTGTGGGGGCGCAGCCGGGCGGCGAGCGCCCGGGCGGCGTCCGTGACGGCGGTCAGGTCCAGGGTGCGGGAGTCGTCGCCGGGCGTGGTGGGCGCGCAGATGACGGCGGTGCGCACGCGGCCCAGTTCGGCGGGGTGCGTGGTGGGGCGGAAGCCGGCCGACAGCATCCGGCGGATCTCGGACGGGGTGAGGGAGCCGTCGACCGGAGGCCGCCCGGCGGCCAGTTCCGCGACCGGGCGGGGGTCGGCGTCGTAGCCGACGGTGTCGAAGCCGACGGCGGTGGCGGCCTGGGCGAGGGGCAGTCCGAGGTGGCCGAGGCCGATGACGGCGAGGTCTGCGGGCATGGGCGTGAGCCGTCCTTCCCAGTAGCCGGAGGGGGCGCGGCGCGCAAGTCCGGTGGACGGAACAAGCGGACGCAATGTCAGACTAGGAGTAAATATGACCGTTATGCGGTATTGCGCGGTCGTGGTCGCCCGAGTGTTGTCCACAGGTGGCGCGGGGCCGGTGGCCGACGGCGGCGGGCGGGGACAGAATCGAATCCGTGAGCCCGGGCACTCGGGGGGGTACGGCGACGGGAGGCAGCGGTGAGGACAGCCAGACTGGGACCCGCGGAGCGGGCCGAGGCCCTGGCCGCGATGGCCGAGCACGAACTCGACGTGCTGGTCGTGGGCGGCGGTGTGGTCGGGGCGGGGACGGCGCTCGACGCGGCGACCCGCGGCCTGGCCACGGGCCTGGTGGAGGCCCGTGACTGGGCGTCGGGGACGTCCAGCAGGTCCAGCAAGCTCATCCACGGCGGCCTGCGCTACCTGGAGATGCTCGACTTCGCCCTGGTGCGGGAGGCGCTGAAGGAGCGCGGCCTGCTGCTGGAGCGGCTGGCGCCGCACCTGGTCAAACCGGTGCCGTTCCTCTACCCGCTGCGGCACAAGGGCTGGGAGCGGCTGTACGCCGGGGCGGGCGTCGCCCTGTACGACGCGATGTCCGTCTCCTCGGGGCGCGGCCGGGGCCTGCCCGTGCACCGCCACCTGTCGCGCCGGCGCGCCCTGCGGGCCGCCCCCGCCCTGCGCCGGGACGCCCTGGTGGGCGCCCTGCAGTACCACGACGCCCAGATGGACGACGCGCGCTACGTCGCCACGCTGGTGCGGACGGCCGCGGCGTACGGCGCGCACGCCGCCAGCCGCGCCCGGGTCGTCGGCTTCCTCCGGGAGGGCGAGCGGGTGGTCGGCGCCCGGGTGCAGGACGTGGAGGCGGGCGGCGACTACGAGATCCGCGCCCGGCAGGTCGTCAACGCGACGGGGGTGTGGACGGACGACACGCAGGCGCTGATCGGCGAGCGCGGCCGGTTCCACGTCCGCGCCTCCAAGGGCATCCACCTGGTCGTCCCCAAGGACCGCATCC
Organism: Streptomyces sudanensis; assembly: GCF_023614315.1. Lineage (NCBI taxonomy): Bacteria > Bacillati > Actinomycetota > Actinomycetes > Kitasatosporales > Streptomycetaceae > Streptomyces > Streptomyces sudanensis. The sequence goes on along the minus strand of NZ_CP095474.1, from coordinate 1,069,171 downwards.
ACTCCACGACGGGCCTGATCCTCCGCACGGAGAAGAGCGTCCTGTTCGTCATCCCCTGGGGCCGCCACTGGATCATCGGGACGACCGACACGGGCTGGGACCTCGACAAGGCCCACCCCGCCGCGTCCAGCGCCGACATCGACTACCTCCTGAACCACGTCAACGGCGTCCTCGCCACCCCGCTCACCAGGGACGACGTGGAGGGCGTGTACGCGGGTCTGCGCCCCCTGCTGGCCGGCGAGTCCGACGCCACCAGCAAGCTCTCCCGGGAGCACACGGTCGCCCACCCCGTGCCCGGGCTGGTCGTGGTGGCGGGCGGCAAGTACACGACGTACCGGGTGATGGCCAGGGACGCGGTGGACGAGGCGGTCCACGGCCTGGACACCCGGGTCGCCCCCTGCGTCACCGAGGAGGTGCCGCTGCTGGGCGCCGAGGGGTACCGCGCGCTGTGGAACGCCCGGGCCCGCGTCGCCGCCCGGACGGGCCTGCACGTGGCCCGGGTCGAGCACCTGCTCAACCGGTACGGGACCCTGGCGGAGGAGGTCCTCGACCTCCTCGCCGAGGACCCGGCCCTCGGACGGCCCGTCACCGGGGCCGACGACTACCTCCGCGCGGAGATCCTCTACGCCGCCTCCCACGAGGGGGCCCGGCACCTGGACGACGTGCTCACGCGCCGGACCCGGATCTCCATCGAGACCTTCGACCGGGGCACCGGCTGCGCCCGCGAGTGCGCCGAGCTGATGGCGCGGGTCCTCGGCTGGGGCGAGGAGCAGGTCGCCAAGGAGGTGGAGCACTACGAGAAGCGGGTCGAGGCGGAACGCGAGTCGCAGCGCCAGCCGGACGACCAGACCGCGGACGCGGCCCGCCTCGGCGCACCGGACATCGTGCCGCTGTGACCGGCGCCGGGGTGGGTGCGGGCGGCGCGTCCGGCGGCCGGTCCCGCCGTCCCGGGCCGGGCGGCCCCGTGGGGCCCGGAGGTCCCGGGGAGCGGCGCGGCAGCCGGGGCGCGACCGGTCGCGAGCGCTCGCGAGCGGTCCGTCAGCACGGCGCGGGAGATGGGCGGGACGATCCGCGCCGGCTCGGCGGCGGCCGGAGGGGTGAGCCCCACGGGGCCCGCCCGGGACTTCGGCGCGGGGCGGCAGCCTCCTCCACAGCCGTCCCCGCCGACGCCGGACCCGGGAGAACCACCGGTCTCCGGGTGAGGGACAATGAAGGCGCCATCAGGGCGGGTTACCGCATCGCGCGGACGCGGCAGGCGCGGGCGGGGAACAGGATCGCAGAGGGGACGCATGTCGGGAGCGGAGCAGTCGCGGGACGCGGCGCGGCAACCTCGGCGGGGCGCCGGCGGCGAGGACACGGCCTCGAAGGGCGCGACCGCGCGGGGCGGGGACTCCGAGCGGTCCGCGCCTCCGGGCGACGGCGCCGGTACGGAGGCCGCCGCCTCGGGAAGTGACGCCGCGAAGGACACCGGTTCCGGGGAGGGGTCCCCGACGGCGGACGCGCCGGAGAAGGCCGTGCCCGCGAACACGGCGCCGGCGAAGGGGGCTTCGACGAGCGACGCCCCGGCGGGCCCGGCCCCTCGGGGCGAGGCCCCTTCGGGTTCGGACGGGGCCGCCGGAGGCGCCGCCCCGAAGCGTGCTGCCCCGAAGGACGTGCCTCCGGTCGGCGAGACCCCGGAGGGCGCCGCTCCGAAGGGTGCCGCCCCGAAGGACGTGCCTCCGGCCGACGAGACCCCGGAGGGCGCCGCTCCGAAGGGTGCTGCCCCGAAGGACGTGCCTCCGGCCGACGAGACCCCGGAGGGCGCCGCTCCGAAGGGTGCTGCCCCGAAGGGCGCCGCCCCGGCCGGTGGCGCGGACGCGGGCGGGACCTCGGCGGACGCGGCGGGGAAGCCCGCGGGCACCGCCCGGAAGACGTCCGGGGGAAGGCTGCTGGCGGGGCGTTACCGACTCGGCGCCGTCCTCGGACGCGGCGGCATGGGCACGGTCTGGCGGGCCGTCGACGAGACCCTCGGCCGGACCGTCGCGGTCAAGGAGCTGCGCTTCCCCAACGCCATCGACGAGGAGGAGAAGCGGCGCCTCATCACCCGGACCCTGCGCGAGGCCAAGGCCATCGCCCGGATCCGCAACAACAGCGCCGTCACGGTCTACGACGTGGTCGACGAGGACGACCGCCCCTGGATCGTCATGGAGCTCATCGAGGGCCGCTCCCTCGCCGACGTGATCCGCGAGGACGGCACCCTCACGCCGCGCCGCGCCGCCGAGGTCGGCCTGGCCGTCCTCGGCGTCCTGCGGTCCGCGCACCGCCAGGGCATCCTCCACCGCGACGTGAAGCCGTCGAACGTCCTCATCGCGGACGACGGCCGCGTCGTCCTCACCGACTTCGGCATCGCCCAGGTCGAGGGCGACCCGTCCATCACCTCCACCGGCATGCTCGTCGGCGCGCCCTCCTACATCTCGCCGGAGCGCGCCCGCGGCCAGCGCCCCGGCCCCGCCGCCGACATGTGGTCCCTCGGCGGGCTCCTCTACGCGTGCGTGGAGGGCCACCCGCCGTACGACAAGGGCTCCGCCATAGCGACGCTCACGGCCGTGATGACCGAGCAGCTGGACCCGCCGAGGAACGCCGGGCCGCTCGACAAGGTCATCTACGGGCTGCTCGCCAAGGACCCGGCGCAGCGCCTCGACGACGCCGGCGCGCGGGAACTGCTCGACGAGGTCCTCCTCGCCACCGCGGCCCCGTCGCGGTCCGGCCCGCCCCTGGAGGCCACGCGCGTCGTACCGCTCCCGCCCGTCCCCCCGGACCCGGCGGACGCCGCGGCGTCCGGCGGCGCCCGGACCGGTGACGCGACCGCCGAGCGGCTGCGCGGCGCCCTGCGCTCGGTGCGCAACGCCGCCGCGGCCTCCACCGCGCGGCAACCCGGTCCCACCGCGGCGGAACGCTCCGGCCGCCCGGCCGTCCGGGCGTCGCTCACCGACGTGGTGCCCCGGCGCACCCTGGTCACCATCGCGGTCGTGGCCGTCCTCGCGGTCCTGGCCACCGTCCTCGCGTTCGCCCTGGGGGGCGACGGCGAGACGACCGCCCAGGGCACGGGCGGCACCCCGGGCGGCGGCAGGACCGCGTCGGCCGGCACCGGGACGGACGGCTCCACCGCCCCCGGTACCGGCGACGGCCCGAACGGCGAGCCCGGACGGCAGCAGGACGGCGCCTCCGCCACCCCCGGTACCACCCCGTCCCCGACGCGCGGCACCGGCACACGTCCCACGCCGTCCGCCTCACCCGGCACGAGCGCCGGCCCCGCGCTCCCCACCGGGTACCGGACGGTCACCAGCGACCGGTTCCGCTTCGCCATGGCCATGCCCGCCGCCTTCCGCATGACGGACGTGGCGGGCCGCAACTCCGGTGGTGTGTTCAGCGCCTCGGGCGGCTTCCCGCGCGTGCAGGTCGACTACACCGGAAGCCCGGGCGGCGACGCCGCCGCCGCGTGGACCGCCGCCATGGGCGCCGTCGCCGCGAGCAGCGACGGCTACCGGCACCACGGCATCAGGCCCGTCCCCTACCGGGACTACCCGACCGCCGCGGACTGGCAGTTCGAACGGAACCAGGGCGGGATACGGGTGCGGGTGCTCAACAGGGGCTTCAAGGTCGACGCCACGCACGGCTACGCGATCATGATCTCCTGCCCGTCCGACGAGTGGGACGGGCCGGAGTGCACCACGCTGCGGAACACCGCGTTCGCGACGTTCCGGCCCACGGACTGACCCGGGGCACGTATCGTTGAGAGGCCGAGGGCCGTACGAAGGCGCATCACGCGGGTGACCGCACAGGCAACAACCGGGATCGACGGCTCCGTACGATTCCGTGCGACTCCGCACGGAGGACGGGGCCGGGGGGACAGCGCGCTGCTGGGGAGGCGTCGTGGACGACTACGCGGGAAGGGTGCTCGCCGACCGCTATCGCCTGCCGCTCGCCCCCTTCGGCGAGGACGGCGACGGTGACGGCGATGGTGACGGCGGGGCGTACGGCCCGGTCGAGACGCGTGCCTTCGACACGTACAGCGGCCAGGAGGTCATGGTCCGTCAGATCCTCCTGCCGGAGACCGTGGAGGCCGAGGTCGTCGGCGGGGAGGACACCCACCGCCCCTACGGGTACGCGGACCCCGGCGCGTCCGCCGACCCGGCCGTCCGGCGGGCCGTCGAGGCCGTGCAGGCGGTGGCCCGGATACCCGACCACCCGCGCCTCGACCAGGTCTTCGACGTCTTCACCGAGGACGGCTCGCTGTGGATCGTCAGCGAGCTGATCGCCGCCCGGCCGCTCGCCGCCCTCGTCCGCGACGAGCCCCTCAGCCCCTACCGCGCCGCCGAGATCGCCTCCGACGTGCTCACGGCGCTGCGCGCGCTGCACGCCCACGGCTGGACGCACCGCAACGTCACCGCGCGCACCGTCCTCGTCTGCGACGACGGCCGGATCGTCCTCAGCGGGCTCGCCGCCGGGGCCGCCGAGGAGGCCCTGTGCGGATACGCACCGGTACCGCTCCCGGACGACGAGGGCGCTCCGGCCCCGGACACCGGGGACGGCCCGTACGGGGAGGGATACGGCACCGGCAGGGCGGAACCGCACGCGCACGGCCCCGACGGCCGGAGCGGCGACCCCTACGGGGACGAGTACGCCGGTGACGGCGCCTACGACGCGTACGACGGCGACGGCGCCTACGACGGCGACGACACGTACGACGACGGGACCGAGGTCCTCACCGGACGGGTGCGGGCGCACGGCGAGGACGACCCGTACGACGGCGGCCCGTACGACGACGACCCGTACGACGACGGCCGCGCGGACCCGTACGGCTCCCCCCGCACCGCGCCGCCCCTCCCGCCGGGCCCGCCGGCCCTGCCCAGCGGCTACGAGCCGCACTACGTCGCGCAGGCCGCGGACCGCATCGCCGACGACCACGGCGACGACGAGGACGACGAGGACGGCGCCGCCGCCCGGTACGGCTCCCACGACCCCTACGGCGCCCACGGCGCCCGCGCCCCTTACGACCCCTACGGCTCCCGCGACCCCTACGGCCCCGACGATGCGCACGGCGACGGGGAGGAGGACGCGCACGGCCGCGACGACGCGCACGGCGAGGACCGCCCCCCGCGCGCACTGCTCACCGGCACCTGGCGGGACGGACCGGTCCCCGCGGGCGGCGGAAGCTCCCCCTACGGGGACGTCGCCCCGTACGGCGGCGCCCGCGCGGGCCTGCGCGCCGACTCCCGGCGCGGGACCCGGCCCCCGCACGTCCCCTCCGAGCCCGACGCCGGCCGGGACCCCGCCGGGCCGGAGGAGGAGCCGGCCGCCGCCGTCTACCGCGGTCCCGCCACCCCGCTCGCCGCCGAGCGGGCCCGCCAGGCGCGGATCGCCGTCGTCGGCGCCGTGACCGAGCGGTGGGCGCCCGAGCAGGCCGGCCCGGTGTACGGCACCTGGCGGCTCGCCCCGCCCATCGGCCCCGCCACCGACCTGTGGGCGCTCGGCGCGCTGCTGTACCGGGTCCTCCAGGGCCACGCCCCGTACCCCGAGGACAGCGCCGCCGAGCTCGTCCAGATGGTCTGCTCCGAGCCGCCCGCGTTCGCCGAGGAGTGCGGCCCGCTGCGCCCCGTCGTCGAGTCGCTGCTGCGTCAGGACCCGACCGAGCGCCCCGAGTTCGAGGAGCTGCGCGGTTGGCTGCGCTCCCTGGTCCGCTCGGCGCCCGAGCCCGGGGCGGGCGCCGCCGTCGTCCCCATGCCGTCCGACGGCGCCGCCCGCCTGCCGATCATCCGCCGCCGCGGCGACCTGGTCCGCAGGCGCCGCACGCGCACCCGCACCCCCGCGGCCCCGGCCCCCGCGGCCCCGGCGCCCGCCCGGCACCGCCGGGGGAAGGCCGCGGCGCCGCGCTCCGGGGGCAGCCCGCGCGCCCTGGGGCGCACGCTGGTGCTGCTGGTGCTCCTGGGTCTGGGGGCCGCCGTGGTGTACGCGGTGGCGTTCATGCCCAAGGCGGAGACGCGGGCCGGATCGCAGCAGCCCACCGGCACGGTCCGGCCGACCGCGTCGGTCCCGCCCGAGCAGGCCCCGCCCGGCCCGGCGCAGACCCCGCCGCAGACCCCGCCCGCCGGTGGTTCCGCGCCCTCGTCGAACGCCGGCACGCCCACCGCGCCCGCGCTGCCGGAGGGGTACGTCGTCCGCGAGGACCCGGAGGGCTTCCGCGTCGGCGTCGACCGGACCTGGCGCCGCAGCCCCATCAACGACATCGGCCAGGTCCGCTACTCGGACGGCGACTACACGCTGATCGTCGTCCCCGGCCGCGACACCGTCCGCACCGCCGGCGCCGACCCGCTGGAGTACCAGCGCAGCAAGGAGCGCGAACTCCAGCCGTGGCGCGACTCAACCTGGTCGACGGCGACCGGCCTGCGCCGCGTCGACACCGGCCGGCAGGCCACGGCCGAGGGCCAGTTCACCTGGCAGGACGCCAACGGCCGCCAGGTGTACGTGCGCAACCTCGTGCTCCTGGTCGGCGACCGCTACCACGTCGTCCAGGTCATCGGCCCCGAAGCCGAGCGGGACAAGGTCACCGAGATCTACGAACAGGCCGCCAGGGCGTACCAGGTCACCCGCTGACGGGGCGCCGGCTGACCCGTTCGGCCTACGGACGGTGGCGAATTCGCGCCAATCGGAAGAACCCGCGCCGCGGGGCGGCGTCCACGGCCGCCCCCGAGCTTCCGCCCACCGCACACCCTCCGTAACCTTGCTCCGAAGCAGCGGGGCGGGGCCGAGCGGAGGCACGTGGAACAGACTCAGGGCAGGGGCGGGGGGCCGGTGCTCGCGGGACGCTACCGGCTGGGCGAGACCATCGGCCGGGGCGGGATGGGCAAGGTGTGGCGCGCCCACGACGAGGTGCTCCACCGCACGGTGGCCGTCAAGGAACTGACGGCCGGCCAGTACGCCTCCGAGGCCGACCGGGCCGTCCTGCACGCCCGCACGCAGAAGGAGGCGCGGGCCGCCGCCAGGATCACCCATCCGTCCGTCGTCACCGTCCACGACGTGCTGGAGCACGACGGCCGTCCGTGGATCGTCATGCAGTACGTCGACGGCCCCTCCCTCGCCGACGCGGTCAAGTCCGCGCCGAACGGCCGGATACCGCCGCGCGAGGCCGCCAGGATCGGTTTGCACGTGCTGGGTGCCCTGAACGCCGCGCACGCCGCCGGGGTGCTGCACCGGGACGTCAAGCCCGGCAACGTACTGCTGGCCCGCGACGGGCGCGTGCTGCTCACCGACTTCGGCATCGTCGCCATCGAGGGCGACTCCACCATCACCCGCACCGGCGAACTCGTCGGCTCCGTCGACTACCTGGCCCCCGAGCGGGTCCGCGGCTCCGACCCGGGCCCCGCCTCCGACCTGTGGGCGCTGGGCGCCACGCTCTACACGGCGGTCCAGGGCGCGTCGCCGTTCCGCCGTTCGTCGCCGATCTGCACCATGCAGGCGGTGGTCACCGAGGAGGCCGAGGAGGCCGGGCACGCGGGTCCGCTGGCCCCGGTGATCACCGCGCTGCTCCGGAAGGACCCCGCAGGCCGGCCCACCGCCGCGGAGACGGAACGCATGCTGACCGAGGCGGTGGAAGGCCGCGCGCCGGCCGCCGCGCAGGCGTTCGTCCCGACCCGGCCCGTCACGGCGGGGGAGCTCCGGGACGTCGCGGACGGCACCGCCCGCGAACGGGCCGGCGACGGGTC
>NZ_CP095474.1:1059520-1061399 GCF_023614315.1 Streptomyces sudanensis | reverse complement strand
CGCCCGCCGCCCCCGCCGGGCGGGCGCGCCGGCGCCGGGCCGCCCTGGTGGTGCTCCTCGCGGCGGCGGTCGGCGCGGGCGCCGGGTTCGCCGGCATGCGGTACGCCGACACCGGCCGCACGGCCCACACCACCGGAATCGTCGCCGACGCCGGCACCGCCACGACCGCCGGCGCCACCCCCGCGCCGAGCACGCCGTCCGTACCGGGCACGTCACCCGCTTCACCCGTGCCACCCGCGTCGAACGAGCCGTCCGGACCGGGCGCTTCGCCCGGTCCGCCGGGCGCGGTGCCCGAGGGGTGGGAACGCGTGGCGGACCCGCTGGGTTTCAGCCTGCTCGTACCGGCCGGCTGGAAGCGGCAGACGGAAGGCGGCCAGATCGACTACACCCCGGACGGCGGCAGGCACCGCATCCGCGTCAGCGTCGACGACGCGCCCGACTTCGAGGACCCCTACACCCACATGCTCGACGTGGAGGAGAGCCTGCGGGAGAGGCTGCCTGAGTACCAACGGGTGAAACTCGGTCAGAATACGTTCCGTGATCAGCCGGAATCCTGTCTCTGGGAGTTCACCTGGTACGAGAAAAGGACACACCCCGGTAAGCGCCACGCGATAGACCAGGTGTACTACACGGACGACGGAACCGAGTACGCGCTGTACATGTCGTCTCCCGAGGAAGACTGGGCGACCACGCGGGAGCAGTTCGACATCGTGCTGCGCCACTGGCGACCCGCCGAGGAGTGACCTCCCCGGCGCGAGCGGAGGAGGTGGGCCGTGTCGGTCGGAGGGCGGAGGCCGGAGGAGCCGGCCGGGCGGGCGCGCGAACAGCGGCGGATCGCCGGCCGCTACCGCCTCGAGTCCCGGTTGGGCCGCGGCGGCATGGGGACGGTGTGGCGCGCCCACGACGAACTGCTGGGCCGGCCGGTCGCGGTGAAGGAACTCCACGTCGACGCGGGCCGGCCGGCCGGAGGCGACGCGACCGTCGACACCACGCTGCGCGAGGCGCACGCCGTGGCCCGGGTCCACCACCCGCACATCGTGTGCGTCCACGACGTGGTGGAGGAGGACGGCGTCCCGTACATCGTGATGGAGCTCGTCGAGGGCGCGTCGCTCGCCGAGCGGATCGCCGAGCGGGGCCCGGTGGACGCGCACGAGGCGGCCCGGATCGGCCTGGCGCTGCTGTCCGCGCTGCGCGCCGCGCACGCGATCGGGGTGCTGCACCGGGACCTGAAGCCGGCCAACGTGCTGGTGGAGGAGGCCACCGGGCGGATCGTCCTCACCGACTTCGGGGTCGCCCAGCTCGCGGGGGCGACCACGCTGACCGAGTCGGGCATGTTCGTCGGCTCGCCCGAGTACACCGCGCCGGAGCGGATGCAGGGCCACCGGGCGGGGCCGGCGGCGGACCTGTGGTCGCTGGGGGTGCTGCTGTGCACGGCGATGACGGGCAGCTCGCCCTTCCACCGCGACTCGCTCGGCGGGGTGCTGCACGCCGTGGTGGAGGCGGAGATCCGTCCGCCCGCCGCCGCGGGCGCGCTGCTGCCCGTCGTGCGGGGCCTGCTGGAACGCGACCCGGCGCGCAGGATCGACGGGGCGGAGGCGGAGCGGCTGCTGCGGTCGTACCTGGCGGGCGGGCCCCCGGGCGGGACCGCTGCGGCGCCCGGCGGCGCGGGGCAGGCCGACACGCCGACGGCCCACGACCGGCCCGACGACGGTCCGGCGGACGGGCGGGCCGGTCAGGGGGACGCGCCGTACGGGGCGCGCCCGCACACCGTGCCGCCCGCGCGGGCCAGGGACCGGGTCCGCTCCCTCGCGAGGGTGCTGCCCCACCGGTCGCCCCCCGCCGCGCCGGGCCCGCCCGCCGCACCGGCGGCGGCCGGGGG
>NZ_CP095474.1:1054265-1059422 GCF_023614315.1 Streptomyces sudanensis | reverse complement strand
CGCCCTGCCCGTGCCGCCGCCCGCCGGCACAGAGCCCCAGGACGCCGTGCTCCCCGACGCCGTCCTCGCCGACGGCCGGCCCCCGGCGGACCCCGCCCCGCCGGCGGTCGGCACGCGGACGCCGTACGGGCCGCCCGCCGGACCGCCGTCCGCCGACCCGTCGCCGTACGGCACCCCGCTCTACGACTCCCCGTCGTCCGGCACCCCGCTCTACCACTCCCGGCCCTACGGCACGCCGCCGGAGACCCGCAGCCCGGCCGGCCCCGCCGCCGCGCCCCTCGTCGCCGCCCTCGTCGCCGCCGTCGCCGTCGCGGTCGCCCTCGGCATCCTGCTGCTGTCGACGCGCTGACCGACGCGCTGACCGACGCGCTGACCGGGGCGCGTCCGCCGGCGGGCGCCGGCACGGCGCGCGGGCCCGGCGGGAAATTGTTACCGCCGGGTACCCGAACGGCCCGCGTCCGGCATACCCTCGCCCCCATGACGGACACGCAGGCATCCGCCCACGCCACCGCGCCCACGCCCCCCGCCGCGCCGACCGCCCCGTCGCCGGGGGCGCGGCGGGGGGCGCGAACCCCGTGGCCCCCGCGCCCGCCGGGGCGCGCACCGCCGCCGACGTGGTCACGCCCGAGGTGGTCGCCCGGCTCGCCCGCGGCGTCGTCGGCTCCGGCCGGACCGCCAACCACACCCCGTTCACCGGGGAGCGGCTCGCCGAGCTGCCCGCGTCCACCCCCGAGGACGTGGCGGAGGCGTTCGCCCGCGCCCGCACCGCCCAGACCGCCTGGGCCGCCGTGCCCGTCCGCCGCCGCGCCGCCGTCCTGCTCCGCTTCCACGACCTGCTCCTGGAGCGCCAGGCGGAGGTCCTCGACCTCGTCCAGCTGGAGACCGGCAAGGCCCGCCTCCACGCCCACGAGGAGGTCCAGGCCGTCGCGTCCGCCGCCCGCCACTACGGCGTGCGCGCCGCCTCGTACCTGGGTCCCCGGCGGCACACCGGCGCCCTGCCGGTCCTCACCCGGGTGACCGAGCTGCGCCGGCCGCGGGGCGTCGTCGGCCAGATCGTCCCCTGGAACTACCCGCTGGAGCTGTCCGTCGGCGACGCGCTGCCCGCGTTCGCCGCGGGCAACGCCGTCGTCATGAAGCCCGACACCGAGACCGCGCTGACCGCCCTGTGGGCGCGCGAGCTGCTCGTCGAGGCGGGGCTGCCCGCCGGGGCCTTCCAGGTCGTCCTCGGCGACGGCCCGGTCGTCGGCCCCGAGGTCGTCGACCGCGCCGACTACGTGTCGTTCACCGGCTCCACCCGCACCGGCCGCGAGGTCGCCCGGCGCGCGGCGGCCCGGCTCGTCGGCGTCTCCCTCGAACTCGGCGGCAAGAACCCCATGCTGGTCCTGCGGGACGCCGACGTGGAGAAGGCCGCCGCCGGCGCCGTCCGCGCCTGCTTCTCCTCCGCCGGGCAGCTGTGCGTCTCCGTCGAGCGGATCTACGTCCACGAGTCCGTCGCCGACGCGTTCCTGGAGCGGTTCACCGCCCGGACGAGGGCGATGCGGCTCGGCACGTCCCTCGCGTACGGCGCCGACATGGGCTCCCTCACCGGCGAGCGGCAGCTCCGGGCCGTCACCCGGCACGTCGAGGACGCCGTCGCCAAGGGCGCGAAGGTCCTCGCGGGCGGCGTCCCCCGCCCCGACGTCGGCCCCCTCTTCCACGAGCCGACCATCCTCGAAGGCGTCGACGCGTCGATGTCCGTGTACGCGGAGGAGACCTTCGGCCCGGTCGTCTCCGTGTACCGCTTCACCGACGAGGACGAGGCGGTCGAGCGCGCCAACGACACCGCGTACGGCCTCAACGCCAGCGTCTGGACCCGGGACGGCCGCCGCGGCCTCGCCGTCGCCGCCCGCCTGCACGCCGGCACCGTGAACGTCAACGAGGCGTACGGGGCCGCCTACGGCAGCGTCCAGGCGCCCATGGGGGGCATGAAGGACTCGGGCCTGGGGCGCCGCCACGGCGCGGAGGGCATCCTCAAGTACACCGAGGCCCAGACGATCGCCCGGCAGCGCCTGGTGCCGCTCGCCCCGTCCTTCGGCACGGACGACGAGGGGTACGCGGCGCTCATGAGCCGCGGCCTGAGGCTGATGAGGGCCCTGCGCCTGCGCTGACGGCGGGCGGCCGCGCGCCGCCCGCCCCCACCCTTCGGCACGAGGAGGACCATGTCCCAGGCACCCCCCGCCCGGAACCGGCCGGAAGCCGCGCGGACGGCCCCCGGGGACGACGCGTACGACTACGACGTGGTCGTCGTGGGCTCCGGCTTCGGCGGCTCCGTCGCGGCGCTGCGCCTCACCGAGAAGGGCTACCGCGTCGGCGTCCTGGAGGCCGGCCGCCGCTTCACCCCCGCCACCCTGCCGAAGACCTCCTGGGACCTGCGCGACTACCTGTGGGCCCCTGCCCTCGGCCTGTACGGCATCCAGCGCGTCCACCTGCTCGGCAACGTCATGGTCCTCGCGGGCGCCGGCGTCGGGGGCGGCTCCCTCAACTACGCCAACACCCTCTACGTGCCGCCGCCCGCGTTCTTCCGGGACGGGCGGTGGGCGTCCGTCACCGACTGGCGGGCCGAGCTCGCCCCCCACTACGACCAGGCCAGGCGCATGCTCGGCGTCCGCCTCAACCCCACCACGACCCCCTCCGACGTCCACCTCAGGGCGGCGGCGCGGGCCATGGGCGTCGGCGACACCTTCCACCTGGCGCCCGTCGGGGTCTTCTTCGGCGACGGCCGGGACGCGGACGGCACCACCAGGGCCGCCCCCGGCGACCGGGTCCCCGACCCGTACTTCGGCGGGGCCGGTCCCGCCCGCCGCGCCTGCGTCGAGTGCGGCGCGTGCATGACGGGCTGCCGGTACGGCGCGAAGAACACCCTCACGGAGAACTACCTGTACCTCGCGGAGAGGGCGGGCGCCGCCGTCCACCCGATGACCACCGTCACCGCCGTGACCGAGGACGGCGACGGCGGGCACCTCGTCCGCACCGTCCCCACCGCCCGCCGCCGCAGGGGCACCCCCCGCACCTACCGCGCCCGCCACGTCGTCCTCGCGGCCGGCACGTACGGCACCCAGACCCTCCTGCACCGCATGAAGGACCGGGGACTGCTGCCCCGCGTCTCCGACCGGCTCGGGGAGCTGACCCGCACCAACTCCGAGGCGCTCGTCGGCGCCCAGACCACCGACCGCCGCTACCGCAGGCTGCACGGGGCGCCCCGCGCCGACTTCACCCGGGGCGTCGCCATCACCTCGTCCGTCCACCCCGACGAGCACACCCACATCGAACCCGTCCGCTACGGCAGGGGCTCCAACGCGATGGGCGTCCTGTCGATCCTCCAGGTCCCCTACGCGGAGAACCGCGTCGCCGCCTGGCTCGGCAACGTCGCCCGCCACCCCGTCCAGGCACTGCGGTCGCTGTCCAACCGCCGCTGGTCGGAGCGGACCGTCATCGGCCTCGTCATGCAGTCGCTCGACAACTCCCTGACGACGTACCGCAAGCCCGGCGGCCTCGGCAGGGGCATGCTCACCGCCCGCCAGGGCCACGGCGCCCCCAACCCCAGGCAGATCCCCGAGGCGACGCGGGCGGCGACCCTGATCGCCGAGGAGATCGGCGGCTTCGCCGGCTCCAACGTCGGCGAACTGGCGGGCACCCCGCTCACCGCGCACTTCCTGGGCGGCTGCACCATCGGGGCCACCGCGCGGGACGGCGTCGTCGACCCGTACCACCGCCTGCACGGCCACCCGGGCATCTCCGTCGTGGACGGCTCGGCCGTCTCCGCGAACCTCGGGGTCAACCCCTCGCTCACCATCACCGCCCAGGCGGAGCGCGCCATGTCCCTGTGGCCCAACAAGGGCGAGCCGGACCCCCGTCCCGCCCCGGGCGCCCCNTACGTGCGGGTGGCCCCCGTCGAACCCGGGAGCCCGGCCGTCCCGCCGGGCGCCTTCGCGGCGCTGCGGCTGCCGTACGCGGGCCCGGATCCGGACCCGCACCCGCGCCCGGACCTGCGCCCGGACTCGGATCCGGGTCCGTCGGAGGCCCCGCCGGAGACGCGGGGCGGGTGACGCGGCCCGCGCGCGGCAGCCGTTCCCCCGGAGAAGACCCGGTGGGGAGGGCACCGCGGAGAAGACCCCGCCGGGAAGACCTCCCGGGGAAGACCTCCCGGGGAAGACCTCCTGGGGAAAACACGGCGGGGAAAACCCGGCGGGGAAAACACTGCGGGGAAAACCCGGCGGGGAAAACCCTGCGGGGAAAACCCTGCGGGGAAAACCCTGCGGGGAAAACACGGCGGGAAGACGCCTCGGGGAAAACGCAGGGAGGCGCTGCGCCCCCCTCCGAGCGCAGCGCCTCCCTCGTCCTCGGGTGCGTCCGCTACGCGGCGGCACCGTTCTGCCGGCGCTTCAGCGCGAAGACGACACCGGTGCCGGCGACGAGCGCGATGCCACCGGCGATCCCGATGACCGGCAGCGCGGAGTCGGAACCGGTCTCGGCGAGGTTGCCGGTAACGGGGAGCTCCTTGATCCCGCCCTGCGGCTTGGTGTCCGGCTTCTCGACGTCCTTGCCCGGGCCCTCGCCCGGGGTGGCCTCGCCCGGGTCCTCCACGGAGGTGCCGGGCTTCAGCACGGCGAACTCGACCAGCGCGCCGCTGTTCTCGGCGATGCACTCCTGGCCCTTGACGTCACCGATGTAACCGCCGGTGCCGAAGGCGTAGCTGTCACCGGCCGGGGCGGCCTTGTCGATGCGGACACGGAGGTCGATCTTCACGAAGTCCTTGGGCTTCATGGTCTCGACGCCCCAGAAGTAGCCGCCGGCCCACTCCTTGTCGCCGATGCTCTCCCACCTGTTGCTGTCCGGCAGCTTGAACTGCAGGTCGACGTACTTGCTGAGCCACTTGGACTCGTCTTCCTCGAAGTTCTCGACCTCGGCGAAGAAGGCGACGTCCTTGAGGTCGAGCTCCGACTCGTTCGTGATGGTGAGGCCGAAGTCCTCCCAGCCGCTGCCGGCCACGATCTTGCCGGGCAGGCCGGAGATCTCGACGTCGAGGGCCTTCTCCTCGAAGTTCTCGTCGACCTGCTCGCAGTACGGCAGCTCCTCGCCCTCGTCCTCGCCCTCGCTCGGGGTGGGGCTGGGGNNCTG
>NZ_CP095474.1:1048286-1054246 GCF_023614315.1 Streptomyces sudanensis | reverse complement strand
CCGGATTCAGNNNNGGCCGGTGGGGCCGGTCGGGGCCGTTCCCTGCTCGGTCTTCTCCTCCTCCGTCTTCTCCTCCGTCTTCTCCTCACCGGACGGCGGCGGGGTGGTGGACGCGTTCGACCCGTCGGACGGGGCCTGCTCGGTGGTCTTCGTGTCCTCGTCGGAGGGGGCCTGCGACGACTCCGTCGCCGACGGCGTGGGGACCGTCGCGTAGGCGGCCGGGGCCATGAGGAACGCGGCGGGCGTGATGACGGCGGTCGCGGCGGCGACGGCCATGGCACGGCGAAGCTTCAAGTCGAGACCTCGTGGTCTGAGGCGTACCGCCGGACGCGGTACGGGGGTGTGGTGGGCCCGCGCCGCCACGTGGGGAGGGCGGGGCCGTGGGTTTCGCATGCATGACTCGCGGCAACCAGGGTTGGTTGCCCTGGAACCCGCGACTCCTTCATGTGTTCTGCGTCACGCAGTCTTCCCCCCCCGCTCCCGCTGCCAGCTCCGGTGGCGCGCCGGATGCCCGCGGACGGGACGCCTCCCGGTCGCGGCCCCGGAGCCGGACACGGGCCCCGGGGCGGCCGGGTGCGGGTGCGGGTGCGGCGCGGTGTCCCGTACGGGCCGACCGGGCACGGGCGCGGGCCCGGTTCCCCGGACCGCACGGAAGGGGCGGCCCCGCGCGGGCGCACGCCCAGGAGCGGAATGAACCTACTCGCGGGTCCACTCTCCGGCGGCCCCGCGCGGGCGCACGCCCAGAGCTCCTGCCGAGGCCCCCGGTCGCCGCCCGGGCGGGCCCCACCCGAGCCCACGCCCATCGGCGGACGTCGAGCCGTGCGAGCACGTACTGGGGCGGCCCCGCCGGGGCGCACGTCCAGGGGCGGACATCGAGCCGTGCGAGCACGTACTGGGGCGGCCCCGCCGGGGCGCACGTCCATGTCGGTTTTCCGCCGGACGGCGATCCGGCCCGCTGGTTGTCTGAGGAGCATGTCCCACGCCGAGAAGTCCTCAGCCTTCCGTTCGCTCCACACCCCGGCCCGCCCCCTCGCGCTCGCCAACGTCTGGGACGTCGCGAGCGCCCGCGTCGTGGAGGCCGCGGGCGCGCCCGCGATCGCCACCACCAGCGCCGGCCTCGCCTGGGCACTCGGCGCCCCCGACGGGGACCGCGTCTGCCCGGACCTGGTCCAGGACGTCGTCGCCCGCATCGCGGCGGCGGTCGCCGTCCCGGTGACCGTCGACATCGAGGGCGGCTACGGGCAGTACCCGGCGGATGTCGGGGAGACCGTCGCCAGGATGCTGGAGGCGGGCGCGGTGGGCGTCAACATCGAGGACGGCACCCGCCCGCCGGACGCCCTCGCCGAGCGGCTCGCCGCCGCCCGGAGCGCGGCGCGGAAGGCCGGCGCCGACGTGTTCGTCAACGCCCGCGTCGACACCTACCTGCTCGGACTGGGAGACCCCGCCACCAGGCTCCGGGACACGCTGGAGCGGGCGCGCTCCTACGCCGGCGCCGGCGCGGACGGGATCTTCGTCCCCGGCGTCACCGACCCCGACGTCATCCGGGAGCTGGCCGAGGGCCTCACCGTCCCCCTCAACATCATGGCCGGCCCGGGCGCGCCGCCGGTGGACGAACTGGGCGCCCTGGGCGTGGCCCGTGTCAGCCTCGGCTCGGGCGTGGCACAGGCCGCCTACGCCGCGGTACGGCGCGCCGCGCTCGAACTGCACGGCGCCGGCGGCTACGACTCCCTCCGGGACTCCCTCGACTACCCGGAACTCGACGGCCTGTTCACCACGGGCCGCTGACGGCGCCCGGCGGCACACCCCGAAACCCCGGCGACGGCATCCCGGCCGGGACCGCGGCACCGCCCGGCCTCCGGTCCCGGCACCGCGACGACATGCGCACCGCTCCGTGGCAGGGCGCCGATCGGGCCCCGCCTGCACAGGTCGCCCGCCGGGGCGGCGACCGGGGCCGACACCCACGCGGTACGAGAAGGCCGCTGGCGCGCCCACGCGGGAGCGGGGCGCCGTGCGGCAACCCGCCGGACGGCCCCGCCCGAGGCGACGACGTGCGCGGGCCTCGCACACTCGCGGCACGTCGATACCGCCGTACACCGCGATCCGCCGTGCACCCCGGCCCGCCACGCCCGATCCGGCTCACGGGGCGCCCGGACGGCGCCCCGCGCGTCGCCGGGCCGGGACCTCCGCCCCCGCCCGTACCGAGCACGGAGGACGGCGGGGAAGCCGAAGGGCCGAGGACNCCGGGGCGGCGCGCCCGGCACCCGCGGGGCCCGGCACCGTACGTACGCCCGGCCCCCCGGCCCGGCCCCGTACGCCCGGTGCCCGTGCGCCCGGCCCGGTGCGCGCGGCCGCCCCGGCACGCGCACGAGGCGGCCGGCCCCGGGCGTCCCCGGAGCCGGCCGCCCCTCGGGGTGACCGCACTGCTGTCCCCTGCCGTCCGGTCACCTACGCCGGAGCGTGGTCCCACGGCGCACACGCGATGCGCCACACCCACCGGCGAAGTCACGCGCTGGCGCGGACACCAGGACCAACGACCCGGCGTGACCCGGGTCACGAGCCGTACGGGTGAGAGGCGCCCGGCCCCGGACGCATCCCGCCCCGGACGCATCCCGCCCCGGACGCACCCCGCTCCGGGGAGCACCCGCCCCGGACGCGCCCGGGTCCGGTCCGGCCCGCTCCGGCCGCACCCGCCTCCGGGCGTGCCCCGGCCCGGCAGGTGCCCGCCCACGGAGGTGACGCACTCCGGTCGTTTCCGCCCCCCGGACGCGCCCCGTGTCAGACGCGGCCCCGGCACAGCTCCAGCACCGTCATGGCCAGCGCCGTGCCCGGCTTGCCCAGGGCGTCCCGGTAGTGGGCCAGCACCTCCATCTCGCGCGCCAGGTTCACCCGCCGGCCGCCGGAGCCGATGCGGGCCTCCTGGATCACGGCCGAGACGGCCATGCGCTCCTGGATGAGGCCGATGATCCGGTCGTCGAGGGCGTCGATGCGCTCACGGGCGCCGGTGATCAGTTCCGCGGCCTCGTCCGTGCGCGCCCCGGTGGTCTCGGTGGCGGCCCCGGCGGCCCTGGCGGCGGCCCTGGCGGCGGTGCGGGCGGGGGTGTTCGCAGTGGTCATCGGTGGGGCTCCTGGTCTCTCGCGGAGCCCCGGGGCGGCGGTACGGCCCGGTGGGAACGGCAGGCGCCCCGGGCCTTGCCAGCCCGGGGCGCCTGGGAAGTCGCTTGTCAGCAGATGCTCAAGCAGCACGACCACGGCAGCCGGACCAGCCGGTGCCATAGGTAAAGACGAAGGTCGAGTGCGTGCGCATGGCGGCCAGTATGGGCCCGCGGACGGCGCCCCGCCAGCCCGGTCGCCGACCGGTTCGGATGGTGAGACGAAACGGTTGTCGGCCACGCCGGTAGAATTGACTGATACCGACCCCCTCCCACCGCCGGAAGGCCGCCGTAGTGTCATCAGCGACCCCCGCTGCCACCTCGCCCGACGCCAACCCGGACACCGTCCTCGTTGTCGATTTCGGTGCGCAGTACGCCCAGCTCATCGCCCGCCGGGTCCGTGAGGCCCGGGTCTACAGCGAGATCGTCCCCTCGACCATGCCGGTGGCCGAGATGCTCGCGAGGAACCCGCGGGCGATCATCCTCTCCGGCGGCCCCTCCTCCGTGTACGAGGAGGGCGCCCCCCGCCTCGACCGCGAGATCTTCGAGGCCGGCGTCCCCGTCTTCGGCATGTGCTACGGCTTCCAGCTGATGGCGACGACCCTCGGCGGCACGGTCGACAACACCGGCGCCCGCGAGTACGGCCGTACGCCGCTGCACGTCAGCAGGAGCGGATCGACCCTGTTCGAGGGCACCCCGGACGAGCAGTCGGTGTGGATGTCGCACGGCGACGCCTGCTCCGCCGCCCCCGAGGGCTTCACCGTCACCGCGTCCACGGACGTCGTACCGGTCGCCGCCTTCGAGAACGACGAGAAGAAGCTGTACGGCGTGCAGTACCACCCCGAGGTGATGCACTCCACGCACGGCCAGCAGATCCTGGAGCACTTCCTCTACCGCGGCGCCGGCATCGAGCCCTCCTGGACGACCGGGAACGTCATCGAGGAGCAGGTCGCGGCCATCCGCGAGCAGGTCGGGGACAAGCGGGCCATCTGCGGCCTGTCCGGCGGCGTCGACTCCGCCGTGGCCGCCGCGCTCGTCCAGCGGGCCATCGGCTCCCAGCTGACCTGCGTGTACGTCGACCACGGCCTGATGCGCCAGGGCGAGACCGAGCAGGTCGAGAAGGACTTCGTCGCCGCGACCGGCGTCGAGCTGAAGGTCGTCGACGCGCAGGAGCGGTTCCTGAACGCGCTCGCCGGGGTCACCGACCCCGAGGAGAAGCGCAAGATCATCGGCCGTGAGTTCATCCGCGTCTTCGAGCAGGCGCAGGCCGAGATCATCGCGGAGGCCTCGGGCGACCAGCCCGTCGAGTTCCTGGTGCAGGGCACGCTCTACCCGGACGTGGTGGAGTCCGGTGGCGGTACGGGCGCGGCCAACATCAAGTCCCACCACAACGTCGGCGGCCTCCCCGAGGACCTCGAGTTCAAGCTGATCGAACCGCTGCGGAAGCTGTTCAAGGACGAGGTCCGCATGGTCGGCCAGGAGCTCGGCCTGCCGGAGGAGATCGTCCAGCGGCAGCCGTTCCCCGGCCCCGGCCTCGGCATCCGGATCGTCGGCGAGGTCACCAGGGAGCGCCTGGACCTGCTGCGCCACGCCGACGCCATCGCCCGCGAGGAGCTGACGGCGGCCGGTCTGGACCGCGAGATCTGGCAGTGCCCGGTCGTGCTGCTCGCCGACGTGCGGTCGGTGGGCGTCCAGGGCGACGGCCGCACCTACGGCCACCCGATCGTGCTGCGCCCGGTGTCGTCCGAGGACGCCATGACGGCGGACTGGACGCGCATGCCGTACGACGTGCTGGCGCGCATCTCGACGCGGATCACCAACGAGGTGAAGGACGTCAACCGCGTCGTCCTCGACGTCACCAGCAAGCCCCCGGGCACCATCGAGTGGGAGTGACCCCGCCGTCCCCGGACCGTCCGGGGGCGCCGGAGTGACCCGACGCGGCCCGCGGAGCCGCCGTCCACCGCGGTGGACGGCGGCTCCGCCGCTTCCCGGGGGCGTTCCACCGGGGTCGTTCCCCACCGGTCCTACCGGGTCCGTCCTCCGCCGGCACCGTCCTCCGCCGGCATCGTCCTCCGTCGGCATCGTCCACCCTCGGTGACGGCGCTAGGCGGTCCGTGCCCCCGGACCCCGGGCAGACGGGTCGGGCCTTTCGTGCCGGGCCGGGCGGAGGGGGCTCACTGCTCGGGCTTCAGCATCATCAACTTGTGGGGTTCCGGGAAGGGGACGAAGCCGACCCTCTCGTAGACCTCGTGCGCGTCGAGGGTGGACAGGATCACCCGCTTGAGCCGGTAGGGGGCCAGGTGGTCGCGGACCGCGCCGGCCAGCCAGGTCCCGATCCCCGCCCCGCGGTGTGCGGGGGCGACGTAGACGTCGCACAGCCAGGCGAAGGTCGCGAGGTCGGTGACGACGCGGGCGTAGGCGACCTGGGGTCCGTCCGGGTGGTAGACGCCGAAGTTGAGGGACGCGCGGACGGACTGCTCCACCGTCTCGCGGCTGCGGCCCAGCGCCCAGAACGCGTCGGTCGACAGCCAGTGGTGCACCAGGCCGATGTCGAGGCGGTCCGGAGCGGTGTCGATCTCGTATCCGTCTTCCCTGCGAACGATCACGGTCGGGCATGGTAGTTCCGGGTGGTACCGCCCGGAAGGGCGCGTCGGACGGCTCCGGCCGTCTTCGGCCGGTGCGCGGACGCCGGCCGAGGGAGGCGGAGACGGTTCCGGTCACGGGNGNNGGGNGNCNNNCNNNTNNACNCTTCTGACGACCCTNCNTNGNNNTAGACCTCTGAAGGTTATATCGAGGATGACGTCGGATCAT
>NZ_CP095474.1:1021803-1048265 GCF_023614315.1 Streptomyces sudanensis | reverse complement strand
TCTAAGGGCGGGGGCCGGTGGGACAGCTCGTCCGCGCCGGGTCCCCTACCCGGCGGCGTGACCGCCGTTCGTACCGGACGGGGCGGACGTGCCTTCCGGTTCCGTGGTCCTCTCGGCGCGCCGCCGCCGTACCCGGTAGCCGATCCGGGACGCCACCGCCGCCAGCACCAGGCCGCAGGCCAGGAGGGGGAGCCCCGCGTACCAGGGGACCTGCCAGGAGCCCGCCGCGTCGCCCCCGTACACGGCGGCGACACCGAGCCCCGTCACGCCGGCGACCAGCCGGCCGGGGTGGAACTCATGACGCAGCACGGGCCACCTCCACCCGGCCGACGGCGATCCGCAGGTCCAGCTCCAGGGTGCCGCCCGGAGCGACGCCCGGGGGCGGGGGGACGGTACGGGTGACGTCCCGGTCCGCCGCCACCCCCGGGCCGCCGGGCGGCTGCGCCGGCCGGTCGGCTGCCGGGCCGGGCAGCCGTATCTCCCCCACGCCCGCCCGGGCGCGGACCCGCACGGTCACGCCGGCGGGCACGGTGACGGCCAGGCGCCCCGCCCCCGCCTCGGCGGCCACCTCCACCGTCCGGCCGCGCGGCACCTCCAGCGCGGAGAGGTCGAGTGCCCCGACCCCCGTGCCGAGGGTGTAGCGGGGCCGCAGGTCCGCGAGCGACGCGGGGGCCCACTGGGCGCGCGTCCACGCCGTGCCGATCTGCGGGGGCACCGCCGAGGCACCCGCCAGCAGCAGCGCCGTCACGACCGTCATGAGGAGCGTGCCGAAGCCGGTACGGCCCAGGAACGAACTGATGATCAGGCCCGAGGCGAACACGGCGAGCGCGGCTCCGAGCCCGAACTGGAGGCTCACGCCGAGTGGCCCGTCCCAGGTGGCCGCGGTGCCCGCGTACCCGGCCGCCGCGGCGAGGAGCAGGACGAGCCCGCCGACGGAGCGGGGTTCGCGCGGTGCGGCCACCGCCCGCCGCGGCGCGTCCGGGAGCGCACCCCAGGCCCGGTGCGGGTCCTCCCGCAGGCCGGCGTGCGGGCCGTCGGCCGGTCCCCACAGGTAGCCGACCGGCACGGGGCCGGTCGAGCCGTCCTTGACGATCGGATCGCGCCACCACGACGGGGCCACCATCAGGGGCGGCGCCTTCGTCTCCGGCGGGGCGTCGGGGCCCGCCGGGTGCGGCGCGGCGGCCGACTCCCCGCCGCCGGCGAGCCGGCGGCGCCGGGACCAGACGGCCGCGCCGCCGACCGCGCAGACCAGCAGGAGCGCGAAGCCGATCGTCCCGCCGTTGCCGCCCACCATCGACAGGAACAGCCCGCAGCCGACCATCGCCGTCAGGACGGCGATGAGGGACGCGCCCTCGACTCGGCCGGTCAGCAGCCGCCGCGCCTCGTTCTCGTCCTCGCCGTCCGCGGTGACGCACAACCAGGCGAGGCCGTAGAAGATCAGGCCGGTGCCGCCGGCCGCGGCGAGCACTCCCGTCACGACCCGGAACACCACCGGGTCGAGGTCGAAGTACCGTCCCAGGCCCCCGCACACCCCGGCCACCGCCTTCTGCCGCGGTGTGCGGCGCAGCGGTGGGCGCGGCGGGGCTCCGGGCGCCTCCGACGGGGTGGGCGTCGCGCTTGTCATACGACCATGGTGACCGGCCGCCACCCGAGACGGCACCCGCCACGACCCTGGCCGGTCCCTGATATTCCGCCTCCCGCGCCCCCAGGGGCCGCAGGACCGTCAGGGGCGCCCCGGGCGCGACCGGACCCGTTCTCAGGGTCCGGTTCAGGGCCGACCCTGATGTCCCGGCGGACGTGACGTGTGACGATCGCTCCATGTCCGTCACCGCCCAGATGCCCGAGACGACCGACGATCCGCCCGTGCGCAGGCTCTACCGCAGCGCCGACGGGCGGATGCTCGGTGGTGTCGCGCGCGGACTGGCCGGTCACCTGGGAGTGCCGGTGGTGTGGGTGCGGCTCGCGTTCCTCGGCCTGCTCCTCGCGGACGGCCCGCTCGGCGTCCTGCTGTACGCGGCGTTCTGGATCGCCGTGCCGCTCGGGGTGGGCGGCCGCTCCGGCGGGCCGCGCACCCTGTTCGAGGCGACGCCCGACGGCCGGCGCCGCTTGCGCAAGCCCGACCGGGGACAGGTCGTCGCACTGGTCGCGCTGCTGGTCGGCGCGACCGTGTTCGTCGGTACGGTCGACCTGGGGGGCGAGGCGAACCGGTACGTGTGGCCGGCCCTCCTGGTCGGCGTCGGCGTCGTGCTGGTGTGGCGGCAGGCGGACAACGCGCGCCGCGCCCGGTGGACCGAGTCGGGCCACCGCAGGCGGCTGTTCCAGCTGGTCCGCGGCCTGGCCGGCGTGTCGCTCGTCGGCATGGGCCTCACGGTCTTCCTGGTGGTGCGCGGATCGGCCGCGCAGCTGGGCACGGCGCTGACGGCGGCGATAGCGGTACTGGCCGGCATGGCGCTGCTCGCCGGGCCCTGGCTCGTGCGGATGTCGCAGGACCTGACCGAGGAGCGCACCATGCGCATCCGGGCCCAGGAGCGCGCCGAGGTCGCCGCGCACGTCCACGACTCGGTGCTGCACACCCTGACGCTGATACAGCGCAGCGCCGGGGACGCCGCCGAGGTGCGCCGCCTCGCCCGGGCCCAGGAGCGGGAGTTGCGGAACTGGCTGTACCGGCCCGAGGGGACCGGCAGGGACGAGGCGGAGGAGCCGGAGACGCTCGCCGACGCCGTCCGCAGGGCCGCCGCCGAGGTCGAGGACAAGCACGGGGTGCCCCTGGAGGTCGTGGTCGTCGGTGACTGCCCGCTCGACGAGCGGCTGGCCGCGCAGATGCAGGCCGCGCGCGAGGCGATGGTCAACGCCGCCAAGTACGGTGGCGGGGGCGGCCCCGTGCAGGTCTACGCGGAGGTCGAGGGCCGTACGGTCTTCGTGTCCGTACGGGACCGGGGGCCCGGCTTCGACCCCGACTCCGTCCCCGCGGACCGGATGGGCGTACGGGAGTCGATCGTCGGCCGGATGCGGCGCAACGGCGGCACCGCACGCGTGCGGTCCGCGCCGGGCGAGGGCACGGAGGTCGAGCTGGAGATGGACAGGGCGGAGGAGGCGGACGGATGACGACGACCGGACAGGCGACCGAGGGGACGGCGGAGCGCCGGGTGCGGGTGGTGCTCGTCGACGACCACCGGATGTTCCGCACCGGGGTGCAGGCCGAGATCGGGCGCACGGAGCAGACCGGGGTGGAGGTGGTCGGCGAGGCCGCCGACGTGGAGCAGGCGGTCACCGTCATCGGCGCCACCCGCCCCGAGGTGGTCCTCCTCGACGTGCACCTGCCGGGCGGCGGCGGGGTGGAGGTGCTGCGGCGCTGCGCCCCGCTGGCGGCGGCCGCGGAGAACCCCGTGCGGTTCCTCGCGCTGTCCGTGTCGGACGCGGCGGAGGACGTCATCGGCGTCATCCGGGGCGGAGCACGCGGATACGTCACCAAGACCATCACCGGTGCGGATCTGATCGATTCGATCTTCCGCGTGCAGGAGGGCGACGCGGTCTTCTCGCCGCGCCTGGCCGGTTTCGTGCTGGACGCCTTCGCGTCGACGGACGCGCCGCCCGTCGACGAGGACCTGGACCGGCTCACCCAGCGCGAGCGGGAGGTGCTGCGGCTCATCGCGCGCGGTTACGCGTACAAGGAGATCGCGAAGCAGTTGTTCATCTCGGTGAAGACGGTCGAGTCGCACGTCTCCGCGGTGCTGCGCAAGCTCCAGCTCTCCAACCGGCACGAGCTGACCCGCTGGGCGACGGCCCGCCGGCTGGTGTGACCGGCGGGACGGGCGCCGACGTACCGGCCGTCCCGCCGGCGCCCGCCCCGCCGAACCACCGTCCCGAAGGTGCCGCAGCGGCCCTTCGGCACCTCCGGGCTCTCCCGATACCCCGGCGCACTCCGACGCCCCGGCGCATTCCAGCGCTCCGGGGCGCGCCACGCGAGCCCGCGGCACCCGCGGAACACCCCCGGTACTCCCGGGTGCCCGCCCGCACCCCGACACGCTCCGGCACACCGTGTCCCCGGTGGGCACCGCGCGTCGGTGCGGGCGAGGGAGGGTCCGGCGGTGTTCCCCCGCCGGCGGGGCGACCGGGGGAGCGGACAGGGCTGCGCGACCGGGGGAGCGGACAGGGCTGCGCGACCGGTGGGCCGCGGTGGGCGGCGGGTCAGCCGACGCGGACGGCACCCGCCCAGGGCATCTCGTCGATCGGCGCGACCCGTACCGTCGAGCCCGCGCGCGGCGCGTGGATCATCCTCCCGCCGCCGACGTAGATCCCGACATGGCTGATCCCCGGATAGAAGAAGACCAGGTCACCCGGGGCGAGCTGGGAGCGCGGGACCCGCTGCCCGGCGTCGATCTGCGAGTACGTCGTCCGGGGCAGCGCCACTCCGGCCGCCCGCCACGCCGCCTGCACCAGCCCCGAGCAGTCGTACCCGGACGGGCCGGTCGCACCCCACAGGTACGGCTTGCCGATCGCCCCGTACGCGTACGAGACGGCCCGCGCGGCACGCGGGTTCGGCGCCCGGACCCCGCCGGCCGCCGGTGCCGTGCGGGCGCCGTCGCCGGTGCGGCCGGGGGCCCCCGCGCCCACGGCGGCCTCGTACGCGGCGCGTTCGGCGGCGGTGAGGCGGGCCAGGAGCCCGCGGGCGGCGGTGAGCCGGTTCTGCACGGCGGTCTTCCGCCGCTCCAGTTCCGCCTGGTGGGCCCGCAACTCGCGGGCGCACCCCTCTCCCTCCTTCCGCAGCCGTTCGAGCCCGGCGATCCGGCCGCGCAGGGACGCCACCGCGTCGGCCTGCCGGTCGGCGACCCGCTCGGCGAGGGCGGCGCCCCGCAGGTACCGGTCGGGGTCGGAGGAGAGCACCAGCCGGAAGACGGGCCCCAGGCCGCCGGCCCGGTACTGTGCCGCGGCGGCGGCGCCCAGTGCGTTGCGGGCGGCGTTGAGGTGCTCGGTGCGCCGGGCGGCCTCGTCGCGGAGGGCGTCGAGCCGGTCCCGTGCCGCGTCGGCCTTCTCCTTGGCGCCGTTGTACTCCTCCACCGCGGCCTCCGCCTCGCGGTGGAGCCGGTCGACCCGGGCCTTGACCTGGGCGGCGGTGGGGCGCGGCTCGGCGTGCGCGGGGCCCTCGACGGCGGTGGCGGTCGCGGCTCCGGCCAGGGCCAGGGTGGCGGCCCTGCGGCCGGCCCGTCCGCCGAACGCGCGTTGCCTGGGTTTCCGATGCGCTGCCACGGGGGCGCTCACTTCCCTTCGATGCCGTGCCGTGCCGCGGGGCTGTGCCGGGAAGGGCCGGCCCGCTTGGGGGAGGACGGTAGGTGCGGGGCCCGGCCGGCGCGACGCGGCGACCGGTATTGACCGCGGCTGGAGGTTCCGGTGCGGTTCCGGTCGGACCGCAGCGGTCGGAAGCGTGCATTCCGTATCTG
The DNA here is from genome assembly GCF_023614315.1 of Streptomyces sudanensis. Taxonomy (NCBI): domain Bacteria; kingdom Bacillati; phylum Actinomycetota; class Actinomycetes; order Kitasatosporales; family Streptomycetaceae; genus Streptomyces; species Streptomyces sudanensis. The sequence continues at coordinate 1,042,827 of NZ_CP095474.1, read as the reverse complement.
CCGTGACCGTTGTGGCGAAGGAGGTGGACCTGGCCGAAGGCCGGTGGTAGGGGCGGGACTAGGCTCCGCCCCATGAACGTCCTCATCAACGTCTTCGTCGCCCTGCACGTCATCGGCATCGCCGCCCTCCTCGGAGGCTTCCTGACCCAGGTGAAGGCGATGGGCGCGGGTACCGCCCGCATGGTGCCGGGAATGCTGCACGGCGCCCTGACCATGCTCGTGACCGGCATGGTCCTGGTCGGGCTCAACGAGGCCCAGGGCTCCGCCGTCGACCACGTCAAGATCGGCGTCAAGCTGGCGCTACTGGTGGCCGTCCTGGGCCTGGTCTACGTGAAGCGGGACGACGAGCGCGCCGGCAAGGGCCCCTTCGCGGCGGTCGGCGCCCTGACCACGGCGAACGTCTTCATCGCCACCCTCTGGATCTGACCGGCCGCACCGCCCCGCCCGCCCCGCGCGTCCCCTCCCCGCACGGACGCCGCCGTACCGCCGCGGGCGGGGAGCCCGGTTCCGGCTCCGGACTGTCGGCGGGGCCGCCTAGACTCGGTAGGCGATGAGCAGCCTTTTTGACGACAGCTTCCTGGCGGACCTCCGCGACCAGCCCGCGGAGGAGCCCCCGCCGCCCGAGGACTCCGAGGCCCCCCCGGCCGAGGAGGAGGTCCCGCACGACCTCTTCGAGGGGAAGTTCGACGTGCTCCCGGCCCGCGACCCGTACTACCGGGACGGCTCCCCGCGCCCGGTCGTCGCCCCGAAGGCACTGCTGGAGGGGCTGAACGAACAGCAGCGCGCCGCCGTCGTCCACACGGGATCGCCGCTGCTCATCGTCGCCGGCGCGGGCTCCGGGAAGACCCGCGTCCTCACGCACCGCATCGCCCACCTCCTCGCCGCCCGGGACGTCCACCCCGGGCAGATACTGGCCATCACCTTCACCAACAAGGCCGCCGGCGAGATGCGCGAGCGCGTCGAGCAGCTCGTCGGCCCGCGCGCCCACGCGATGTGGGTGATGACCTTCCACAGCGCGTGCGTCCGCATCCTGCGCCGCGAGTCCAAGAGGCTCGGCTTCACCTCGTCCTTCTCGATCTACGACGCCGCCGACTCCAAGCGCCTCATGGCCCTGGTCTGCCGCGACCTGGACCTCGACCCGAAGCGGTACCCGCCGAAGTCCTTCAGCGCCAAGATCTCCAACCTCAAGAACGAGCTCGTCGACGAGGAGGCCTTCGCCGACCAGGCCGTGGACGGCTTCGAGAAGACCCTCGCCGAGGCGTACCGCATGTACCAGGCGCGGCTCCGCGAGGCCAACGCCCTGGACTTCGACGACATCATCATGACGACGGTCCACCTGCTCCAGGCGTTCCCGGACGTCGCCGAGCACTACCGCCGCCGCTTCCGCCACGTCCTCGTCGACGAGTACCAGGACACGAACCACGCCCAGTACACCCTCGTGCGCGAACTGGTCGGCCCCTCCGGCGCGGTGGAGCACCCGCCGGCCGAGCTGTGCGTCGTCGGCGACGCCGACCAGTCGATCTACGCCTTCCGCGGCGCCACCATCCGCAACATCCTCCAGTTCGAGGAGGACTACCCGGACGCGACGACGATCCTGCTGGAGCAGAACTACCGCTCCACGCAGACCATCCTCTCCGCCGCCAACGCGGTGATCGAGCGCAACGAGAGCCGCCGCCCCAAGAACCTCTGGACGAACGCCGGCGCGGGCGCCCGCATCACCGGCTACGTGGCGGACACGGAACACGACGAGGCGCAGTTCGTCGCCGACGAGATCGACCGCCTCACCGACGCGGGCGAGGCCAGGGCGGGCGACGTCGCCGTCTTCTACCGGACCAACGCCCAGTCCCGCGTCTTCGAGGAGGTCTTCATCCGCGTCGGCCTTCCCTACAAGGTCGTCGGCGGCGTCCGCTTCTACGAGCGCAAGGAGGTCCGCGACGTCCTCGCGTACCTGCGCGTCCTGGCCAACCCGGAGGACGCCGTCCCCCTGCGCCGCATCCTCAACGTGCCCAAGCGCGGCATCGGCGAGCGTGCCGAAGCCATGATCGAGGCACTCGCCCTGCGCGAGAGGATCACCTTCCCGCAGGCGTTGAAGCGCGTCGACGAGGCGTACGGCATGGCGGCACGCTCGACGAACGCGGTGAAGCGGTTCAACACGCTGATGGAGGACCTGCGCACGGTCGTCGAGTCGGGCGCCGGTCCGGCCGTCGTGCTGGAGGCGGTCCTGGAGCGCACCGGGTACCTCGCGGAACTCCAGGCGTCGACGGACCCCCAGGACGAGACGCGGATCGAGAACCTGCAGGAACTCGCGGCCGTGGCCATGGAGTTCGAGCAGGGGCGCGGGGAGGACGAGGGGACGGGCACGCTCGCCGAGTTCCTGGAGCAGGTCGCCCTCGTCGCGGACTCCGACCAGATCCCCGACGGCGACGAGGACGGCGACGGCGTCATCACACTGATGACACTGCACACCGCCAAGGGGCTGGAGTTCCCGGTGGTGTTCCTGACGGGGCTGGAGGACGGGGTCTTCCCGCACATGCGGGCCCTCGGCCAGACCAAGGAGCTGGAGGAGGAGCGCCGCCTCGCCTACGTGGGCATCACGCGTGCCCGGGAGCGCCTCTACCTGACCCGTTCGTCGATGCGCAGCGCCTGGGGCCAGCCCGCCTACAACCCGCCGTCGCGGTTCCTGGAGGAGATCCCCCCGCAGCACGTGGAGTGGAGGCGCACGGGCCGGACCTCCGCCGCCCCGGCCGCCCCGTCGAGCCCGGTGCCGGGCGTGGCCGGGGCGGTGTCCCGGTCCCGCTCGGGCCCTTCCGGCTTCGCGACGCGGCGCACCGCGGACAAGCCGGTGATCGCGCTGGCCGTGGGCGACCGGGTCACGCACGACCAGTTCGGCCTCGGCACGGTGACGGCGCTGACCGGGTCGGGCGGCGACGCCCAGGCGACCGTCGACTTCGGCGACGGGAAGCCCAAGCGGCTGCTGCTGCGGTACGCGCCGGTCGAGAAGCTCTAGGGACCCGGGACGACGCGGAGCCGGGCGGACGACCGTCCGGCTCACCGGCGGCGGGGACGGTCGTCGATCAGACGGCGGACCGGCTGGCGGGCCGGCCGCCGGACGCGGGGGAGGACCGTCAAGACGGACCGGGGGGCCGGCCGCCGGACCGGTCCGGCGGGCGTCCGGTCAGCCGGTCGGGTCGAGGCCGTGCTGGCGGAGCCACGCCTCCGGGTCGATCGCGGTGCCGCCGCCCGGCCGCACCTCGAAGTGCAGGTGCGGACCGGTGGAGTTGCCGGAGTTGCCGGAGTACGCGATGACGTCGCCCGCCTTGACGAAGCCGGAGCGGATCTTGGCGCTGCTCAGGTGGCAGTACCAGGTCTCGGTGCCGTCCTGGGCGGTGACGATGACCATGTTCCCGTACGCGCTGTTCCACTGGGTGCGCACGGTGCCGTCCGTCGCCGCCATCACGGGCGTGCCGTACTGGACGGGGAAGTCGATGCCGGTGTGGAGGGACATCCAGTTGACGCCCGCCTGGCCGTAGCCGGCGCTCAGCTGGCGCAGTTGCACCGGCAGCGCGAACTTGGGGCGCATGGCCTCGCGGCGCTTCGCCTCCTCCTCGCGCTTCTTGCGCTCCGCCTCCTGGCGGGCCTTGAGGTCGATGCGCTCCTGCGTGCGGCTGGCCCGGTCGCCGAAGTCGAGGGCCTCGGCGTCGAGTGCGGCGAGCTGGGTGTCGAGCGCGCTGTTGACGACGGCCGGCTTCACCGCGGCCGGGTCGGCGGCGGTCACCGCCGTGCCTTCGTCCTGCTCGGCACCGGTGAGCCCGCTGACGGACGCGGCGGCGATGCCGGCGACCCCCATCACGCACGCCGACGGCACGGCCACGGTGAGCAGCGCGGAACGCCGGGCCGGGGTGCGCCGCCTGCTGCGGCCGCCGCCGGAGCGGCGGGCNNNGCGGGGGCCGGGCACGGAGGCGACGGCGACGGCCTCGTCGAGCGCCTCCAGCGGCTCCGTCGACGGACCGCCGTCGACGAGGTCCTCGTCGGCGGGATCGTCGGGAAGGCCGTCGGCGAGGTCCTCCGGCCCGGAGGGGAAGGCTTCGGCCTGCGGTTCGCCGTCGGGCTCGGCCTCGTAGCCGCAAACCGCCTCGGGGCCGGCCCCGAAGAGGTCGCCGTCGGCCGGCGGGGCGTACTGCCCGGGGATGAACGCCCCGGCGGGAGCGGCCTCTTCGGGCGCGTAGTTCCACGCCGCCGGGTCATGGGGGACGGTGCCGTACGTCCCGGTGCCGGAGGGGTCGGCGTCGTAGGGTCCGGCGCCGTAGGGCCCGGTCTCCGGCACGTACCACTGGCCGGTCGCCTCGTAGGTGGGCGCCGTCGCCGCGTACTGCCGGTCGTCCTGCGCCTGGGACCAGGAGGCCCCGTCCCACTGGCCGGTCCGGTCGGTGTACGCGGTGTAGGCGTCGGGCCACCCGGTGGTGTCGTACCGGCCGTCGTGCCCGGTGCCGTAGCCGCCGGGGACGTCTCCGTAGGAGGGCGCAACCGTCTGGTAGGCGCCGGCGTCATGGGAACCGAGGCCGTACGCGGGAACCTGGTGACCGCCGCCGTCGAAACCGCTCTCGCCGGTCGTGAAACTGCCCGTGGCGTACGCGTCGTCTCCGACGTAGCCGGCGTGGGGGTGCTGGTCGTTCACCAACTTCTCTCTCGCCTCGGCAGCAGAACCGGTTCCGGGCGGTCCCTGGCGGGGACCCGGAGGGGAAGCAGTGGGCGCGACTGTACCCGGCGGCCTGCGCAACCGACAATCTTCGGTGGGGTTTACCGCTCGTGGAAACGGGCATTCGGTCGCCTTTCGGCGGAGCGCACACCGACCCTTGGCCGTACGTTCGAAATCCGTTCGACATGTGGTGGCGTTTTCACGCCACGTTCTCGGATCCCGTGGTTCCGGAAGCGGGTGCCTCGCGGTCGAGTTCCGCGACGACCCTGGCCGTCACCGAGGGGTGCACCGGGAGCGTGAGATGGCCGACGCCGCCGACCCGGACGTTCACCGTGTCCAGGTCGGGGTGGTCGAGGCGGGCCGTCTCGACGGGGGACATCCAGAGGTCCAGTTCGCTCCAGAAGCTGATGAAGCGGGTGCGGCAGCCGGGCGCCGGGGCGGCCAGCTCGCGCAGAACGGGGGAGTCGGGGCGCATCTGGCGGACGAGCGGGTGCACCCCGGCGAGCGGGGCGGCGGAGGTGCCCTCGTGGGGCGTGCCGAGGGTGACGACCGTGCGGACGTGGGAGGCGCCGCCGAGCCGCTGCACGTAGTACCGGGCGACCAGCCCGCCCAGACTGTGCCCGACCAGGTCGACCTCGTCGTGGCCGGTGCGGGCGCGGAGCTCGTCGACGTGGTCGGTGAGCCGGTGTGCGGCGGTGCGCAGGTCGCAGGTGAGCGGCGAGTGGTTGACCGCCCGGACGTGCCGGGTGCCGTCCCGGGCGAGGGCGCGGTGCAGCGGGACGAAGACGGAGCAGTTGTCGGAGAGCCCGTGCAGCAGGACGACGGGCGGCCGGGTGCCGTGCGGCGCGGTGGCGGGGCACCTGCCGGGGCGCAGGGCCGCCGGGGCCAGGCCCGTGGGGTAGAGCAGCAGGTGCCCGGCGAGGACGGCCGCCTCCACGACGGCCGACCTCAGGGCGTCGGCGCGGAGAACGGTCGCGGTGACGAACGGTGGTGGTTCCCGCATGGCCGACCTCCTGGTGGGCGGCACACGGAGGGCGGCTGCCTCCCCGTATGCCCTCAGGCGCCGCGGCCGAGGGTGGGGATGCGCCGTACTCTCGCGCCGCGCGGCTGACGGCGCGGAAGTACGACGGCCTCGTCACGGCTCCGGGGCGCGTCCGCCCCGGTCGGCCCGCGACCCACTCGGTACGGGTACGACACGCGGTGAACATGTCCCACGTGTGATTTCCCCCTCGCTCTTGACCGCGAAACGACCGGTTGCGGGATGCTGGCGATAACGTTCGTTCACCTCCCCGGCACACAGGTACGGGGGACGCATGTGGAGGCAGTGATGGGTGTGACCGGTCCGATCCGCGTGGTGGTGGCCAAGCCGGGTCTCGACGGCCACGATCGCGGTGCGAAGGTGATCGCGCGGGCGCTGCGCGACGCCGGTATGGAGGTCATCTACACCGGCCTGCACCAGACGCCGGAGCAGATCGTGGACACCGCGATCCAGGAGGACGCCGACGCGATCGGGCTGTCGATCCTGTCCGGCGCGCACAACACGCTGTTCGCGCGCGTGCTGGAGCTGCTCAAGGAGCGCGACGCGGAGGACATCAAGGTCTTCGGCGGCGGCATCATCCCCGAGGCCGACATCCCGCCGCTGAAGGAGAAGGGCGTCGCGGCGATCTTCACGCCCGGTGCGACGACGGCGTCCATCGTCGACTGGGTCAACGCCCACGTCCGCCAGCCGACCGAGGCCTGAACCCCGGGGGCGCCTCATTGTGAGCGCCGCGTCGCGTCGGCCGGCGCGCGGGCTCGGCCGTTCGCCCCTCGGGGCCTGAGCCCGGGGGCGCCCCCTCGTGAGCGCCGCACCGTGAGCGCCGCGTCGCGTCGGCCGGCGCGCGGTCCTGGCCGTTCGCCGGCCCGACCGGGCCGGGTCTCCGGCCGTCCGTCTTCCGGGCCGGGCCGTCGGGCCGGCCGAGCGGGCCCCCTCCGCCCGGACCGGGCCGCGCTCCGGGCCGCTTCCTGCGGCCGAGCGGGCCCTCTTTCGTGCGGGCCCTCCTCCGTGCGGGGCCGTGTTCTCCGGCGTTCGCCGGGCCGGTTCCTCCGCGGGGCGGCGCCCCCGGGACCGTCGGTACGCTCGGCCGGGCGGTCCTTCCGGCCGGGCCGTCCTTCGGCCGGACCCCGTCCCTTCGGCCCGTCCGCCGCACGGCCCGGGCCGCCCCCTGGCGTCCGCGCCTCGTGTGGAGCGGGCCGCCCCCGGAGGCTCGTCCCCCCGGCCGCCCGCTCTCCGGGACGCCGGCCCCGGGGGCGGCGGGGCGCCCGTTCCTCCCGGCCGGCCTCCCGGGAGGGAAGCCGGAGGTCGCTCAGGTCCCCGGAGGCGCCAGTTCCGCGTGCATCGCCGCGCGGAGTCGCAGGGTGGCGACCAGTCGCTGGAACGCCTCCGCCCAGTACCCGCCCGCCCCCGGCGCCGCGTCCTCGCCCTCGTCGGGCACCGCCGTCAGCGCCTCCAGCCGGTCCGCCTCGCGAGGGTCGAGGCACCGCTCGGCCAGTCCCATCACCCCGCTGAAGCTCCACGGATAGCTCCCGGCCTCCCGCGCGATGTCCAGCGCGTCCACCACGGCCCGTCCCAGCGTCCCGGACCACGGCACCGCGCACACCCCGAGCAGCTGGAACGCCTCCGACAGGCCGTGCGCCGAGATGAACGCCGCGACCCACTCCGCCCGCTCCCCGTGCGGCAGCGTCGACAGCAGCGCCGCCGAGGAAGACACCCCCGGCCCCGCCGCGGGCGACGTCGACGGGGAGCCGAGCAGCGCCCGCGCCCACTCGGCGTCCCGCTGCCGCACCGCCGCCGTGCACCACGCGGCGTGCAGTTCGTCGCCCCAGCCGTCGGCCACCGGCAGTGCCACGATCTCGGCGGGGGTCCGCCCGCCGAACCGCTCCCGCCACAGCCCGAGCGGGGCGGCCTCCACCAGCTGGCCGAGCCACCAGGACCGCCGGCCCCGGCCGGAGGGCGGCTGCGGTACGACACCGTCGCGCTGCATCCCCGCGTCGCACTCGTGCGGCGCCTCCACCGCGATCGCCGCCCGCCGCCCGGTGCGGTCCGGTCCGACGCACGACGCGGCCCGCGCGGCCATCCGCGCGGCGAACGCCGACCCGGGCAGCGCGGACAGCAGCTCCGCGGCCGTGGACCGGACGTTGCGGCTGCGGTCCGACAGGGCCGCCTCCAGGAACTCCTCGTCGGCCGCCGACAGGTCCGCCCGCAACGAGTCCAGGAACATCAGCCGGTCCTCGGCGCGCTCCGCCGCCCACGTCGACGCCAGCAGGTCCACTCCCGCCGCCGGATCGTGCGCCCGTACGGCCTCCAGCAGGGCGACCCGCTCGGCGAACAGGCCCTCCTCCCAGAGCCGCCGCACGTCCCCGGCGTCGTCGGGGGCGGGCAGCGCCGCCCCGCCGGACGCACCGCGCAGTGCGAACCTCCAGTCCGGGTTGAACGCGGCCAGCCACCGGGCGCGCGGCCCGCCGAACGCCAGCGCCTGCGGTCGCAGGTCGGTACGGGCGCGGGCGGCGTCGAGCAGCGCGGGCAGGGCGGCCGCGGGGGCACGGTAGCCGTACGCGTGGGCGGCGGCCAGCCACTGCGGCAGCAATTCGGTCAGGTCGGGCGCGGTGCCCCGGCGGCCACCGCCGACCGCCGACGGCCGGCCGGCGAGCAGCTGCGCCAGCCGGCGCGCGGCGGCNTCGGGCAGCGGCGGGCGCCCGTCACCCGGCGCGGGCCCCGGCAGGGNCGCGGCGGCCGCGGGGACGAGTCCGGCCCGCCGCCGCACGGTCTGCACGGCGGCCGCGTCCAGCAGGGCGACCGGCGCGTCCACGGCGGTCCCGTACCCGGAGCCCCCGCTTCCCTCCCGGCCCCCGCTACGGGNGCCTCCGGACCCCCCGGCCGNCNNCTCCCCGGCGCCGCGGCCCCCGGCTCCGCCCGCGGCCGCTCGTCCGGGCGGCGGTGTGCGGGGCGGGAGCGGCGGCGGGCGGCGGTCCGTGCCCAGAAGGGCCGAGGTGACGAGGTCTTCCCAGGTGGCGGTCATGTCTTCTCCTCCAGCCGTCAGGTGAGCGGGACCGTGCCCGGCGCGTCCGGGGACCAGGCGGCCAGCGGTGTGAATCCGCGGTGGCCGCACTCGCCGAACACCGTGACCGGCGCCCCGCCGGACAGGGCCGCCAGCCGCCACAGCCCCGGCCGGGCCGGAACCGAGCCGGTGACGGGCAGTGCGGCCCCGCCGTCCGCGTCGGCCAGCTGCCAGCCCTCCACCGCGGGCACGGGCACCACGTCGCGCAGCGTCACCGGCCAGGAGTCCAGCCACGGATCGTCCCGCAGCGCCAGCCCGTACGCCGTGAGCGCGTCGCCCACCGTCCCGCCCGGCGGCGGCACGTCCCCCGGCACGGGGGTGCCGAACCGCTCGCCCAGCTCCGCCCGCAACTGCCCGGCCCCGCGGTGCCGGACGAGCTCCGCGTCGACGACGACGCCCACCGCGAGCGCCAGTTCCGGCACCCGGCCGGCCGCCCCGAACGACAGCAGCAGCGCCGTGTGCCCCGTCTCCCGCCCGTGCAGCCATATGCGGCGCGTCGTCAACCTGCCGTCCGACGTGTCGTACTGGGCGAGGACCAGCCAGCGGTCGCGCATCACGGGCCCCTTCGCCGGGACGGGCAGGCCGACCCGGGCGCGGACCGTCGCGGCCAGCGGCTCCGGCAGCCGGTCGACGCCCAGCCACGCCCGGTCCAGCAGGTGCGTCAGCGCGCTCTCCTCCAGCAGCCGCGCGGGCCAGCCGGGGCCCGACGCCGGTATCGCGCCCAACTCCCGGGCCCGCGCCGCCAGGCCCGGCGCCTGGGCGTCCACCATGCGGCGCGCGGTCTCCTCCCACAGCCCGTACCCGGCCTGCTCGGCGGCGGCCAGACCGCCGCGCACCAGGTCGGCGAGCCGCCGCTCCAACTCCTCGACACCGGCCGTGACACGGGCCGCCCGGGCCGCCGCCCGGCGCCGGGCGGCCTCCTCGTCGGCGGGCCCGGCGTCGTCCTTCCGCTTCCGCGCCTCCGCCCGCGCGCCCCGGTCCTCCAGCCACTTCCCCGCCCAGTCGGGCGCCTCCGCGCCCGCCGGCACGGCGGCCGCGTCCGACGCCCAGAGCAGCAGCAGCCCCAGCGCGTGCTTGCACGGGAACTTCCGGCTCGGGCAACTGCACGTGTACGCCGGGCCCGTGAGGTCGACGGCCGTCCGGTACGGCTTACTGCCGCTGCCCTCGCACAGCCCCCACACCGCACCGGTGTCCGCGCACCCCGCGCCGGACCACGGCCCGGCGGTGCCCAGCTTGCTCCCCGCCTTGCGCGAGGCGGCGTCAGGCGCCAGAGCCAGCACCTGTTCGGCCGTCCAGCGCACCCCCTGCTCAGTCATGGCCCCGACCGTAGGACCCGCCACTGACAACCGGCGCCGACCTGCGGCGACGGCTCCCGCGTTGGGCACCGTCGCGGCGCACCCGTACTGTTGGGTTCTCAGAATCCGATTTCCGGGGGGACACATGAACCGCACGATCCGATCCGCCGCCACCGTCCTGGCCGCCGCTTCCATGACGTTCGGGCTGGGCGCCTGCGCGCTGAACCCCGACGAGGCCGCCGAGCGCGTCGACAGCGCGCTCAACACGACGTACGAGGTGACGTACGAGGTGACCGGCTCCAACATCGACTCGATCACCTACAACGGCGGCGAGGGCGACGCGATGAACCCGAAGCTGGTGACCGTCGACAAGCCGACCCTGCCCTGGAGCAAGACGGTGACGCTGAAGGGCATCGAGGCGCCGGTCGTCACGCCGGTCGCCGCCGGCGTCCAGGACGTCAAGGCCACCTGCAAGATCATCCACGAGGGCAAGGTGCTGAAGGAGGCGTCCGGAGGCGGCAAGGCCACCGCCCTCAGCTGCGTCGCGGTCTCCCCGATCGCCGACAAGTAGCCCCCCGGGCGGGTCCGTCGCGCGGCCGGCACCCGGCCGCGCGGCGGACCCCGCCGCAGCGCCCTCGCCCCTCCCGCACCGGACGGGGCCGGTGATTGTCAGTGGCGTGGTGCACGGTGGACTCCAGACCCGGTCGAACGACTGAACGATCTGGAGGGGGATTCCATGACCATGCCCGCGACCACCGAGGACGTCCGCGCCGGGACCGGCCCCGAGACCGGCTCCGAGACCGGCTCCGGGAGCGGCGCCCGGGCGCTGCGTCCGCACGCCGAGGACGCGTTCGCACACGAGTTGGAGGCGCTCGCCGCGGCCGACGACCGGCCCCGGCCCGAGCGCTGGCGGCTCTCGCCGTGGGCGGTCGCCACGTACCTGCTGGGCGGCACGCTGCCGGACGGCACGGTGATCACCCCGAAGTACGTCGGCCCCCGGCGGATCGTCGAGGTCGCCGTCACCACCCTCGCCACCGACCGGGCGCTGCTCCTGCTCGGCGTCCCCGGCACGGCCAAGACCTGGGTCTCCGAGCACCTCGCGGCGGCCGTCAGCGGCGACTCGACGCTCCTCGTCCAGGGCACGGCGGGGACGCCCGAGGAGGCCATCCGGTACGGGTGGAACTACGCGCGGCTCCTCGCCCACGGCCCCAGCCGCGACGCCCTCGTGCCCAGCCCGGTCATGCGCGCCATGGCCGAGGGCATGACGGCCCGGGTGGAGGAGCTGACCCGCATCCCCGCCGACGTGCAGGACACGCTCATCACGATCCTGTCCGAGAAGACGCTGCCCATCCCCGAACTGGGCCAGGAGGTCCAGGCCGTACGCGGCTTCAACCTGATCGCCACGGCCAACGATCGCGACCGCGGCGTCAACGACCTGTCGAGCGCCCTGCGCCGCCGCTTCAACACGGTCGTCCTGCCCCTGCCCGGGACGCCGGAGGCCGAGGTCGACATCGTCTCCCGCCGCGTCGACCAGATCGGCCGCTCCCTCGACCTGCCCGGCGCGCCCGAGGGCATCGACGAGATCCGCCGCGTCGTCACCGTCTTCCGCGAACTGCGCGGCGGCGTCACCGCGGACGGCCGCACCAAGCTCAAGTCGCCCTCCGGCACGCTCTCCACCGCCGAGGCGATCTCCGTCGTCACCAACGGGCTGGCCCTGGCCGCCCACTTCGGGGACGGCGTGCTGCGCCCCGCCGACGTGGCCGCCGGCATCCTCGGCGCCGTCGTCCGCGACCCGGCCGCCGACCGCGTCGTCTGGCAGGAGTACCTGGAGACCGTCGTGCGCGAGCGGGACGGCTGGAAGGACTTCTACCGCGCCTGCCGGGAGGTGTCGGTGTGACCGGACCCCTGCTGCTCGGAGTGCGCCACCACGGGCCCGGTTCGGCCCGCGCGGTCCGTGCCGCCCTCGACGCGGCCCGCCCCCGGGCCGTGCTGATCGAGGGCCCGCCGGAGGCCGACGCCCTGCTGCCGCTCGCCGCCGACGAACGGATGCGCCCGCCGGTCGCCCTGCTGGCGCACGCCGTCGACGACCCCGGGCGGGCCGCGTTCTGGCCGCTCGCCGCCTTCTCGCCCGAGTGGGTCGCCGTCCGCTGGGCGCTCGACCACGGCGCCGCCCTCCACTTCGTCGACCTGCCCGCCGCCCACACCCTCGCCATGATGGGCGACCCCACGTGGGACGACGAGGAGGACGAGGACGACGCCCCCGGCGACGACGCCCCCGGCGACGACGCCCCCGACGACGACGCCCCCGGCGGCCCGGGCGGGCCGTCCGCCGGCGGGCGGCGCCGCGGACTGCGGGCCGACCCCCTCGCCGTACTGGCCGCGACCGCCGGGTACGACGACCCGGAACGCTGGTGGGAGGACGTCGTCGAGCACCGCGCGGCGGACGCGGGCGACCCACTGGCCCCGTTCGCCGCCGTCGCGGAGGCGATGACGGCGCTGCGCGAGACGTACGGGCACGGCGGCACCCGCGACTCCCTCCGCGAGGCGTACATGCGGCTCCGGCTGCGGGCCGCCCGCCGGGAGCACGGCGACGACGCCGTCGCCGTCGTCTGCGGCGCCTGGCACGTCCCGGCGCTCGCCGGGAAGCACCCCGTCACCGCCGACCGGGCCCTCCTCAAGGGCCTCCCCAGGGTCAGGACCGAGACGACCTGGGTGCCGTGGACGCACCGCAGGCTCGCCCGCCGCTCCGGGTACGGCGCCGGGATCGGTTCGCCCGGCTGGTACGGCCACCTGTTCGCCGCGCCCGACCGGCCGGTCGAGCGGTGGATGACGAAGGTCGCCGGACTCCTCCGCGACGAGGACCACCCGGTGTCGTCTGCCCACGTCATCGAGGCCGTGCGGCTCGCCGGGACGCTCGCCGCGATGCGCGGGCGCCCGCTGGCCGGGCTCACCGAGACGACCGACGCCGTCCGGGCGGTGATGTGCGACGGCTCCGACGTGCCGCTCGCCCTGATCCACGACCGGCTCGTCGTCGGCGACGCCCTGGGCGAGGTGCCCGACGGGGCGCCCGCCGTACCGCTCCAGCGCGACCTCGACCGGCTCCGGCGCGCCCTGCGCCTCAGACCGGAGGCGGCCGACCGGGAACTCGCCCTCGACCTGCGCAAGGACACCGACGCGGCCCGCAGCCGCCTCCTGCACCGGCTGCGCCTCCTGGGGATCGACTGGGGGGTGCCCGAGCGGGCCGTCGGCACGGGCACGTTCCGGGAGACCTGGCGGCTGCGCTGGGAGCCCGAACTCCACGTGCGGGTGGCGGAGGCCGGCGTGTGGGGCACCACGGTCCTGTCCGCCGCCACCGCCAAGGCCGGGGCCGAGGCCGCCGCCTCCACGGTCCTCGCGGAGATCACGGCCCTCGCCGAGCGGTGCCTCCTCGCCGACCTGCCCGAAGCGCTGCCCCCGGTCGTGAAGGCCCTCGCCGACCGCGCCGCGCTCGACGCCGACGTCGGCCACCTCGCCCGGGCCCTGCCCGCCCTCGCCCGCACCCTCCGCTACGGGGACGTGCGGGCCACGGACACCGCCGCGCTCGCGGAGGTCGCCACCGGCCTCGCCCTGCGGATCTGCGTCGGCCTGCCGCCGGCCTGCACGGGGCTGGACGCGGACGGCGCCGCCGAGATGCGCGGCCATGTCGACGCCGTCCACACGGCGGTACGGCTCCTCCCGGACGCCGACGAGGTCACCGCGCGGTGGACGGCCGTCCTGGAGCGCCTCGCCCGGCGCGACACGGTCCCCGGCGCCCTGCGCGGCCGCGCCGCCCGGCTCCTCCTCGACGACGGGCTGCTCCCCGAGGAGGAGGCCGCCCGCCTGATGGGCCTCGCGCTGTCACCCGGCACGGCGCCCGCCGAGGCCGCCGCCTGGATCGAGGGGTTCCTCGGAGGGGCGGGCGGGGGCGGCNCNGGGNGGCATGCTCCTCGTCCACGACGGGAGACTGCTCGCCCTGGTCGACGCGTGGCTGACGGCCGTGCCCGCCGAGGCGTTCACGGGCGTGCTGCCGCTGCTGCGCCGCACGTTCTCCGCGTACGAGCCGGGGGTGCGCCGCACGCTCGGCGAACTCCTCCGGCGCGGACCCGCGGGAGGCGGGGGCGCGGCGCTCGCCGGGGCGGGCGCGCCGGGCTTCGGCCCCGGCCTCGACGAGGACCGCGCCGACGGGGTGCTGCCCCTGCTGGACCTGCTGCTGGACCACCGGCGGCCGAACGACGACGAGCTTGCGGGGGTGGGCCGGTGAACGGCGACGACGAGCGGCTGCGGCGCTGGCGCATGGTGCTCGGCGGGGGAGCGGCGGACGGCACGGGCCACACGCCGACCGGCACCGACGCCGCCGTGGACGGCGCGCTGAGCGCCCTGTACGGCGGGAGCGGTGAGGCGGATCGGCGGGGGCGCCGGGAGCGGTCGGCGGGGCTCGGCGGGTCGGCGCCGTCCGTGGCGCGCTGGCTCGGTGACATCCGCACGTACTTCCCCACCTCCGTCGTGCGGGTCATGCAGCGCGACGCGATCGACCGGCTGGGCCTGTCCACCCTGCTGGCGGAACCGGAGATGCTGGAGGCCGTCGAGGCGGACGTCCACCTCGTCGGCACACTGCTCTCCCTCGGCAGGGCCCTGCCCGAGACGACGCGGGAGACGGCGCGGGCCGTCGTCCGCAAGGTCGTCGACGACCTGGAGAAGCGCCTCGCCACCCGCACCCGGGCCACCCTCACCGGGGCCCTCGACCGCAGTGCCCGCATCAGCCGGCCCCGGCACCGGGACATCGACTGGAACCGCACCATCCGCGCCAACCTGGGCAACTACCTCCCCGAGTACCGCACGGTCGTCCCCGAGCGCCTGATCGGCTACGGACGGGCCGCGCAGGCCGTCAGGAAGGAGGTCGTGCTCTGCATCGACCAGTCCGGGTCGATGGCGGCGTCCGTTGTGTACGCGTCGGTGTTCGGCGCGGTGCTGGCGTCGATGCGGTCGATCGCGACCCGGCTCGTCGTCTTCGACACGTCCGTCGTCGACCTGACCGACCGGCTCGGCGACCCGGTGGACGTGCTGTTCGGCACGCGGCTGGGCGGCGGCACGGACATCAACCGGGCGCTCGCCTACTGCCAGTCGCGGATCACCCGGCCCGCCGACACGGTCGTGGTGCTGATCAGCGACCTCTACGAGGGGGGCATCCGCGACGAGATGCTGAAGCGCGTCGCGGCGATGAAGGCCGCCGGGGTGCAGTTCGTGACGCTGCTCGCCCTGTCCGACGAGGGGGCCCCCGCGTACGACCGGGAGCACGCCGCCGCCCTGGCGGCGCTGGGGGCGCCGGCGTTCGCGTGTACCCCGGACCTCTTCCCCGAGGTGATGGCGGCGGCCCTGGAGAAGCGCCCGATACCGGTTCCCGAGCCGGTCTGACCGGCCCTGGGCCGCCACCGCCCGGACCGCCCTCCGTACCACCGGGCGGGCGCCCGCCCCGACCGCGCCCGCCCCGACGGCCNNCCGCGCGGACCCCGGCCCGCCCGGACGGGTGCCTCCACGGCGGTACCGAGTGGCGGTACCGGGCGGCGGTACCGGGTGGCAGGGAGGGCGGCGCCCGGTGCCGCCGGCCGGTGCCCGGCCGCGTACGGACCGTGCGCGGGCCTGCGCCCGGCCTGCACCCGGCCTGCACCAGGCCTGTACCCGGCCTGCACCCGGGCCGCGTCCCCGTCCCGCGTCCCGCCCCGTCCGGCCCGCGCACGGTCGTGTCTCTTAAAAANATATGTNTAACTGTTNCNGTCNACAGCNNCCCGCGCCCGGCCCCCGTCCGCCCGGTTCCGGGGGCGGAGGGGCCGCCCGTCCGGGGGTCCCGTCTGTGACGGGTATCACCGTTCCGGTGTGATCTGCGATTTAGGGTGGCACCCCCTCCGGGGATAACCTGCGAGGCGGACATGCCGCGTCCACGGACACCGTGTACGCCTCCCTTGTGACAGAGCAGTCACGTTGCCCTCCGCCCGTGCTCCGGGCGCGCGGCACGCCCACGCATGACAACGAACCGCGATCACCAGAAAAGGGACGGACGCGCGTGGACCTGTTCGAGTACCAGGCGAGGGACCTCTTCGCCAAGCACGGTGTACCGGTGCTGGCCGGTGAAGTCATCGACACGCCTGAGGCGGCGCGCGAGGCGACGGAGCGGCTGGGCGGCAAGTCGGTCGTCAAGGCGCAGGTCAAGGTCGGCGGCCGCGGCAAGGCCGGCGGCGTCAAGCTGGCCTCGGACCCGCAGGACGCGGTCGAGAAGGCCCAGCAGATCCTCGGCATGGACATCAAGGGCCACACGGTCCACAAGGTCATGATCGCCGAGACGGCCCCGGAGATCGTCGAGGAGTACTACGTCTCGTACCTCCTCGACCGCACGAACCGCACCTTCCTGGCCATGGCGTCCGTCGAGGGCGGCATGGACATCGAGGAGGTCGCGGCCACCAAGCCCGAGGCCCTCGCGAAGGTCCCGGTCGACGCCAACGAGGGCGTCACGATCGAGAAGGCCCGCGAGATCGTCGCGCAGGCGAAGTTCCCGGCCGAGGTCGCCGAGAAGGTCGCCGAGGTCCTGGTGACCCTGTGGAAGACGTTCGTCGCGGAGGACGCCCTCCTCGTCGAGGTCAACCCGCTCGCCAAGGTCGCCTCCGGCGACATCCTGGCCCTCGACGGCAAGGTCTCCCTGGACGCCAACGCCGACTTCCGCCAGCCCGAGCACGAGGCGCTGGAGGACAAGGCCGCCGCCAACCCGCTCGAGGCCGCCGCCAAGGCGAAGGGCCTCAACTACGTCAAGCTCGACGGCGAGGTCGGCATCATCGGCAACGGCGCGGGCCTGGTCATGTCCACCCTGGACGTCGTCGCGTACGCCGGTGAGGCGCACGGCGGCGTGAAGCCGGCCAACTTCCTGGACATCGGCGGCGGCGCCTCCGCCGAGGTCATGGCGAACGGCCTGGAGATCATCCTCGGCGACCCGGACGTCAAGTCCGTGTTCGTCAACGTCTTCGGCGGCATCACCGCCTGCGACGAGGTCGCCAACGGCATCGTCCAGGCCCTGGAGCTCCTCAAGTCCAAGGGCGAGGAAGTCACCAAGCCGCTGGTCGTGCGCCTCGACGGCAACAACGCGGAGCTGGGTCGCAAGATCCTGTCGGACGCCAACCACCCGCTGGTGCAGCGCGTGGACACCATGGACGGCGCGGCCGACAAGGCCGCCGAGCTCGCGGCTGCGAAGTAAAAGGGACGAGGTCACAGACACACCATGGCTATCTTCCTCACCAAGGACAGCAAGGTCATCGTCCAGGGCATGACCGGCGCCACGGGCATGAAGCACACCAAGCTCATGCTCGGTGACGGCACCAACATCGTCGGCGGCGTGAACCCGCGCAAGGCCGGCACGACCGTCGACTTCGACGGCACCGAGGTGCCGGTCTTCGGCACGGTCGCCGAGGCGATGGAGAAGACGGGCGCCGACGTCTCCGTCCTCTTCGTCCCGCCGGCCTTCGCCAAGGCCGCCGTCGTCGAGGCCATCGACGCGGAGATCCCCCTCGCGGTCGTCATCACCGAGGGCATCGCCGTCCACGACTCCGCCGCCTTCTGGGCGTACGCGAAGTCCAAGGGCAACAAGACCCGCATCATCGGCCCCAACTGCCCCGGTCTGATCACGCCGGGCCAGTCCAACGCGGGCATCATCCCCGGCGACATCACCAAGCCGGGCCGGATCGGTCTGGTGTCGAAGTCCGGCACGCTGACCTACCAGATGATGTACGAGCTGCGCGACATCGGCTTCTCCTCCTGCGTCGGCATCGGTGGCGACCCGGTCATCGGCACCACCCACATCGACGCCCTGGAGGCCTTCGAGGCCGACCCGGAGACCGAGCTGATCGTCATGATCGGTGAGATCGGCGGCGACGCGGAGGAGCGCGCGGCCGACTTCATCAAGGCGAACGTGACGAAGCCGGTCGTCGGCTACGTCGCCGGCTTCACCGCGCCCGAGGGCAAGACCATGGGCCACGCCGGCGCCATCGTGTCGGGCTCGTCCGGCACGGCGCAGGCGAAGAAGGAGGCCCTGGAGGCCGCCGGCGTCAAGGTCGGCAAGACGCCGACCGAGACGGCGAAGCTCGCCCGCGAGATCCTCGCCGCCCGCGCGTAGGGCACGCGCCCGGCCACGGGCCGCGCACATCGGAAACGGGCCCGTCCCCCGGGAGTACCGGGGGGCGGGCCCGCTTCCGTGCGGCGGGTCCTAGCGTGCCGAGGGGACCAGCCGGGCCGGACCGGTCACCGGCTGCCGGTCCAGGTGCAGGCGGAGCCGCTCGTCCTGCCGCTCCGAGCGCTCGGGGCCGCCCAGGGCGGGGACGCCCGTCACCGCCGCGCCGGGCACCGGCGGCGGTTCGTACCGCGTCGGGGCGGTCGCCAGGGTGAACGCCGTCGCCATCGCGATCAGCGCCGACAGCGCCGCCGTGGCCCGCGTCCACAGCCACACGCGCCGCTCGCCGCCCGCCCGCACCGCCTCCGGCGGGGCCAGGGCGACCGCCGCGTCCTGCTGCAGCAGCTCCGCCAGGTGTTCGCGCAGCGCGTCCGGGTCCGCCAGGGGCGGCACCCGCTCCGCGACCGCCCCGCGGGCGTGCAGCAGCCGGTGCGCGGTGGCCGGGCTGCTGGCCTCCGTCTCGGCCGCCACCTCCGGCAGGCCGACGCCCAGCCCGTCGTGGAGCAGCAGCGTGCGCCGGTACGGGGGCGGCAGCTCCAGCAGGGCGTCGCGCAGCGCCCGCGCCACGGGCCCGCCCGCCGGCGGGTCGGGGAGCCGGAACCGGTGGCGCAGCCGGTGCCAGGGGGAGAGGGCGTGGCCGTGCGCGGCGGCCCGCACCCAGCCGGCCGGGTCCCGGTCGACGGCGACCTCGGGCCAGTGGTCCCACGCCTGGTGGAAGGCGCGTTCGACGGCCTCCCGCGCCGCTCGCCGCCGCCCGGTCAGGAGGTACGCCTGGCGCACCAGGTCGGGTGCGACGCACGCGTACAGCGTCTCGAACGCCTCGACGGGCGTCACGGGCCGTGTGGCCGCCGCCGGCCCGGGCGCCTCCATCGCCTCGGGCGCCTCCGCCGGCCCGGGTGCCCCCACCCGTTCGGGCGCCTCCACCGCTTCGGGCGGCGGGTCCGGTGCGGCCGTCACCGGCGTCCCGCCGATCGTGTCCTGCGTCATCGTCAGCCTCCGCGAACACGGTGCGTAACAAAAAAGTACATAAACGTATATTGGGCGACACTGCGGGCGTTCGCCTGTTGCGTGGTTACGGCGTGTGTCGTTGGCAGCATGATTCCGTGTCCGCTTCCGTGTCCGCCTCCGCCACCCCCATCGCCTCCGGAGAACCCGGGGCGATCACCCCCGCCGAGCCGCCGCCCGTCGTGTACGGCGCCCGCCCCGCCACGGCGGCGGCGCGGGCCTTCGCGCGCGGGCTGGCCGCGGCGGGACTGGGCCTCGGCGCGTTCACCGTCCTCGTCATGGCCGCGTGGATCGGCTCCCCGTACCCCGACGGCGGCCCGGCCGGCGCCCTGCACGCGGCGGCGGGCCTGTGGCTCCTGGCGCACGGCGTGGAACTCGTACGGCCCGACACGCTCTCCGGCGTCCCGGCCCCGGTCGGCGTCGTCCCCCTGCTGCCGGCGGTGCTGCCGGTGTGGCTCGCCCACCGGGCCGCCCGCGACGCCCTGGAACCGGGTGGCACGCGGCCGAGGCCGGCCCCCGCCGGGGCGGTGTACGCGGTGTCCGCCGGGTACACCGCCTTCGCCGCGGGGGCCGTCCTCTACGCCCTGGGCGGACCCGTGGAGGCCCGGCTGCCGAGCGCGGCCGGGCACCTCCCGCCCGTCGTGGTGCTGGCGGCGGCGTCCGGGGCGTGGAGCGCGTGCGGGCGTCCGCTCGGCCCGCTGCCGCAGTGGCTGCCCGAGTGGGTGCGGCGGGCCCCGGCGCGCACTCGCTCGCTGGCGGCGGCACGGGCGGCGGGCGGGGCCGTGCTGGTGCTGCTCGCGGGGGGCGCGCTGCTGGTGGCGGGGTCGCTCGCCTGGCACGGGAGCACGGCGTACGGGTCCCTGACGGGCCTCTCGGCCGGCTGGGCCGGACGGGTGGCGGTCGCGGCCCTGGCCCTGGCCCTGCTGCCGAACGCGGCGGTGTGGGGCGCGGCGTACGGGCTGGGGCCCGGTTTCGCGCTGGGCACGGGGGCGGTGGTGGCGCCGCTGGGCGTGACGGGGACACCGGCGCTGCCGGACTTCCCGCTGCTGGCCGCCGTGCCGGACGGCGCGCGGGGCGGCTGGACGGCGGCGGTGGCGCTGGCGGTGCCGCTGGCGGCCGGGCTGGTCGCCGGGTGGTGCACGGCGGAGGAGGCCGCGCCCCCGCTGGCCCGCCGCGACGAGACCTGGAGCGCCGCCCGCACGGCGGGAGCGGCGGCCCTCGCGGCGGTGCTGTGCGGCGCGGCGGCGGCGGCGCTGGCGGCGGCGGCGTCCGGGCCGCTGGGGTCGGGGAGGCTGGCGGCCTTCGGCCCGGTGTGGTGGCGGACCGGGGCGGCGGCCCTGGCGTGGACGGCGGTGGTCGCGGTGCCGACGGCCCTGGCGCTGCGGATCTGGCGCACCCGCGGGCAGGGCGCCCGCCCGGACACCCCGGCGCCCCCGCCGCCGCCACCGCAGGTCCCGCAGGACCGTCGCGTTTCGTACGTCCCGCAGGATCCGCAGGTCCCGCAGGGCGCCCGGGCCCCGCAGGACGCCCGCGTCCCGCAGGACCGCCAGGACCCACGGGACCGCCAGGACCCACGGGACCTGCCGGGCTCGCCGGGACGGCAAGGACTACGGGGCCCCGGGGGCCGGGAGGCCGCGGGAGCCCCGGAGGACTCGCAGAACCCGCAGGGCTCACAGGACCCGCAGGACCCGCAGGCCCCGCANNNGG
>NZ_CP095474.1:1013843-1021798 GCF_023614315.1 Streptomyces sudanensis | reverse complement strand
TAACCGNCCCCCGCCCCCGGCCGGGCCCGCNCCGGNNGCCGGGCCCNCCCGCCTGCCCCGGCAGGGGCCTACCGCTTGACGCCGATCAGGCCGCGCAGGGGTTCCGGGAGCTGCTCGTTGCAGGAGAGCTGGCCGTCCTTGGTCAGGGAGTCGTCCACACAGGTGTAGAAGTCCCGGTACACGAGTTGGAAGGCGAACATCGTCGCCACGATGAGCAGCGCCAGCGTGCCCGTGATCAGCCCGCTCACCGCCGCCGTCGTCTGGGACCCCGCCGTCGCCTCGGCCGCCTCGCCCCGTCCGCGCCCCCGCCCGCGCAGCGAGCTGGCGCCCCAGTACAGGGCGAGCGCGCCCAGCAGCAGGCCCAGCTCGGGGAAGTCGAAGACCGCGAAGAAGAAGCCCCACATGCCCGCCAGCAGGGCGTACCGGGCGCGCCGCTGCGCGGGGTCCTTCGGGTCCCAGCGGAGCTGCGGCCCCTCCTGCCGGGGGCGTTCCTGCCGGGCCGGCTCGCCGCCGAAGACGTCCGAGGAGCGGCCCGGCTGGCGCGGGCTCCACCGGCGGCCCCGGCGCCCGTCGCGGTCCTCCTCGCCACCCCCGGAGCCGTCGTCCCCGGAGCTGCCGTCCCCGGAGCCGCCGTCCCCGTCCGCCGAGCGGCGCGGCTGCCAGGGCTGGTCCGGGCTCCCCTCCGGCGGTGGCGCGAACGGGTTGCTGTCGTCGGTGGACTGGCGGCCTCGGTCCGGCATGAGGTGAACGTCTTCCCTGTCGTCGTGATCCCTCCGCCCCCGGTCCGTCTGCTCTGCGCGGCCTCACGGGGAACGGTTCCGCACCAGACGCTACCGCCCGCCCCGGCCCCCGTCCCGCGGGGGAGGTGCGGTGTGCCGGTATCGTTGCTGACGGCCGGCGCGTTCGTAGGGTTCCCCGTACAGGGTCACAGGGCGCGTTCGTACGACCATACAAAGCCGCACATCGCACGCCCCGCTCACGCGAAAAGAGTCCCCCCGTGNCCCCGCCGCCCCCGCCACCCGCATCGTCGTCCTGGTCTCCGGCTCCGGAACGAACCTCCAGGCGCTCCTCGACGCGATCGCCGCCGACCCCGAGGGGTACGGCTCCCTGGTCCGGGTCGTCGCCGTCGGAGCCGACCGCACCGGCATCGCGGGCCTGGAGCGCGCCGAGCGGGCGGGCCTGCCGACGTTCGTGTGCCGGGTGCGGGACCACGCGACGCGGGAGGAGTGGGACCACGCGCTGGCCGAGGCCACCGCGGCGTACGAGCCGGACCTGGTTGTCTCGGCCGGCTTCATGAAGATCGTCGGGAAGGAGTTCCTGGCGCGCTTCGGCGGGCGGACGGTCAACACCCACCCCGCCCTGCTCCCCAGTTTCCCCGGTGCCCACGGAGTGCGGGACGCGCTCGCGTACGGCGCGAAGGTCACCGGATGCACCGTCCACTTCGTCGACGACGGCGTCGACACCGGCCCGATCATCGCCCAGGGCGTGGTCGAGGTCCGGGACACGGACGACGAGGTCGCTCTCCACGA
This sequence comes from Streptomyces sudanensis, assembly GCF_023614315.1. Classification (NCBI taxonomy): domain Bacteria; kingdom Bacillati; phylum Actinomycetota; class Actinomycetes; order Kitasatosporales; family Streptomycetaceae; genus Streptomyces; species Streptomyces sudanensis. The sequence goes on along the minus strand of NZ_CP095474.1, from coordinate 1,020,269 downwards.
GCGCATCAAGGAAGTCGAGCGCACACTGCTCGTCGAGGTCGTGGGGCGTCTCGCCCGGCACGGCTACCGCATTGAGGGACGAAAGGTTCATGTCGGTGAATAAGCCCATCCGTCGCGCGTTGATCAGTGTCTACGACAAGACGGGACTGGAGGAGCTGGCCCGCGGCCTGCACGAGGCGCGTGTCGAGCTGGTCTCCACGGGCTCCACGGCCGCGAGGATCGCCGCCGCCGGCGTCCCGGTCACCAAGGTCGAGGAGCTGACCGGCTTCCCCGAGTGCCTGGACGGCCGCGTCAAGACGCTGCACCCGCGCGTGCACGCCGGCATCCTCGCCGACCTGCGCCTCGACGCGCACCGCGAGCAGCTCGCCGAGCTGGGCGTGGAGCCGTTCGACCTGGTCGTGGTGAACCTCTACCCGTTCGAGGCGACCGTCGCGTCCGGCGCCGCCCCCGACGAGTGCGTCGAGCAGATCGACATCGGCGGCCCCTCGATGGTCCGCGCCGCCGCCAAGAACCACCCGTCCGTCGCCGTCGTCACCTCCCCCGACCGGTACGGCGACGTCCTCGCCGCCGTCGCGGCGGACGGCTTCGACCTGGCGGCCCGCAAGCGGCTCGCCGCCGAGGCGTTCCGGCACACCGCCGCGTACGACCTGGCCGTCGCCTCCTGGTTCGCGTCCTCCTACGCCCCCGCCGACGAGTCGGCGTTCCCCGACTTCACCGGCGCCGCGTACACCCGCCGCAGCGTCCTGCGGTACGGCGAGAACCCCCACCAGGGCGCCGCGCTCTACGTCGACGGCACGGGCGGCCTCGCCGAGGCGGAGCAGCTCCACGGCAAGGAGATGTCCTTCAACAACTACACGGACACCGACGCCGCCCGCCGCGCCGCCTACGACCACGCCGACCCGTGCGTCGCGATCATCAAGCACGCCAACCCGTGCGGCATCGCGATCGGCGCGGACGTCGCCGAGGCCCACCGCAAGGCCCACGCCTGCGACCCGCTGTCCGCCTTCGGCGGCGTCATCGCCGTCAACCGCCCGGTGTCCGTCGCCATGGCCGAGCAGGTCGCGGAGATCTTCACCGAGGTCATCGTCGCCCCCGGCTACGAGGACGGCGCGGTCGAGGTCCTCGCCCGCAAGAAGAACATCCGCGTCCTGCGCTGCCCCGGGGCGCCGTCCGCGCCCGTCGAGGTCAAGCCCGTCGACGGCGGCGCGCTGCTCCAGGTGGCCGACCGCCTCCAGGCCGAGGGCGACGACCCGTCGACGTGGACCCTCGCCACCGGTGACGCCCTCACCGACGCCGAACTGGCCGAGCTGGCCTTCGCGTGGCGCGCCTGCCGCGCCGTCAAGTCCAACGCGATCCTCCTCGCCAAGGACGGCGCCAGCGTCGGCGTCGGCATGGGCCAGGTCAACCGCGTCGACTCCGCCAAGCTGGCCGTCGAGCGGGCCGGCGAGGAGCGGGCGCGCGGCTCGTACGCCGCGTCCGACGCGTTCTTCCCGTTCCCGGACGGCCTGGAGATCCTGACCGCCGCCGGGGTGAAGGCCGTCGTCCAGCCGGGCGGCTCGGTCCGCGACGAACTGGTCGTGGAGGCCGCGCGCAAGGCCGGCGTGACCATGTACTTCACGGGCACCCGCCACTTCTTCCACTGAGCACGGACGCGGTGCGCACCGGGGCCGTCCGGCCTTCGCCGGGCGGCCCCGGTGCGTGCGCGCACCTCCGCGCGAGCGCTCCGGAGAGCAACCCGGGCCCGGCCGGCGGTCCTCACCTCGCCGACTGCCGGGCCCGTGGCGCGGTCATGTCGTCCTCAGTTCGGCCCAGACGACCTTGCCCCAGGGCCTGGGGTCGCAGCCCCACTCGGTGCTGAGCGCTTCCACCAGTCGCAGGCCGCGCCCGTTCTCCGCGTCGTCCCCCGGATCGCGCGGGACGGGCTCCTCGCGGTTCGTGTCCGCGACGAGGATCCGGACGGTCCCGGGACCGGGGCGCGAGATCCTGATGCGGAAGTCCCTGCGGGCCGAGTGGTTGACGGCGTTGGTGACGAGCTCGGAGGCGATCAGCTCACCGGCCGCCGCCACGTCGCCCATGCCCCACAGGGCCAGCGCTGTCGACACGAGCCGTCGAGCCCGCTGCGCGGATTCGGGCTCGCACGGCCACGTCCGGGTGTAGCCGGGGTCGTCCGTTCCGGAAGTTCCGGCGGTGGTCGTCGTCACGAGGTGGTTCCTCCACGGGGCCGGGGTGGCCCGACCCCGTGGAACGACCTCCCGGGGCCGGGCTCTCCGCACGACGCAGGGAGAGGGAGACCAGGACGGAATGGTCGCTCCCTGCGGCTGACACCCAGTCAACGACGGTCCGGTCGCGGATCACAGGAAGGCTCTCCTCTCACGACGGCGGCGCCGACCGGAAGACTTTGCCGTTCCCTCACCTGACCGCTGGTGACGTGACGTGACACAGCGCTACCGTCGTGTCATGGGAGAGAACCTCGCCCTACGGCGGCGCATGAGGGAACTCGGGCTCACGCAGGAGGAGTTGGCCTTCAAACTCAACGACGCCCTGTGGCACGTCACCGGTCGGGCCGGAGAGATCTCGTCCCGCACGATCCGCAACTGGCTGGCGGGAAAACACCGTCGGCCGATTGGCAGGGCATGCGCAGCGCTTGAGCGTGTGTTCGACTGTTCCGTAGAAGACCTGGGGTTCAGCGCACCACGCTCCATGCACCCCCCTCCGGAGGCACCCGTGAGGCGTCGCGACTTCATCGTTTCAACCAGCGGGACCGCTGTCGGCGCGGCCCCTTTCGTCAGACAGCCGTGGTCGGTCGGGATGAGTGACGTGAGGCGCGCGGCGGCATCGGTGCACTCCCTGATCGAGGCGGACGACCGGAGCGGTGGGCAGCTGTCGCTGGCGGATGCCGCGATCGAGGGCCGGCGGAGAGTCCTCGACCTTCAGCAGCGGGGCAGTGCCAGTGAGCGGGTCCGCCGGGCCCTGTACGCCCTCGCGGCCGAATTCACGACCATCGCGGCCTGGGCCTTCACCGATTTACGAAAGCTGGACGAGGCGCAGCGGCGGTTGCACGAGGCGACGGTGTTCTCCGGCCTCTCCCAGGACGCCCCGACGGAAATGCAGGTGTGGGTGAACATCGCGATTCTCGCGTCCCAGCGCGGGAACTGGTCCGAGCAGCTTGCCGCGGCCCAGGCCGCCCAGGCTTCGGCAGCCGCCCGCAGGGACCCGTTCTTCGGGTCCATGGGCCGCGTCCGCGTAGCGCTGGCCCACGCCAACCTCGGGGACGCCAAGGCGGCCGAGCGCGCGCTCGGCTCCGCGCAGGAGGCGCTGGGGCGCGCTGCCGACGAGGAGCGTCCGCGATGGGCAGCCTTCTACGGCGCGGCGGAAGTCGACCACCTCGCGGCCATCGTCTTCAACCGCAACGGCCGGTTCGCCGAGGCCGAGGCGATGGCGCACCGCTCGCTGAGCCGGATGCCGCGGGACTTCCGACGCAACAGGGCGCTCGCCATGTGCCGGCTCGCGCTTTCCCAACTCCGCCAGGGGGAGCTGGAGCAGGCCACGCGAACGGCCGCCGACGTCTTCACCACGATGGACGGCACCCCACTGCCCGGACGGATGAGGACGCTGATCGGGGACTTCCACCGGGACCTCTTCCGCCTGGCGCCGACCACGTCCTACGCCCGCGACTGGGCGGACCGAATGCGAGATGAATGGAGTCGAGCGTGACCAGCGGGATCGATCTGCGGCATTACCGGTACGGCGACCTGCCCGAGGGCTTCAGGCAGATGCTGATCGACGTGCACGCGGACGCCTACGCCGACGCCATGGACGACGAGTTCAACCGCCGCTTCCCCTGGTTCGTCGACCACTGGTCCGGCCGGGAAGGCTTCACGTGCGTGGTGGCGTTCGACGGCGAGGAGCCCACGGGCTTCGCCTACGGTGCTCCCCTCCAGCCCGGCCGGGAGTGGTGGCGCTCCACCGACTTCCGACCGAACAACGGCTACACCTCGACCTATGCCGTCTCCGAGGTCATGGTGCGCCCGCGCTGGCGCAAGCAGGGCGTCTCCGGGCGGCTCCACGACGCGCTGCTGAAGGAGCGCACCGAGGACCTGGCCGTGCTGCTGGTGGACGTCACGCACCCGAAGGTGCAAGCGCTGTACGAGAGCTGGGGCTACGCCAAGGTCGGCGAACAGCGTCCGTTCGCCGACTCCCCGCTGTACGCGGTGATGCTCAGGAGCCTCCGCGGATGACGGGCTAAGCCTCGCGTCCCGGAAGGGAGCGGGGACCGGGTGCGGGCGGGGGACGTGATCGAGGTCGTGCGACGCGGCGAAGGCCGCGGCCCCGCCGGGTGGGCGGGGCCGCGGCCTTCGGGCGCCGTGCCGGTGGGAGCCGGTTCAGAAGCGCGGACGGTTGAACCACGCCGAGGCGCTGCTGTTCACCATGGAGGCGAGGACGATGCCGCCGATGGCGAGGCCGATGATGCCGCCGATGGCGGCGTTGGGCTGGTCGGAGACGAAGTTGGCCAGACTGAGCACGATGAGCAGCGACGCGTAGACGATCGCCGTGATGCGGACGCCGTTGCCGCCCTTGCCGAACTTCACCCCGAGGATGATGGCCCACGCGGCGAACGCCAGCAGGAGGAAGACGACGACGAAGCCGAAGCCCGCGAGCATGGTCCCCGCCTCCGCGCTGCCGCCGTACGTGTCGACGGCGCTCTTGGCGGCGGCGATGCCGATGGCGAGGACGATGCCGACGATGATCTGGAGGCCCCCGAAGATGAAGAGCAGGACGCGCGCGGCCGTCATCAGGCCGGGCATCTTCATGGGCGCGGCGGCCGGGTAGCCGCCGTAACCGGGCTGCTGCTGCTGCGGGTAGCCGTAGCCGGCCTGCGGCTGCTGCTGCGGGTAACCGTAGCCGGGCTGGCCCTGCGGGGGCTGCTGGGGCTGCTGCCCGTAGGGGTTGTTCGGGTCGCCGAAGCTCATTTCCGGGATTCCTCCATGGTGCGGGGACGGCGCGGCCATCGCGGAGGAGGAAGGAGCCTGTGGAGCGCGTCCGCCCCCCGGAACTGCCCGCGGCACTGTGCGGATCATCGTCATAAATGCGCGGTAAGTTTGTCCAGCTCGAATGTCTGTGCGTTGTGCAAGCGCAACCTGCCACCGGGAGGCGGCGCCCCCGGATTGGAACCCGGGCGGGTGCATCCGGGAGGATGGACGCATGAGCGCCCAGATTCTCGACGGCAAGGCCGCAGCCGCAGCGATCAAGTCCGACCTGACCGCCCGTGTGGCGGCCCTGAAGGCCAGGGGCGTCACGCCGGGGCTCGGGACGCTGCTGGTGGGCGAGGACGTCGGCAGCCAGAAGTACGTGGCCGGAAAGCACCGCGACTGCGCCCAGGTGGGCATCGCCTCGATCCAGCGGGAGCTGCCCGCGACGGCCACGCAGGAGGACGTCGAGGCGGTGGTCCGCGAGCTGAACGAGGACCCCGCGTGCACCGGCTACATCGTTCAGCTTCCGCTCCCCAAGGGCGTGGACACCAACCGGGTGCTGGAGCTGATGGACCCGTCGAAGGACGCGGACGGCCTCCACCCGATGAACCTGGGGCGGCTGGTGCTCGGCGAGCCCGCGCCGCTGCCCTGCACGCCGGCGGGGATCGTGGCGCTGCTGCGGCGGCACGGTGTGGAGATCGCCGGGGCGCACGTGGTCGTCGTGGGGCGCGGCGTGACCATCGGGCGCCCGATGCCGCTGCTGCTGACGCGGCGCTCCGAGAACGCCACGGTGACGCAGTGCCACACGGGCACCCGGGACCTCTCCGCGCACCTGCGGCGGGCCGACATCGTGGTCGCCGCGGCCGGCGCGCCGCACCTGATCAAGCCGGAGGACGTCAAGCCGGGCGCGGCGGTGCTGGACGTGGGCGTCAGCCGCGACGAGAGCGGCAGGATCATGGGCGACGTCCACCCGGACGTGCGCGAGGTGGCCGGCTGGATCGCCCCGAACCCGGGCGGTGTCGGCCCGATGACGCGCGCCCAACTGCTGGTGAACGTCGTCGAGGCGGCCGAGCGCGCGGCGCTCTGACCGGGAGAGGCCACCCCATGCCGAACGACGGTCCCAGGCCCGCGGACCCCGCCCACCCGGGTACGACGCCCCCCGCCTCGGCGGCGGACGCCGGGCCGGGCGGGTCCGGGAGGGACGCCGGGCCGGAAACGACACCGGGTGCCGGACCGCACGGGGCCGGTGCTTCCGGCGCGGGCGCTGCTCCCGACGCGGGCGACGGTCCTGACGCGGCCGGGACCGGCACTTCCGCCGAGGGCGCTGCTTCCGGTGCCTCCGCCGAACCCGGCACCTCCGCCGAACCCGGCACCTCCGCCGCTGACGCCGGGCCCGGCACCCCCGACGAGGCCGACGAGGCCGACGCCCGGGTCGGGGCGGAGACGGTCGTCGGGC
>NZ_CP095474.1:1012309-1013819 GCF_023614315.1 Streptomyces sudanensis | reverse complement strand
GGGNCCGCCGTGGCCGGGCCGTGGCGGTGTCCGGGCGCCCGGGGNNNGAGCGGGCGCGGGCCGGGGAGCCGTCGGGAAGCGGCCCCGCCGAGGACGGCACCGCCCGGGGAGCGACCTCCCGCCGGGACGCCGGGGGCGACGGCGCCGGGAGCGGGGAGCCCACCGGAACCGGCTCGTCCCCCGGCGCCGTACCGGAGGACGAGGGTGCCGTACCGGACGACGACGGCGCCCGGCAGGGCGCCCACGCCGCCGTACCGGAGGACGAGGGTGCCGTACCGGACGACGACGGCGCCCGGCAGGGCGCCCACGCCGCCGTACCGGAGGACGAGGGTGCCGTACCGGAGGGCGACGGCGTCCAGGGGGGCGACGGCGTCCAGGGGGGCGCGTCCGCGCCGGGCGCCTCGCGCCGGCCGCCCGCGGTGACCGAGGGGACCGTACCGCCCGAGGGCGGCGGGCGGGCCGCCCCGGCGNCGCGCNCNCNNCNGCCCGCCAGTGGCCGCTGCTCGCCGTGCTCGGGCTTACCGCGCTCGGGCTGCTGATCGTCGGGATCGACCCGTTCCCCCACGCCCCGCGGATCGGAACGCTGCTGGTCGGCGCCGCGCTGCTGGCGGGCGCCGTGATGCGGCGCGTGCTGCCGTCCGTCGGGATGCTCGCCGTGCGGTCCCGGTTCACGGACATGATCACGTACGGGGTGCTGGGCGGCGGCATCGTCCTCTTCGCCCTGATGACCCAGCCGGAACCGTGGCTGGAGATCCCGTTCCTCAAGGAAGTGGTCCGCTTCACCGTGCGGTAGACGCCTTCACCGTGCGGTGGACGTCCCGCGGCGTGCGGTGGACGTCCCGCGCCGTGCGGTGGACGTCCCGCGCCGTGCGGTGGACGTCCCGCGGCGTGGACGGCGGCGCCCGCCCCCTCCCCCGAGAACGGGGCGGGCACCCCGCACCGACAGCGTCACGGACGCGCCGGACCCGATCAAGGCGCGCCCGGCCCCTGTGGCACGGAAGTGACAGTTCCGGAACGGTGCGGGCACTCGGCCACAACTGGGAAACCGGCCACTCGAACTGCCATCCTGGGCACGCGCGTCCGCACGGGCGCGCCGGACGGCCCGGACGGCCCGGGGGTCCGGGACACCGAGGGGGGAGCATGCCTCGCTGGAAGGCGCTTCCGGGGGAACTCGACCCGCCGGTCAGGGAGTTCGTGGACGCCCTGCGCGGGCTGGTGGACCGCGGCGGGCTGGACCCGGACGCGCTCGCGGCCCGCACGGGGTACGGCAGGGACTCCTGGGAGCGGTACCTGGACGGGCGGTCGCTCGCGCCCGCGGACGCCGTCCTGGCCCTGGCCGACGCGACCGGCACCGACCCGGTGCCGCTGGCCACCCTGCGGGAACTGGCCGAACAGGCCCGGAGCCGTGCCGGGAAGCGCGGCGGGCGGCCCGCCGGAGCCGCCCCNGGCCCCCGCACCCCTTCCGGCGCCCCGGCCGTCCCGTACGGGTCCGACCCCCGCACCCCCGGGT
>NZ_CP095474.1:1008710-1012252 GCF_023614315.1 Streptomyces sudanensis | reverse complement strand
CGCCCCCGGCAGTCCCGCCCCCGGCGTGCGGAGGGACCGGCCGCGCACCGGAGCGCCCGCCCCCGCGTCCGTACCCGTCCCCCAGGGCGTGAACGGGGCGCCGGGCGCCGCCGCGAGGCCCCCCGGGAGCCCGGTCCGGCAGGCCGGACTCACCGTCGCCATGTTCTTCGCCGGCGCCCTCGGCACCCTCCTCGTGTTCGCCGCGGCGATGCTCCTCCCCGGGCTCGGCGGGGACCGGGCGGCCGGGCCCGTCGCCGCCCCCGCCGGCACCGCCGCACCGGCCGCCCCCGCGCCGTCCCCGCCCGTGGGCGTCGGCTGCCACCGCGGGGCGTGCGAGGGGCAGGACCCGCACGCCATGGGCTGCGGCGGGTCGTACGGCTCCACCATCGCGTCCACCGTCGTCGGCACCGTCCTCGTCGAGGTCCGCCACAGCAGCGCGTGCGGCGCCGCCTGGGCCCGCGTCAGCGGGGCCGCCCCCGGAGACACCGTCGAGGTCACCGCCGCCGGCACCGTCCGGAGCGCGGCGGTCGGCGCCGACGGCGACGCGTACACCCCGATGGTCGTCGCCCCGGCGGGTGCCGCCGCGAGCGCCTGCGCCAGGCTCCGCGACGGGACGACGGGCTGCACGGCGGCTCCCTGACCGCACGACGGCTCCGCCCGGGTGAGCCGCACCACAAGGGGGCGGGGATTGGGGAGGTGCCGGGTCGGATAGCCTGACCGCTGGATATCTCCACGTCGAGAGAGTGTGCGGCGACACCGGGCACCCCCGGCGCGGAGGACGTCCCGTCACCCGGGGCAGGGACCCCCACCGCCAGCTGTCTTACGGAGATCGCACATGACCCGCACTCCCGTGAATGTCACCGTCACCGGCGCGGCCGGCCAGATCGGCTACGCGCTGCTGTTCCGCATCGCCTCCGGTCACCTGCTCGGCGCCGACGTGCCGGTCAAGCTGCGCCTCCTGGAGATCCCGCAGGGCCTGAAGGCCGCCGAGGGCACCGCCATGGAGCTCCAGGACTGCGCCTTCCCGCTGCTGCGGGGCATCGAGATCACCGACGACCCGAACGTCGCCTTCGACGGCGCCAACGTCGCCCTCCTCGTCGGCGCCCGCCCCCGCACCAAGGGCATGGAGCGCGGCGACCTGCTGGAGGCCAACGGCGGCATCTTCAAGCCGCAGGGCAAGGCCATCAACGACAACGCCGCGGACGACATCAAGGTCCTCGTCGTCGGCAACCCGGCCAACACCAACGCCCTCATCGCCCAGGCCGCCGCCCCGGACGTGCCGGCCGAGCGCTTCACCGCGATGACCCGCCTCGACCACAACCGCGCCATCTCGCAGCTCGCGGCCAAGACCGGTGCCGCCGTCTCCGACATCAAGCGGCTGACGATCTGGGGCAACCACTCCGCCACGCAGTACCCGGACATCTTCCACGCCACCGTCGGCGGCAAGAACGCCGCCGAGGTCGTGAACGACGAGCAGTGGCTGGCCGAGGAGTTCATCCCGACCGTCGCCAAGCGCGGCGCGGCCATCATCGAGGCCCGCGGCGCGTCCTCCGCCGCCTCCGCCGCGAACGCCGCCATCGACCACGTCCACACGTGGGTCAACGGCACCGCCGAGGGCGACTGGACCTCCATGGGCATCCCGTCCGACGGTTCGTACGGCGTGCCGGAGGGCCTGATCTCCTCCTTCCCCGTCACCTGCAAGGACGGCCGGTACGAGATCGTCCAGGGCCTGGACGTCAACGAGTTCTCCCGCACCCGCATCGACGCGTCGGTGAAGGAGCTGGAGGAGGAGCGCGACGCCGTGCGCGGCCTCGGCCTCATCTGACCGGCCCCACCCGGCCCGCACCACCCCGCACCACCCGAGGAGCCCCCGGACGGCCGTACGCCGCCGGGGGCTCCCGCCGTCCGGGCCCGCTCAGCCCGCTCCCGCACCGTCCCGCAGGGCGGCGGCGATGCCGCGCAGGGCCGCCACGGCCCGCTCGTGCAGGACCGGCCCGCAGGTGATCCGGGAGGCGCCCAGCCGGCCCAGCTCGGCGGGCGGCGGGCCGCCGGGCGCGGCGAACGCGTTGAGCGGGACGCCCGCCTCCGCCCGCAGCACCGGCAGCAGGTCCGGCGGCGCCAGCAGGGGGTACACGCAGTCCGCGCCGGCCTCCGCGTACAGCCTCGCCCGCCGGACCGTCTCCTCCGGGTCCGGCACGCCCCGCACGTACGTGTCCACGCGGGCGTTGAGGAACACCGCGCCGCCCACGGCCGCGCGGAACTCCGCCAGCCGGTCGGCGTGCGCCGCCGGGTCCGCCAGCCCGCCGGGCCCGCCGTCCTCCAGGTTCACGCCGGCCACGCCCGCGTCGAGGACCCGCGCCGCCAGCTCCTCCGGCGGCAGCCCGTACCCGTCCTCCAGGTCGGCCGAGACGGGCACGTCCACGGCGCGGACGATCCGCGCCACCGCCGCGAACATCTCGTCGGCGGGCGTGTGCCCGTCCTCGTACCCGAGCGACGCCGCCATCCCCGCGGACGGCGTCGCGAGCGCGGGGAACCCCGCCTCGGCGAAGACCCGCGCGCTCGCCGCGTCCCACGGGCCCGGGAGGACCAGCGGGTCCTCCGGGGCCCGGCCGTGGTGCAGGGCCCGGAACTCCTCCGCGCGCGCCGCCCCGTGCGGCCGGGCCACTACAGGCCCTTGTACTGGCCGGGCCGGTAGTGGCCCGGCACCGAACGGGCCGTCACGGCGAACCGGTTCCACGCGTTGATCACGATGATCGACGAGATCAGATGGGCCATCTCCGTCTCGTCGAAGTGCTCCGCGACCCGGTCGTACACCTCGTCCGGGACGAAGCCGTCCGTCAGGAGCGTGATCGCCTCGGTCAGTTCGAGCGCGGCGAGCTCCTTCTCCGTGTAGAAGTGCCGCGACTCCCGCCAGGCGGCGAGCTGCACGATCCGCTCGACGCCCTCCCCGGCCGCCAGCGCGTCCTTGGAGTGCATGTCCAGGCAGAACGCGCAGTGGTTGATCTGCGAGGCGCGGATCTTGACCAGTTCGGCCAGCGCCGGGTCGAGCCCCTGGTGGGCGGCGGCGTCCAACCGGACCATCGCCCGGTACACGTCCGGGACCAGCTCCGCGGGGGCCAGGCGGGCGGNGTGCTCGGGNCNCGGCCGCCGTCCGCGGCCGGGGTGCCGGCGGGGGCCCGGGTCTGCTGCGCCTGCTGCGTCTGCGTCGTCATGTCCTCGACCGTACGCCGGTGTTGGCGTGCCGGTATGGTCCATTCCCATGACGGGATCACGGGCCATTTCCGCCGCGTTCGGAGCCGACCTCCACGTGGAGATCCAGGGCCCCGGCCTGCGCGCCGGACTCATGGAGGCCCTCCGGGAGGCCGTCAGGACCGGCCGCCTGGCCCCCGGCACCCGGCTGCCGTCGTCGCGCACCCTCGCCGCCGACCTCGGCGTCGCCCGCAACACCGTCGCCGACGCCTACGCCGAACTGGTCGCCGAGGGCTGGCTCACCGCCCGCCAGGGCTCCGGCACCCGCGTCGCCCGCCGCGCCGCCGCCGCAC
>NZ_CP095474.1:1002611-1008702 GCF_023614315.1 Streptomyces sudanensis | reverse complement strand
CCGCCCGNCNGCCGCGGCCGCCCCGAACTGCCGTNGNGGAGGGGCCGCCCCCGATCGGGCCGGCCCNTCCACACGCTCCACCCCGGCACCCCCGACCTCGCGTCCTTCCCGCGCGCCGAATGGCTCAAGGCGGCCCGCCGCGCCCTGACGGACGCCCCGCACGAGGCGTTCGGCTACACCGACCCCCGCGGCCGCCCCGAACTGCGCGCCGCCCTCGCCGAGTACCTGGCCCGCTCGCGCGGCGTGCACGCCGACCCCGAGCGGATCGTCGTCTGCTCCGGCTTCGCCCAGGGGCTCCTGCTGCTCGCCGCCGTCCTGCGGGCCCGCCGCGTCCGGGACGTCGCGGTGGAGTCGTACGGCCTCGACGCGCACTGGGACGCCCTCACCGCCGCCGGGCTGCGCACCCCGGCGCTGCCGCTCGACGAGCACGGCACCCGCACCGAGGCCCTGACCGGGGGCGGACCGCCCCGGCCCGGCGCCGTGCTGATCACGCCCGCCCACCAGTTCCCGCTCGGCGGCGCCCTCGTCCCCGGCCGGCGGGCCGCGCTCGTCGACTGGGCGCGGGCCACCGGGGGGCTGGTGCTGGAGGACGACTACGACGGCGAGTTCCGCTACGACCGCCAGCCCGTCGGCGCCCTGCAGGGCCTCGACCCGGAGCGGGTCGTCTACCTGGGCACCGTCAGCAAGTCCCTCGCCCCCGGACTGCGCCTCGGCTGGATGGTGCCGCCCCGGCACCTGGTCGAGGAGGTGCTGGCGGCCAAGGGCGACGTCGAGTGGGCCTCCAGCGCCCTCGACCAGCTCACCCTGGCCGAGTTCATCGCCTCCGGCGCGTACGACCGGCACGTGCGCGGCATGCGGCTGCGGTACCGGCGCCGCCGCGACCAGCTCGTGGCGGCCCTCGCCGAGCGGGCGCCCGGCATCCGCGTCACCGGCATCGCCGCCGGCCTGCACGCCGTCCTGGAACTGCCGCCCGGCAGCGAACGGGCCGTCCTGCGGGCCGCCGCCCTCCAGGGGCTCGCCCTGCAGGGCCTGGACGCCTTCCGCCACCCGGACGCCCCGCCCGGCCGGGACGCCCTCGTCGTCGGGTACGCCACCCCCACCGACAGCGCCTGGCCGGGCGCCCTCGACGCCCTGTGCCGGGTCCTGCCGTAGCGTGGGCCCGACGGGCCGCCCGGGCGGCGCCTCCCGGCCCGCACGGTGCCTCCCGGGCCGCGGCGCACGGCGCCCGCGTGGTGCCTCCCGGCCCGCACGGNGCCTCCCGGGCCGCGGCGCACGGCGCCCGCCCGGCCCGCGCGGCGNCNCCCGGTNCGCANCCGNTCCNGCCCCCGGGCGGGCCCGCCCGGGGGCCGGACGGTTGTCCACAGGCCGTGCCGGGTCGCCCGCCGAACCTGAGAGAATGGGCCCATGGCCTCTGCTGACCCTCGCGTGCTCTCCGGAATCCAGCCCACCGCGGGCTCCTTCCACCTCGGCAACTACCTCGGCGCGGTCCGCCAGTGGGTCGCGCTCCAGGAGTCCCACGACGCCTTCTACATGGTCGTCGACCTGCACGCGATCACCGTCCCGCAGGACCCGGCCGAGCTCCGCGCCAACACCCGCCTGGCCGCCGCCCAGCTCCTCGCCGCGGGCCTCGACCCGGAGCGCTGCACCCTCTTCGTCCAGAGCCACGTCCCCGAGCACGCGCAGCTCGCCTGGGTCATGAACTGCCTCACCGGCTTCGGCGAGGCGTCCCGGATGACGCAGTTCAAGGACAAAGCCGCCCGGCAGGGCGCCGACCGCGCCACGGTCGGCCTGTTCACGTACCCGATCCTCCAGGTCGCGGACATCCTCCTCTACCAGGCCGACCAGGTCCCCGTCGGCGAGGACCAGCGCCAGCACATCGAGCTGACCCGCGACCTCGCGGAGCGGTTCAACGCCCGCTTCGGCGACACGTTCACCCTCCCCTCGCCGTACATCCTCAAGGAGACGGCGAAGATCTACGACCTCCAGGACCCGGCGGCGAAGATGTCGAAGTCGGCGTCGACCCCCAAGGGGCTGATCAACCTCCTGGACGACCCGAAGGCGACCGCGAAGAAGGTCAGGAGCGCCGTCACCGACACGGACACGGTGATCCGCTTCGACCCGGAGGGCAAGCCCGGCGTCAGCAACCTCCTCACGATCATGTCGACGCTCACCGGCAGGTCCGTCGACGAACTGGTCGAGGGGTACGCGGGCAAGATGTACGGCGCCCTGAAGACGGACCTCGCGGAGGTCGTCGTGGACTTCGTCACGCCCTTCCGGACCCGGACGCAGGAATACCTGGACGACTCGGAGACGCTGGACTCGATCCTGGCCAAGGGCGCCGAGAAGGCCCGCGCCGTCGCCGCGGAGACCCTCGCCCAGACCTACGAGAAGGTGGGCTTCCTGCCCGCCAAGCACTGAGACGGACGGATCTGGCCACAGGACCGGCCGAAGCGCCACACTGGCGACCGGCCCGCGGACGCCCCGGCGCACCCGCACGGACACGACCGAAGGATGAGGAGGACGACGTGGGGACCGTAACGCTCGGCGTTTCGCTCGCGGTCCCGGAGCCCTACGGCAGCCTGCTCCAGGAGCGGCGCGTGGGCTTCGGCGACACCGCCGCCCACGGCATCCCCACGCACGTCACGCTCCTCCCGCCCACGGAGGTGGACGCCGGGCTGCTGCCGGGGATCCGGTCCCACCTGGCCTCGGTCGCCAGGGCCGGGCGCCCCTTCCCGATGCGGCTGAGCGGCACCGGCACGTTCCGGCCGCTCTCCCCGGTCGTCTACGTGCGGGTCGTGGAGGGCGGCGAGGCGTGCGCCCGGCTCCAGCAGCGCATCCGCGACGCGTCGGGACCGCTGGAGCGCGAGCTGCGGTTCCCGTACCACCCGCACGTCACGATCGCGCACGGCATCCCCGACGAGGCGATGGACCGGGCCTTCGCGGAGCTCGCCGACTTCGAGGCGGCGTGGACGGCGCGCTCCTTCGCCCTGTACGAGCAGGGCACCGACGCGGTGTGGCGCAAGCTGCACACGTACGACTTCGGCGGCGGCGGCCCCGTGAGGACGGTGCCCGCGCAGGGCTCACCGGTCGGCGAGCCGGCCGCCACCCCCCGGGGCGGCTGACCCCGGTCGGCCGGCGGGCGGCGGCAGGCCGCGGCCCCCGGGGCGGTACGCGGGCCGTCCGGTGGTAGGCGTACGGCCATGGACTGGCTGACCAAGCTCCCCGTCATCGGCCCCTGGGCCGCCCGCCTCCTGCGCACCCACGCCTGGCGCGCCTACGAGACGCTGGAGCGCGCCCACTGGACGCGGCTCGCCGCCGCGATCACGTTCATCAGCTTCCTGTCCCTCTTCCCGCTGATCACCCTGGGCGCGGCCATCGGCGCCGCCCTCCTGGGCGACGGGCGGCTGCACCTCGCCCAGGAGAAGATCGCCGAGCAGCTGCCGGGCATCTCCGACCGGCTCGACCTGGGCTCCCTCGTCGACAACGCCGGCACGGTCGGCCTCGTCGCCGGCGGCGTGCTGCTGTTCACGGGGATCGGCTGGGTCGGCTCCCTGCGCGACTGCCTGCGCGCCGTGTGGGCCCTCGACGACACCGACGACGGCAACGTGATCGTCCGCAAGGGCAAGGACGGGCTGCTCCTGCTGGGCCTGGGCGGCACGGCGCTCGTCTCGCTCGCCGCGTCCACGCTGGGCGCCACCGCCGTCGGCCGGGCCGCCGAGCGGCTGGGCGTCCCCGAGGGCGGGGCCGGCGGCGTCCTGCTCCAGACGGCCGCGTTCGCCGTCGCGGTCCTCGCCGACTTCCTGCTCCTGCTGTACCTGCTGACGCTGCTGCCGGGCGTGGAACCGCCGCGCCACGACCTGGTCCGCGCCGCCCTCATCGGCGCGGTCGGCTTCGAACTGCTGAAGATGCTCCTGGGCGGCTACCTCGCGGGCGTGGCCGCGAAGTCGACGTACGGGGCCTTCGGCGTGCCCGTCGCCCTGCTGCTGTGGATCAGCCTCACCGCCCGGCTGCTGCTGTTCTGCGCGGCCTGGTCCGCCACGGGCGACCGCCGGGGGGCGGCTACCGCTCCCTCTTCGCCGGCCACCGCCGATTGATCAGGAACGCCGAGGCCGCCACCGTCGACAGCACCCCGCCCGCGACGGCGAGGGCGACCCCGGCCCCGCCCGGCCCGGCCGCCGATCCGGCGACGGCGGCCTCGGCCGCCTCCCCGGCGACCCGGGGCGGGACCCCGCCGGGGCGGTCCGGGGAGGCGCTGGGGGCGGTACCGGTCCTCGCGGACCTCGGCGGCACCAGCTCGCCGACCGGCCGTACCTTCCCCGCCGCCGCGAACCCCCAGTCGAGGAGCCGCGCGGCCTCCTTGTAGACGGCGTGGGGCTCCTTCGACGAGGGGTTCATCACGGTCACCAGCAGCACCCGGCCGTTGCGTTCGGCGACCCCGGTGAAGGTCGACCCGGCCTGGGTGGTCGTCCCGTTCTTCACGCCCGCGATGCCCTTGTAGGGCGTGACGCCGCCGGCTCCGGTCAGCAGCCGGTTGGTGTTCTGGATCTCGAACGTCCCGCGCTTCGCGCCGGGCTTCTGCTCGCCGGGGAACTTCGCCCGCACGGTCGAGCAGTACTCGCGGAAGTCCTTGTTCTGCATGCCGCTGCGGGCTATCAGCGTCAGGTCGTACGCCGAGGACACCTGCCTCGCGGCGTCGTACCCGTCCGGGGAGACCACCTCGGTGTCGAGGGCCTGCAGCTCGTCGGCGCGCGCGTTCATCTCGCGCACCGTCTTGGCTATGCCCCCGTTCATCTCCGCCAGCGCGTGGACGGCGTCGTTGCCGGAGCTGAGGAACACCCCGAGCCACAGGTCGTGGACGCTGTAGGTGTTCTCCTCCTTGAGGCCCACCACGCTGGACCCGGCGCCGAGCCGCGACAGCTCCGCCGTCTTGACGAGGTGCGTCCGCGTCCTGGGGAACTTCGGCAGCAGCGTGTCCGCGAACAGCATCTTCAGCGTGGACGCGGGGGCGAGGCGCCAGTGCGCGTTGTGCGCCGCGAGCACCGCGCCGCTCTCCGCGTCCGCCACGATCCACGACCGGCCGCTCAGCTCCTTGGGCAGGACCGGCGCGCCGCCCGCGAGGTCCACCTGCGTGCCCGGCCGGCCGAGCCGGGCGCCGCCGACGGTCGACATGCGCTCGGGGGGTCTCACCTGCGGCGACGGCTGCGGGGACGGCGCGGCGAGCGCGGGGCCCGCGGCGGCGAGGGGGAGCAGCACGGCGGTGGCCACGGCGACGGCGGCCTTCTTGAGAGCATGCACGTCCGAGAAAGTACCGCCACCCGGCGTCCCCGCCCACACCGGTGCACCGGATACTGGCCCCATGAGACTCAGCCGTTCCGCTTCATGGTTCCTGCTCGCGTTCGGGATCTGGAGCTGGTTCATCTGGATCACTTTCGTCAAGAACCTCTGGAACGATGCGAGCGGCCTCGCCTTCGACGACGCGGGTGACCCCACCGGGTACTTCTGGGTTCATCTTCTGCTCGCCGTCACGTCCTTTCTCCTGGGGACGGCCATTGGCGTGATGGGGTTGCGCGGAGTGCGGGCCCTGCGACGCGGACGCGACGAGAAGTAGGAGCCCCCGGTGATCGTGCTGGTCCTCTTCCTGATGCTGGCCCTGCTGGTGCCGGCGCACTGGTACGTGTGGCGCCGCCTGGTCCGCGACGTCACCCGCCCCGGCGGCGCGGCGCGCCGCGCGGGGACGGTGGCGGCGTTCGTCCTGCCGCTGACGGCGGTCGCCGCGCTGACGGCGGGACGCGCGGGGCTTCCGTTCCCGGTGCAGCAGGCCCTGGCGTGGCCGGGCTTCCTGTGGCTGGCGCTGCTCCTGTACCTGGTGCTGTCGCTCCTGGTCACCGAGGCGGTGCGCCCCTTCCTCCTCCGCCGGCCGCGCGGCCGCCGCGAGGACCGTGGCGCCGCGACCGCCGCCCCTTCCGCCGGGAGGGCCGGTGGCACAGGCGCCGCCCCCTCCGCCGGGGAGCCCGCCCGGGACGCGGGCGCGGGTACGGGCACGGCGGGTACGGGCGCGACGGGCGGGTCCNCGGGCGCGACGGGCGGCGGG
>NZ_CP095474.1:1001546-1002537 GCF_023614315.1 Streptomyces sudanensis | reverse complement strand
CCCGAGCCCCCGCCGAATCCGGGGCCCCGGCGGCCCTCGCCTCCGGCATCCCGGACCCGGAGCCCCGGGAAGAGGACCCGGCGCCCCCGGCCCCGGGCCCGTCCCGGCGCCTGTTCGTGGCGAGGGCCCTCGCGGTGACCGCGACGGCCGTCGCGGCGGGCACGGTCGCCAACGGCGCCCACACCGTCCTGCGCGGCCCCGCGGTGAAGCGGGTGACCGTCCCCCTCGCCAGGCTGCCGCGCGCCGCCCACGGCTACCGCATAGCCGTCGTCAGCGACATCCACCTCGGCCCCACCCTCGGCCGCGCCCACGCCCAGCGGATCGTCGACGCGGTCAACTCCACGCAGCCGGACCTGATCGCCGTGGTGGGCGACCTCGTCGACGGCACCGTGGAGAACCTGGGCCCGGCGGCCGAGCCGCTGGCCCGCCTCCGCGCCCGGCACGGCAGTTTCTTCGTCACCGGCAACCACGAGTACTTCTCCGGTGTGGAGGAGTGGGTGGAGGAGGTCCGCGAGCTGGGCCTGCGCCCGCTGCGCAACGAGCGCGTCGAGATAGCCGCCGGCTTCGACCTGGCCGGCGTCGACGACCTGGCCGGCGAGAGGTACGGCAGCGGCCCCGACTTCGCACGCGCCCTCGGCGACCGCGACCGGGCCCGCACCGCCGTGCTCCTCGCGCACCAGCCGGTGATGATCCACGACGCCGTGCGGCACGGGGTGGACCTCCAGCTGTCCGGCCACACGCACGGCGGCCAGCTGTGGCCCGGCAACTTCCTCGCGGAGCTGGCCAACCCGACCGTCGAGGGCCTGGAGCGGTACGGGGACACGCAGCTCTACGTGTCGCGCGGCGCGGGCGCCTGGGGCCCGCCGGTCCGCGTGGGCGCCCCCTCCGACATCACGGTCGTGCAACTGGCCTCCCGCGACGCCTGACTTCCGCCCGCCGGACGGGCGGTGACGCGAGCCCCGGCCGAACAGCCCGCCCGGCNGGCGGAAGT
>NZ_CP095474.1:993298-1001422 GCF_023614315.1 Streptomyces sudanensis | reverse complement strand
GGGCCGCCCGATGTCCCCGCCGCCCGGTCGGCCCTCGCCGTCCTCGCCCTCCTTGCCGTCCTCGCCGCCCTTCGACGTCCCCCCGCGCCTCCCACACCCCACCGGCACCACCGTTCCCACCGCCTCCGCCACCCCGTTCCGCGGGCGGCGGACGGCGGGGCGGTGTGACCGAGAAGTGAAAATTCGCCCTTCCGTGGGTGAACGGTCTGTGGTTGAGTTTGCGCCATCGCACAGGGGGAGGGCGGGAAAGGAATCACGGCTATGCGGTCGATCCATGTCCGGATCATCGTCGTATGTGCAGTTCTGATGGCGATCGGGGCGGGCGTCTGGCAGTTGCTGCCGGCGGGGCAGGGCAACGGCAGGCCGATTTACGTCGGCACGACCGACGAGGTCACCTCGCTGGACCCGGCCGGTTCGTACGACTCCGGTTCCTGGGCCCTCTACAGCAACGTCTACCAGTCGCTGCTGACCTTCGAGCCCGGCTCCACCACCCCGGTCCCCGACGCCGCCAGCGCCTGCGGCTTCGCCGGCTCGTCGCTCACCACGTACGAGTGCACCCTGCGGGAGGGCCTGACCTTCTCCAACGGCCGCGAGGTGACCGCGCGGGACGTGAAGTACTCGTTCGACCGGATGCTCGGCATCGCCTCGGACGTCGGTCCGGCGGCGCTCTTCCCGACGCTGGACAGCGTCACCGTCCGGGACCGCAAGGTCATCTTCAGGCTGGCCGCCCGGGACGCGACGTTCCCGCTGAAGCTCGCCACCGGCGCGGGCGCGATCGTCGACAGCACCCGCTACCCGAAGGACAAGCTGCGCGAGGACGACGCCGTCGACGGCTCCGGCCCGTACGTGCTGTCCGAGTACCGGCCGGGCGTCCGCGCCATGCTGGAGCCCAACCCGCACTACCGGGGCGCCCTGAAGCGCCCCGGCACCCCGATCGAGGTGCGGTACTTCACCGAGGCCGAGCAGCTCGCCGTCGCCTGGCGCAACGGCGACGTCGACGTGACCCACCGGCAGCTCCCGCCCCAGATGGTCTCCACGCTCGACGAGAGCAAGGACGACGTCCGGGTGACGGAGGTGCCCACGGGAGAGATCCGCAGCATCGTCTTCAACGTCCGCAAGGGCTCGGCGGCGGCGGAGAAGGCGGTGCGGCAGGCGATGGCCGCGCTGGTCGACCGCAACCTGATCGCCAGCGGCCCGCACCACTCGACGGTGGAGCCGCTGTACTCGCTGATCCCGCGCGGCTTCATCGGCCACAGCACGCCCTTCTTCGACCTCTACCCCGACGGGAAGGAGGCCGTGGACCTGGCGCGGAAACTACTGCGCGACGCGAACATCGACACGCCCGTCAGCATCACCTACGCCCATCGCACCGGGGAGACCTGGGCGGCGGAGGCGGCCGAGCTGCGCCGCCAGCTGGAGGCGACCGGGCTGTTCCGGGTGAAGGTCGTCTCCGCGGAGTGGAAGGAGTTCCAGAAGGGCTACACCGAGGGCGCCTACGACGCGTACGGGCTCGGCTGGCTCCCGGACTTCCCCGACTCCGACAACTTCACCCAGCCGCTGGTCGGCCGGGACAACGCCCTGCAGAACGCCTACGCCAGCCCTCGCATCGACCGGCTCATCGCCGCCACCCAGCAGCACAGCGACCGGGCCAGGGCCATGGACGGCTTCAAGGAGATCCAGGCGCAGGTCGCCGAGGAGGTGCCGATGCTGCCGCTGTGGCAGGGGAAGGACTACGTCCTGAGCAGCCCGGACGTCACGGGCGCCCAGTACCTCTCCGACGGCACCGGCATCTGGCGCCTCTGGGAACTCCACTGGCTGTAACCGCCCCGGACAAGGGCGCCCCGCCTCCCCGCGAGGCGCCCTTGTCCGGGGNNCNGCCCCACGCCCCCCGGCGGGGTGGGCCCGTACCGTCAGGATTCGGTGACCGTGATGGCGTGGACCGGGCAGGCGCGGGCCGCCTCCCTCGCCATCGGATGGCCGGGGTCGTGCTCCGGCCGCAGGGCGCCGTAGCCGTCGTCGTCCTGGGTGAACACCTCGGGGGCGGTGAGGGCGCACTGGCCCGCCCCGATGCAGCGGTCCTGATCGATGGAGATTCTCATGGCCCCCACCCTCCTCACCAGACCACCGGCAACTCCACCATCCCCTGGAGCGTGTCGCCGGGTTTGAACGGAATCTCCTCCGCCGGGACCGCCAGCCGCAGTCCCGGGAGCCGCGCCAGCAGCGCCCCGAGGGCGATCTCCATCTCCGCCCGCGCCAGGTTCTGCCCCAGGCACTGGTGGATGCCGAAGCCGAACGCCAGGTGGTGCCGCGCCGACCGCCGCCAGTCGAGGACGTCGGGGTCCGCGTAGACCGAGGCGTCCCGGTTGATCAGCGACGTCGGGAACACCACGCCCTCACCGGCGCGGATCACCGTCCCGGCCACCTCGACGTCCTCCCGCGCGAACCGCAGCATTCCGTCCGCGATCGACAGGAACCGCAGCAGCTCCTCCACCGCCGCCGGCAGCAGCGACGGGTCGGCCCGCAGCTCCGCCAGCCGCTCCGGGTGGCGCAGCAGCGTGAAGACGCCGAGCGACAGCATGTTGGCGGTCGTCTCGTGCCCCGCCACCAGCATCAGCATCGCCAGGTCGACCAGCTCCTGCCGGCCCATCAGCCCCGTGGCGTACCGCTCCACCACGAGCTGGTCCAGCAGCCCGTCCCCGGGCGCGGTCCGCTTGGCGTCGACCAGGCCGCCCAGGTACTCCTCCAGCCGGTCGGACGCCTCGACGCTGTCCTCCGCGCGGGGACCGCGCAGCGCCCGCCGGGACTGCTCCTCGAAGAACTCGTGGTCCTCGTACGGCACGCCCAGCAGTTCGCAGATCACCATCGACGGCACCGGCAGCGCGTACGCGCCCACCAGCTCCGCGGGCGGGCCCTGTTCGACCATCCGGTCCAGCAGTCCGTGCGCGATCCGCTCGATGTCCGGCCGCATCGCCGCGGTCCGCTTCAGCGTGAACCACGGGATGAACGGCCTGCGCCGCTCGTTGTGCACCGGATCGTCCTCACCGAGCATCACGACCCGCCGCCGGGTGCGGAGTGCCGCCGCCCGCTCGGTGGGGAGGGGGAACGCCGGGTCGGTGGAGTCCGTCGACAGCCGCGGGTCGGCGAGGAGCTCCCGCGCCGCGGCGTGGCCGGTGACCATCCAGACGCGGCGGCCGTCGTAGAGGGTGGCGCGGGCGAGCGGGCGCTCGTCGCGCAGGGGGTCGTAGGCGGTCGGCGGGTGGTAGGGACAGGTGCGGTCCTGCGGGAAGCCGACCACGTCCGTGGATTCCGTCATACCTCCATGGATGCCCGCTGCATCCATCGTTTCGAGCCCGGAACCGGCCAAAGTCGCGCGCCGCGCGGGCGGTACGTTTCCCCCATGTCATTCGAGTTCCAGCCCACGCTCGTGGGCGAGCTGGTGGAGGTCCGGCCGCTGCGGGCGGAGGACTTCGACGGGCTCCACGCCGTCGCCTCCGACCCCCTGCTCTGGGAGCAGCACCCCTACCCCGACCGCCACCGCGAGGAGGTGTTCCGGGCG
The DNA here is from genome assembly GCF_023614315.1 of Streptomyces sudanensis. Classification (NCBI taxonomy): domain Bacteria; kingdom Bacillati; phylum Actinomycetota; class Actinomycetes; order Kitasatosporales; family Streptomycetaceae; genus Streptomyces; species Streptomyces sudanensis. Next base: position 997,866 of record NZ_CP095474.1, on the reverse strand, counting down.
TTCTTCGAGGACGGCCTGGCGTCGGGCGGGGCCCTCGCCGTCGTGGACCGGGCGGACGGCCGGCTCATCGGCTCGTCCCGCTACGACGGCTACGACCCGGAGCGCGGGGAGGTGGAGATCGGCTGGACGTTCGTCGCCCGGTCGCACTGGGGCGGCGCCTACAACGGGGAGCTGAAGCGGCTCATGCTGGGGCACGCCTTCCGGTTCGTCGACGCGGTCCGCTTCCGCGTGGGCACGGACAACCTCCGCTCGCGGCGGGCCGTGGAGCGCCTGGGCGCGCGGCTCGTCGGCCCGGCGCCCGGGGACGGCGGACCGGCGCACGTGCTCTACCGCCTCCACGCCCCGCGCTGAACCGGCCCGGCGGCGGAGGCGTACGCACGGGCCGGGCGGGTCCTCCCCGGCCGCGTGCGCCCGGACGCGGAGAAGGCCCGCCTCCGGGGAGGCGGGCCTTCTCGCTGCGGCGCGTCAGCAGCGGTGCGTCAGCGGTGGCGCATCAGCGGTGGCGCGTCAGTAGCGGCGCGTGATCAGCGCGCGCTTGACCTCGGCGATCGCCTTGGTGACCTCGATACCGCGCGGGCAGGCGTCCGTGCAGTTGAACGTGGTGCGGCAGCGCCACACACCGTCCTTGTCGTTGAGGATCTCCAGGCGCTGCTCCGCCGCCTCGTCGCGCGAGTCGAAGATGAAGCGGTGGGCGTTGACGATCGCGGCCGGGCCGAAGTACTGCCCGTCGTTCCAGAACACCGGGCAGGAGGAGGTGCAGGCGGCGCACAGGATGCACTTCGTCGTGTCGTCGAAGCGCTCCCGGTCCTCCGCGGACTGCAGCCGCTCGCGGGTCGGCTCGTTCCCGGACGTGATCAGGAACGGCATCACGTCCCGGTACGCCTGGAAGAACGGCTCCATGTCGACCACGAGGTCCTTGAGGACCGTCAGGCCCTTGATGGGCTCGACCGTGATCGGCTTCTCCGGGTTGATGTCCTTGATCAGCGTCTTGCACGCCAGCCGGTTCTTGCCGTTGATCCGCATGGCGTCGGAGCCGCAGATGCCGTGCGCGCAGGAGCGGCGGAAGGTCAGCGAGCCGTCCAGGTCCCACTTGATCTTGTGGAGGCCGTCGAGCACGCGCTCCTTCGGGTCGATCTCGACCTGGAAGTCCTGCCACTGCGCCTCGTCCGACACCTCGGGGTTGAAGCGGCGGACCCGGAACGTGACCGTTATGTAGGGGGAGACGTCGGCCTTGGCGGCCGTCTTCTCCAGGGTCGGGGTAGCCATCAGTACTTACGCTCCATCGGCTGGTAGCGGGTCTGGACGACCGGCTTGTAGTCGAGGCGGACGGTCTCGGTGCCGTCGTCGCCGACCTCGCGGTACGCCATGGTGTGACGCATGAAGTTGACGTCGTCGCGGTTCGGGTAGTCCTCGCGGTAGTGACCGCCGCGGGACTCCTTGCGGGCCAGCGCCGAGACGGCCATGACCTCGGCCAGGTCGAGCAGGTTGCCCAGCTCGATGGCCTCCAGCAGATCGGTGTTGTACCGCTTGCCCTTGTCCTGGATGGCGACGTTCCGGTAGCGCTCGCGCAGCTCGCCGATCTTCTCGACCGCGGTCTTGATGGTCTGCTCGGTGCGGAACACCATGACGTTGGCGTCCATGGTCTCCTGCAGCTCGCGGCGGAGCTCGGCGACCCGCTCGGTGCCCGTGGAGTTGCGCAGGCGCTCGACCTGCTCCTGCACGAAGGACGCCGGGGCGTCCGGCAGCTCGACGTAGTCGGCCTTCGCGGCGTACTCGGCGGCGGCGATGCCGGCGCGGCGCCCGAAGACGTTGATGTCGAGCAGCGAGTTGGTGCCCAGGCGGTTGGCGCCGTGCACGGAGACGCAGGCGACCTCGCCGGCCGCGTACAGGCCCGGGACGACGGTGGTGTTGTCCGCCAGGACCTCGCCCTCGACGTTCGTCGGGATGCCGCCCATCGCGTAGTGCGCGGTCGGCTGGATCGGGATCGGGTCCGTGTACGGCTCGATGCCGAGGTACGTGCGGGCGAACTCGGTGATGTCCGGGAGCTTGGCGTCCAGCTGCTCCGGCGGGAGGTGCGTCAGGTCCAGGAAGACGTGGTCGCCCTCGGGACCGCAGCCGCGGCCCTCGCGGATCTCCGTGTAGATGGAGCGGGAGACGACGTCACGGGACGCGAGGTCCTTCATGACCGGCGCGTACTTCTCCATGAAGCGCTCGCCGTCCTTGTTGCGGAGGATGCCGCCCTCGCCGCGGGCGCCCTCCGTCAGCAGGATGCCCATGCGCCAGATGCCCGTCGGGTGGAACTGGAAGAACTCCATGTCCTCCAGCGGCAGCCCGCGCCGGTACACGGCCGCCTGGCCGTCGCCGGTCAGGGTGTGCGCGTTCGACGTCACCTTGAAGAACTTGCCGCAGCCGCCGGAGGCGTAGATGACGGCCTTCGCCTGGAAGATGTGGATCTCGCCGGTGGCCAGCTCGTACGCGACCACGCCGGCCGACTTCCTGACCCCGTCGACCTCGGTGATCAGCTGGTCCAGGACGTAGAACTCGTTGAAGAACTCCACGCCCTCCTTGACGCAGTTCTGGTACAGCGTCTGGAGGATCATGTGGCCGGTGCGGTCCGCGGCGTAGCAGGACCGGCGGACCGGGGCCTCGCCGTGGTTGCGGGAGTGGCCGCCGAAGCGGCGCTGGTCGATGGTGCCGTCCGGAGTCCGGTTGAACGGCAGGCCCATCTTCTCCAGGTCGAGGACGGCGTCGATGGCCTCCTTCGCCAGGATCTCGGCGGCGTCCTGGTCGACCAGGTAGTCACCGCCCTTGACCGTGTCGAAGGTGTGCCACTCCCAGTTGTCCTCCTCCACGTTGGCCAGCGCGGCGGCCATGCCGCCCTGCGCGGCGCCCGTGTGGGAGCGGGTGGGGTAGAGCTTCGTCAGCACGGCGGTGCGGCTGCGCTTCGTCGCCTCGATGGCGGCGCGCATGCCCGCGCCACCGGCGCCGACGATGACGGTGTCGTACTTGTGGATCTTCATGGTGTGGATTGCCCCAGCCCGTGCCTAGCGGATGTTCGGGTCGAAGGTGAAGATCACCAGCGTGCCCAGAAGGATGGTGAACACCGTCGCGGTGTACAGCAGGCCCTTGAGCCACAGGCGCGTGTTCGGGCGCTCGGCGTAGTCGTTGATGACGGTACGCAGGCCGTTGGCGCCGTGGAGCATCGCGAGCCACAGCATCAGCAGGTCCCAGACCTGCCAGAACGGGGACGCCCAGCGGCCCGCCACGAAGGCGAAGCCGATCTTGGAGACGCCGCCGTCCAGGACGAGCTGGATCAGCAGGTGGCCGATGACGAGGACGACGAGGACCACGCCGGACACGCGCATGAACAGCCACGCGGCGAGCTCGAAGTTGCCTCGCGTCGACTTCGGGCTCCGCTTGGTCCGCTTGCGGGGCGGGTCGATCAGCGGTGCCGGGTTGTCGGCGTCGTACAGGCTCACGCCCTCGACGGGCCCGACGGGGGACTTGGAGAGGTCAGCGGACATGTCTGGCGTCAGCTCCCGAACAGTTCACGTGCGGCGTGGCCGAGGACGGGGTAGAGGGCGCCCGCCATCAGCACGATCCAGATGCCCACGACGGCCCAGAGCATCTGCTTCTGGTAGCGGGAGCCCTTGACCCAGAAGTCCACGGCGATGACGCGCAGGCCGTTGAGCGCGTGGAAGAGGATGGCGGCCACCAGGCCGTACTCCAGCAGCGCGACGATCGGCGTCTTGTACGTCGCGACGACTTCGTCGTAGGCCTCGGGCGAGACGCGGACGAGCGAGGTGTCCAGTACGTGTACGAACAGGAAGAAGAAGATGAGGACGCCGGTGACTCGATGAGCCACCCACGACCACATCCCTTCCCGGCCGCGGTACAGCGTTCCAGCCGGCACGGAAAAACCCTCCGGGAGCGGTGATCAGGGTCGGCCGGCTTCTCTGTCGGTCGGACCCGGCCGGGTACGGTCCACCGGCCCCGGTCATGGTAGCCACGACTTGCCGCTCACCTCACGCGGGGTCCGCAGATGTGATCGATCAGGCAGGCAAACAGGCTCGGACGGCCTACTGAGGGCCATGGGAACGGTACCTCAGGTGACGATGCGGACAAGTCGCACCCGGATGAGGCGCCGGAGCTCCTCGGTGGCGATGCCCCGCTCCTCCTCGGGTTCGTTGCCGAGTCGTGACCTGATGTCGCTCACCAGCCGGCCCGGGTGCTCGTCGGGCTCCTCGGCGTCGAGGCAGACGACGAAGGGATGGCCGAAGCGCGCCAGGTACGCGTCGTGCGCCGCGCACAGGGCGGTGCGGGCCGCCGGGCAGGTGCCGGACGGAAGCACCGGCGCGGCCTCGGAGCCCAGCGCCTCGTCGAGGTCGGCCCCCGACAGGTCGCAGGCCGCCTCGTCGGCGGCGGCGAGGAGCACTTCGACGGTCGGGTAGGGGCGGTGGGCGGCGACGCGGCGCGCCCAGTGGCGGCTCCCGCAGCAGGCCAGCAGGGACGCCTCCGCGTCGGCGGCGGGCGCGGCGTTGAACAGGGCGAGCCGGCCGGCCGGGCGG
>NZ_CP095474.1:955182-993286 GCF_023614315.1 Streptomyces sudanensis | reverse complement strand
CCCTGTTCGAAACACGTATGCCGTCCTTGTCTTGNNAGAAANAGNCNGGGAGAGGGATTCGCGGGACAGCGTGGGCTCCTCGGGAGGAACGGTGGGCGGCGGGGAACGGGCGTGCGCGGCCCGGGAGGCGGACGGCACGACGGTGGTGACGGCGGGTGACGGAGATCCCCGGACTTTCCGCACTTCACCCGGAAAGCGGGGTTTCGACACGGGAGACGGACGCACTCGGCGCGTCGGTACCGGGACCCGGTGGTCCCGGGGAGGAGGCAAGCACGTGACCGCCCGCAACGAACCCGCGGACAGGGGACCGGCACCGGACGACGCCGGGTCCTTTGGTACGCCTCCGGGCGGGCCGGCCGCCCGTGAACGCCCCGCCGATCACCCGAACGGTCCTACTTCCGGCATATACCACCGCGCGGCGGGGCCGGGGACCGGCGGTCGGCGGCCCGGGGCGGCTCCCCGGCGGCGGCGCCGGGCGATCGGCTCCGCGGCGCTCGCGCTGGTCCTCGGGCTCGGCGGGTGCGGCGCCGGGGAGGACGGCGGGACCGCGAGCCCCGGCACCGCCGCCACCCCGCCCGGCACCGCCGCCACTCCTTCCCGCACCGCCGCCACCCCGCCCGGCCCCGCGCGGACCCACCCGCTCTCCNCCGCNGCCGCGCACCATCCCCGCCGTGCGGGAGCACGTGCCCGCGCGGGGGCCCGGGTGGCGGCCCGGGGCCGGCAGCGGGGTGGTCGTCGCGCGCGGCAGCGGCGTGCTCGCCGACGAGGCGCGGCTGCTCGCGCGGGAGCTGGGCGTCGAGCACCGGGGCGAGTCGCCCGCCCGCCCCGGCGACATCGAGCTGGCCCTCGAAGGCGGGGCGTCCGGCGCCCCCGAGTCGTACACCCTGACGACCCGCGGCGGCCGGGTCCGCGTCGCCGGGCCCGACGAGGCGGGCGTCTTCTACGGGACGCGGACCGTCAAGCAGGCGCTCCGCTCCGGCGGCGTCGTACCGGAGGGCGTCGTCCGGGACCGGCCGGACCGCCCGCAGCGCGGACTGATGGTCGACATCGCCCGCAAGCACTTCACCGCCGCCTGGCTGGAGGCCCGCGTCCGCGAGATGGCCGACCTCAAGCTGAACCAGCTCGGGCTGCACATCTCCGACGACCAGGGGTTCCGCGTCGAGTCCGACAGCCACCCGGAGGTCGTCTCGAAGCGGCACCTCACCAAGGCGGAGGTCCGCCGGCTCGTCGCCCTCGCGGCGAGCCTCCACATCACCGTGATCCCCGAGATCGACTCGCCCGGCCACCTCGGCGCCGTCCTCTCCGCCCACCCCTCCCTGCGCCTGCGCGACGCGCGGGGCGCCGTCGTGCCCGGGGCGATCGACGTCACGCGGCCCGGGTCGGCGCGGATCGTCGACGACCTGCTGCGCGAGTACGCCCGGCTCTTCCCCGGCCGGTACTTCCACATCGGCGCCGACGAGTACCGGCCGCTCACGGCCCCGGACCCGGAGGCGTCCCACCCCCGGCTGGCGGCCGAGGCCCGCCGCCTGCACGGCCCCGGGGCACGGGTCCGGGACCTGGCGACGGACTGGCTCAACGACCGGGCCGCGGTCGTGCGGAAGGCCGGGAAGCAGCCGAAGGCGTGGAACGACGGGTTCTTCCGCGGCGGGGTGGTCCAGGCCGACAAGCGCGTCGAGGTCGAGTACTGGACGGGCCGCGAGATCGGCGCGCGGCCCCCGGTGGAGTACCTGCGCGAGGGCCGCAGGGTCGTGAACGTCAACGACCGGTACCTCTACTACGTCCTGGGCGAGCCGAACGAGTTCACGTACCCGACGGGCCGGGAGATCTACACGTCGTGGACGCCGCTGGTGCTGCGCGGCACGCGGCCGGTGCCGGCGCGGTACTCCGGGCAGGTCCTGGGCGGCCGGCTCGCCGTGTGGTGCGACTTCGCGAACGCCCAGACGCAGGACCGGGTCGCCGCCGGGATCCGCATGCCGCTGCGGGCGCTGGCGCAGAAGGTGTGGGACCCGCGCGACCCGGCCCTCTCCTGGGCCGGGTTCTCGGCGCTGGCGAAACGGCTGTGACGCGCCGCGGCCCCGCCCGGCGCGGGACCGCGCGCCGGTGCCGCCCGGGCGGTGCCCGGCGCCACGGCCGGTGACGCTTTCCCGCCGCGTGACGCAGTAAGGGAGAAGTACCGCGTCCGCGACGGGAGAGGGCATGAGTCCTGGCACGAGCACGACCCCGAACCTGGTGGAACTGATCGAGCGGGCCGACGAGCGGGGGCTGGCCGCCGCCGCGCTGGCCTGCCTCGACCGCTGCCTGCCGCTGCTCGACCCGGAGGCCGACGACCGGCTCCGCCCCCTGTGGGCGGCCGTCGCGGGCGGGGGCGCGGACTGGGCGGACCGCCTCGCCGGGGTGCGGGCCGCCGTCGGGGCCGGCGCCGCGCCGGCGGACGCCGAGGAGGCCGCGCCGGTACGGCGCATGCTGGAGGCCGCGCCGGGCGTCTGGGCGCGGGAGCCGCTGAAGGAGTGGGCCGGCACCTGCTCCCGCACCGCCCTGGAGCTGCACCGGCGGCTGTGCCCCGCCCCCGCGCCGGAGGACGCCGGGGCCCCGGACCGCGACGGCGCGGACGGGCGGGACGCGGGGCCGCTGGCGGGCGGGGAGATGCGCCGCCAGGCGGAGGTCCTGGAGGCCCTCGCGGACGGCGCGGCGGCCGGGCTGCGCCGGGCCGTGGACCTGTCCGCCGAGGGGCGCCGCATCACCCGGGCCGTCCTGTCGCGCCGGGCCCGTACGGCGTAAGGGGCCCGGCGGTCGGCGGCGCGCCCGGAGCGGTGTCAGAGCAGCAGGAGCACCGCCGCCGCCCACAGCGCCGAGCCGACGGCGACGACCGGCCCCGCCGGCATGCCCTGCTGCCCCGTGCCGGCCTCCTGCGGGGGCCGCAGCGCGGGCCTGCGCAGCAGCGCGTGCGCCTCGTCGGCGACGCGCGGCCCGTACGGCTCGCGGCCCAGCCGCCGCTCCAGCCACGCCCAGCCGACGGGGGAGAGGACCACCTCGGTGTCCCCCTCCCGGGCGACCACGAGGTCGCCACTGCGGTTGTGGCGCACGGCCAGCACGTCGTCCCACAGGACGCGCCGCACCCGCCACGCCCCGGCGACCCACAGTCCGTCGCGGTCGGCGGTGAGCCGCCAGTTGAGCGCCGTCGAAGCGGACGTGGTGACGAAGAACAGGCCGATCAGCGGGAACACCGAGTGCCACGTCACCTCGTCGTCGAGCAGCGCCCACACCCCGCCGCCCTGCACCAGCAGCAGGAACACGCCGACGGCGCGCGACACCCCGTGCGCGCCCCACGTCCGGGGCGCGACGGACGGCCCCAGGCCGGCGGCGACCTCGTCGACGGGCCGCCGTCCGCGGCCGGGCCGTCCGGACCGGCCCGCCGCGGGAGCGGGGCCCGGCGGGCCGGCGAGGAGGCCCCCCACGGCCGGCCGCACGGCGCTGACGCTGCACTCCACGGAGACCTCGGCGCCCCCTTCCGCGTCGGGCGCGACGAAGGCGAGTTCGGCACCGGTGAACGGCAGGCCGTACAGGACGGCCTCGCGCAGCGGGGGCGGCGGGTCCTCGCCCTTCAGGACGGCGCCGACCCTGCGCAGCCCCTCGGCGAGCCCGCCGTCGTCCGCGTCGTCCCCCCGCGGCTCGCGCCGGTACGGGGGGTCCTCCTCGAAGGCGGGCAGGGAGTGGAAGTGGAGGACGGGCCGCTCGGCGGCGAGGTCGTCGGCCGCGTACACCCACGTCCTGCCGTTGTCGGGGTCCTCGCGGACCAGCACCCGCAGGACGGGCAGCGGGCCGCGGCGCAGCCGCCGGGAGCGGGTCCGCCCGTCGACCCCGTTGGCGAGGAACGCCAGCCCGCCGACGAGCCCGGCGAGGACGAGCACCTCCCAGCCGGAGACGTCGTACGGCTCCGCCGCCGACCGGGCCCAGTCCCCGTCCACCACCAGCTCGATCCCGCTGCCGACGGGGTGCTCCTCCGGGTGGGCGGTCTCCACCCGGTGCACCCGGCCGCCGACGGAGACGCCGATCAGCGACCCGTCCGGGTCGGACGCGGTGACCGTGCCGGTCACGGGGACCAGCCCGGCGGAGCGCCGCTCGTACGCGTCGGCGATCCGCTGCGCCTGCCAGTACCCGAACACGGCCGCGGCCAGCAGCAGCGACGCCAGCGCGAAGGAGAGCCGTCCGCGCCGGAACGCCAGGGCCGCCGCCGGCACCGGGTGGAGGGACGGCCCCGCCGCCCCGTACGCCAGCGCCCGCTGCCGGGCGGCGACGGCGAGGCGGTGGAGGAGGCCGGCGGCGGCGAACGCGACCGCCCCGACGAAGGCGGACCACGACGGGTCCTCCAGCGCGGCGGCGAACCCGCCGTCCACCAGGTGCCCGAGGAGCACCACGGCGAGGCCGGCCAGGGCGAGCCGGGGCTGGCGCACCACCCAGTACAGGGTGAGCGGCAGTGCGGCGGCGAACCCGAGCCCCACCCAGTCCGTCCCGCACGGCTCGGCCGCGGTGCAGGGGGCGTCCGGGGCCCGCGCCACCCCCCACACCGCCGTGAGCACGAGCCCCAGCACGGCCCACAGCGGGCGCGCCCACCCGGCGGGCGCGGCGGCGAGCCACCGCCGGGCGTCGGGGGACCGCCAGGCGGCGGTGCCGGGCGGTATGTGCCCGGCGGGCAGCGGGAGGGGCGACGCGGTGTCCACCCGCGCATTATCGCGGTGTGGGACGGTTCCCGAGGGTGTGTCAGAGGTTGTCGCCCCAACCGCCCTGGATCATCGTCTGGAAGGCCCAGGCGCCGTCCCGCTTGATCAGGACGTCGGCGTACCGCAGCCGCCGCGTCTCGCCGCCGGCGGTCATGACCGAGTCGCTGAAGACGACCACGATGGCGGGGGAGACGAAGACGGGGGTCCGCGTCGACTCGAAGGAGACGTCCCCGTCCCCCTCGCCCATCACCCCGGCCATGACGGCGAGGTACCGCTCCCGGTCCCACTGGGCGGACCGCCCCTCGCCGGCCCCGTCGTCGCTGACGAGGTTCAGCGGGAAGACGGCCAGGTCGGCCGTCCCCGGGACGTCGCGCCGCGCGCTGCGGGCGTCGTACTCCGCGAACCAGGCCTCCACTCCGGCGAGGTCCTCGGCGGTGGGGGTGTAGTCGGTCTCGGGCAGGAAGGTCACGCGGGCTCCTCAAGGCAGGGTAATCAACTTTGACTAGCTGTCAGAGTATGCCTCGGTCCTTCATTGGTCAAACTTGATTAGGGATGATCCAGGTCTCTTCCCCGTACGGGTTCCGCCCCGGCGCACGCGGGCCGCGGTGCCGGCGGCGGCGGGAGGTCGGCGCGGCCCCCGACGGCGGGAAGCGGCGGCGAACGGGGCTTCGCACGGGTGTGCCGGGTGGTGTGGCCGGGGCTTCAGGAGGACGGCCGGGGCCGCCGCCCCTGGCCTGACGGGGCCGTGGCGAGTCCCCGGCCAGGCTTTTCACTGTCCGAGGGGGGCTCTCGTCTGCCGTCCGGATCGGCCCCGATCCGGGTGTTCCCGGCCGGTCGGAGCTGCTGTCGGTCACGCGTCGGTCACCCGTTCGGCCATCGGCTCGGCCTCTGCGGGCTGCCGGTCGGAAGTGGACATCTCGCTGGTCGGGCGGCCTGTACGGGGCAAGGAGTGCGTCATGCGGGACGGCGGCGTCCTGGGGTTCCGGTTCGGCGTGGGGTTCCGGTTCGACGTGGGGTTCCGGTTCGGCGTGGGGTTCCGGTTCGACGTGGGGTTCCGGTTCGGCGTGTGGTGGTCTCGATGCCGCTTGCGAGGTCTTCGGTCACCATGCGGCTCAGGAGAGGCGGGGCTCCGGCGAGGCCGGGCTCGGGCGGGTCCGGCCTCTCCCACGTGCAGGTGCTGACCTGGTGCTGGTCCTTCAGCCGCTCCGGGGAGGCGTGAGCTTGTCGAGGCCGATACCGATCTCGAAGGGCACCGGGCGCTGGAGGGCGCCCCGGAAGATGCCGGCGGGCGCGTAGGCGCCCGTTGGTTCGTCGAGCTCGTACACATGGACGACGGGTGCGCCGTCCTCGTCCTCGATGCACCAGTAGTGCGGGATGCCGGCCTCCGCGTATTTGCGGAGCTTGACCGTGCGGTCGCGGTGGGCGGACTCGGGGGAGACGACTTCCACGACGAGGCTCACGTCCTCGGGGGCGTACCAGGTGCGGTCGGGGTCGTAGGGCAGGTGCGTCAGCAAGAGGTCCGGCTCGGGGCGGTTGCGGGCATCGAGGCGGATCGTCATCTCGCGCTCGACCTCGACGCCGGACGGCGCCTGCGCCATGAGCGTGGTGGTCAGGGCGGTGACGAGACGGCCGTGCCAGGACCGCTGGGGCGGCACCACGAACACGAGGGCGCCGTCGATCAGCTCCGTGTGGCGCGGTGCCTCGGGGAGGTGATCCAGGTCCTCCGCGAACCAGCCTTCCGCGCGGGGCGGGCGCATCCAGTCGGGTAGCGCGGGCATGGCTTCACGGTAGCGGCTGCGGTGGCGGTGAGCCGGGTACTCTCCCGGGGCCTCCGATCCACGCCTCGCCATGGCCGCGAGTACCTACGGTGTGGGGACAATGCCCCCGTCCAGCGCGTCATGACGGATGCGTCGCGTCAGGGCGAGCTGTTCGCGCGGCAGGCGCTCGTGTTCGTCCAGCCGCTTCATGGTGTCGGCGCTCGCCTGCCGGGTGGCGAGGCCGGGCAGTACCACGGGCAGCGGGTGGCGCGTGGCGGGCGGGACGGGGTCGCGAAGAGGGGCGGCTGCGCGAGGCCGGCTCGGTCGGTGCTCGGCGACCACGACAGGGCGGTGCCCGGGAGTCCGCAGGGAGTCCGCAGGATGCTCGTACGCATGTGTCGGACGAAGGTGCTGCGAAGCGGGAAAACTGCTGGGCACCGGCCCGAACGGAGCTCCGCCGCACGTCGCGGCCAAGTGGTGGGGGTTCCGCTTCAGCGTCTGAGCGGATGACATGACATCACGCTGGGGGCTTGGCAGACATGCAGGTCACATGGGGGGCTGTCCTTCCGGGAGTCGGCCCGTGCTCGGATGGGGTTGGGTTTCCTCGCGGTATGTCACCTTTTCGGCCTCACGCGAGGGGGCTGGCAGTGGTACGTTATGTGGTACCACTTGATGTGAGGGGTCGGTTCATGTCGATAACCGCGAGCGAAGCCCGCAAGGCTCTCTTTCCGCTGATCAAGAAGGTCAACGACGATCACGAGGCGATCGAAATCGTCTCCAAGCACGGCAACGCCGTACTCGTCTCGGCTGAGGACTATGCGGCGCTGCGCGAAGGCTCGTACCTGCTGCGCTCACCGGCGAACGCCCGCCGACTGCTCAAGGCGTACGAGAATGCCCTGGGCAACGTCAACGTGTCGGAGCGTGAGCTGATCGATCCGGACGCGGTGGATCCTGCCGCGGGTGCTGCGTGAGGCTTGTCTTCGAGGATCAGGGCTGGGAGGACTACACGTCCTGGCTCAAGAACGACCGCAAGACGCTTGCCCGGATCAACAAGCTCATCGAGGACGTCAAGCGTGATCCCTTCACGGGGATCGGCAAGCCCGAGCCGCTCAAGTACCACTTGCCCGGGGCGTGGTCGAGGCGGATCGACGACGAGCACCGCCTTGTGTACCTGGTCACGGACAAGGCGATCGTGATCCTCGCCGCCCGCTACCACTACTGACCGCCGAGTCGGTTCGAGCTGCGCTGGGAGAGGTCACCGTGCCGGGACCGACCGTCTCGGAGCGGTGCTTTCCCAGGTCGCGGCGCTGCGTCGGATGTTCAGGTTCCACGTCTGACGGCACGGCGAGGCCACCAGCGATCCGGACGCGGGAGAGAACGCCGTCGAGGTCTCCGTCGGGCTCGGCGCCGCTCGCGGGGCGACACGACGGCCCAGCACGGTGGGCGCCGAGTGGGTCCAGCGCGGTGGGCGCCGAGTGGAGAGGGGCCCGGAGGCTCGCCTCGGGAACGGTGCAGCGCATCGGCTCCGGGGGATCGGGCGGACGCCCGGATGCCTGAACGCGTGGACCGAGGTCGGCCGGGTTGGTCATGGGGATGCCCCCGCGACCTGCGTTTTCCCTGGCCGGAGTGGGCGGGAGAGGAGGACGGCCGGGGCCGCCACCCCCCACAGGAGAGGCCCCGGCCGTCGTCCGCGGGTCCGCAGGACGGCCCCGTACTCCTATCAGCGCCGCGGGCGCGTTTTCTGTCACACCACCCTGGGGCGGGGTTCGTCGCGTGTTGTACAAACGTGGACGAGATACGGCGGGAGCACGTAGCGTGCTCGTGCGCGCCGGGCGGACCGGCCTGATGTGCCTGCCGCGATGACGAACGGGTTGTGGGAGTGCTGGGGGACGACGCGGAGCTGACCGCCGCGGTGCTCGCGGCACAGGACGGGAACGAAGACGCCTTCCGTACTGTGTACCGCGCCGTGCACCCACGGTTGCTCGGATACCTACGGACGCTGGTGGGCGACGCGGACGCCGAGGACGTGGCGTCCGAGGCGTGGCTGCAGATAGCCCGGGACCTGGACCGGTTCGGCGGGGACGCCGACCGCTTCCGCGGCTGGGCGGCCCGCATAGCGCGCAACCGGGCCCTGGACCACCTGCGCATGCGGGGCCGCCGCCCCGTCCAGGGCGGTGACGAGACCGAGCTGGCCGACAAGCCGGCCGACTCCGACACCGCCGGCGAGGCCATGGAGGCCCTCGCCACCGGCCGCACCATGGACCTGATAGCGCAGCTCCCCCAGGACCAGGCCGAGGCGGTGATCCTCCGGGTGGTCGTCGGCCTCGACGCCAAGAGCGCCGCGGAGGTGCTCGGCAAGCGGCCCGGCGCCATACGGACCGCGGCCCACCGCGGCCTGAAGCGGCTCGCGGAACTGCTCGGCGCGGGCGGCCCGGACGGCACCGCGCCGAACGCCGTACCACCGCGACAGGGACCCCGTGCGGGCTCGGGCGCACGCACCCCGGCCACGCGCCGCGTTGTGACGCATTCGCGCCCGCGGACGCAGAAGGACATGTGATGGCCGACGAGCGGTATGAGTGGCTCGACCACGAGGCGGCGGAGCGACTGCTGCGTGGTGAGCCGGTCGACGCCGACGACGATTACACACAGTGGCGGATCAAGCGCCTGTCGGACGCGCTCGCCGAAGCCCGGGACGCCACCGCCCCCCTCGCGGGCGTCTCCCCGGACCTGCCCGGCGAGGAGGCGGCGCTGGCGGCGTTCCGCGCCGCCCGGACCGCGCGCGCGGCGAGATCGCGGCCGGCCGCCGGCCCCGACGCCGCCCACCTGCGGAAGGGGCCGGCCCTGCGCCCGCCGGGCCGGAGCCGCGCCCGCGGCTGGACGCGTCCGGCCCGCTGGGGCCTGGCCGCTTCGGTCGCCGGGCTCGCGGTGGGCGGCGTCGCCGTGGCGGCCGGTACGGGCGTGCTGCCCGTGTTCGGCCCGCACGAGGCGCCCCCGCCCGCCGTGTCGGCGCCCGCCCCCGGGGAACCGGAGGCCACGAAGGGCCCGGCGGTCGGACCCCGCGGCTCCGCCGGACCCGGCCGGTCCACCGGCTCCGGCGCCCCGCGGCCGANNNNGCCGGTCCCGTCGCCCGGCGNGGGCGGCGCCGCCACGGCCGGGGACGACGGCCCGGGCGGCGGCGCCCCCACCGCGAGCACCCGGCCCGGCGACCGGGACCGTACGGAGAAGGTGCCGGACGGCACCTGGTCCACGCGGATCGCACAGGACTGCCGCGACTTCCGCGACGGCCGCATCGAGGCGTCGCGCCGGCAGCAGCTGGAGCTCGCGGCGAAGGCCACCGGCGGCGTACGGCAGTTCTGCGAGCAGGTCCTGTCCGGCGGTCGCCAGTCCGGCGCCCCGACCCTCGACACCGGCGCGGTCGGCGGTCTGCCCGACCTCGGCACGGACACGGGCGGCGCGGACGGCGGGGGCGCGGACGGCGGGGGCGACGCCGACGGCCCCGATGCCGGCACGGTCCGCGAGGGCGACAGGGACGCGGGCGGCGGGGAGAGGTCCACCGGGAACACCGGCCGGAAGCCCCCGGGCAAGGGCGGCGGCAAGGCCCCCTGACCACGGGCAAGGCCCCCTGACCACGGGCAAGGCCCCCTGAGCACGGGCGGGCCGGGGCGGCGGGCGGCCCACGCGGCCCGGGACCGCGGGCGGCGGGCGGCCTCCGGGGCTGCGCCGATTCCGTGTTTCATGCCAGTGCAGTGTTTCGTGCCGTACCGGTCGGTGCCCCGGTCCGCGTGCTCGGGCCGTCCGTGCGCCGCTCCGGTCCGGTCCCCGCCCGGGCCGGTCCGTGCGTCGGCCCTGTGACGTTTCCCTGCCCCGGGGCCGCCGTCCCCGCTCCGGGCCGTTCCGCGTTCCGGACCGCACCGGCGGGGCGGGGCCGTGCGGTCCTGCCGACCGGCCCCGGCCCGGGACCGGGGCGGTGCAGGGGGTGTGACACTTTCCGGGCCGGCGGCGCAGTATGGAGTGAGCCGACTGGTCATCGGCGGCGCAAGGAGCCGGGGTTCCCCCCGTACCTACGGCTCGGCGCGTACGGCGCGGGCGGGACACGTTCCCCCGGTCCCGCCCGCGCCCCCTTTCCGGCTTTCCGGCCCGGCCCCGGCCTTCTCGGCCCGCTGGCCCCGGCCTCCCGATCCTCCGGCCCGCCGGCTCCCCACCTCCNNCGGCTGCCCCGGCCTCCCGATCCTCCGGCCCGTCNGCTCCCCACCTCCCGACTGCCCCGGCCTCGGCCCCCGGCCCCTACCGCCCGGCCTTCCGGAGCGGCCGGGTCACCAGTGGACGACCACCTTGTCGCCCACCCGCACCTGCTCGAACACCTGGGCGAGCCGGGCCTTGTCCCGGACGTTCACGCAGCCGTGCGAGCCGCCGTCGTAGCCGCGGGCCGCGAAGTCCGCCGAGTAGTGCACCGCCTGGCCGCGGCTGAAGAACATCGAGTACGGCATCTCGGAGTGGTAGAGCGTGGAGGTCCACGTCCGCTCCTTGCGGTCCACCTTGAAGACGCCCTCGCGGGTCGGCGTGCTGACGGAACCGAAGCGGACGTCCATCGCGGACACCACCCTGCCGTCGATCATCCAGGTCAGCGTCCGGCTCTCCTTGCTGATGCACAGCACCCGCCCGGTCGTGCAGCGCGGGTCCGGGGTGTCCGGCTCGTTGGTGGTCGGCGGACGCAGCTCGTCCCGGGTCGGCTCCCGCGTCATCGCGAGGAGCCTCGTCCAGGTCGTCTCGTCCACCGAGCCCGTCGCCGGCAGCCGCCGCTTCTCCTGGAACCCGGCCACCGCCTCGGCGGTCAGCGAGCCGTAGAAGGCCGTGGGGCTGCGGTGGAAGTACCCGATCTGCCGCAGCCGTGCCTGGAGTTCGCGCACCTGCTCGCTCTCGGTGCCCCTGGCCATCAGCACCCTCTCCGCGGGGGACGCCGACGGTTCGCCCGCACCGTCGTCCCGCGGGGACGCGGACCTGGAGGGCGGCGCGGGGGATCTGACGCAGCCCACAAACCATGACGTGTCCGACAGCGAGGGCGAAGACGGCGGCGGCGACGAGGGTGACGGCGACGAGGGCGAAGGCGGTGACGGCGACCGCGGCGGCGGGGGCGGTGACGAGGCACCGGCCGGGACCGGGGCCGGCGGCGCGGCGGCGGGCGGCGCGGCGGGGCCCACGGTCTGCCCGGCACAGGCGGTGACCAGGGCGATCGCGGTGGCGGCGAACAGCCCTCCGCGTACGGAGGTCGAACGGCGGTGCATGGAGGCTCCCCCCGGATCGGATGGTGTGTCCACAGGGATCCTTCCCCCTCCTCCCCGGCCGCCCGACACCGGGGTGGCGGGGAGGCGCCGCGGCCCGGGGACGGGCGGAGGGCCGTGCGGAGGGTTGTGAGGAAGCTCCCAGCGTGCGGCCCTCCATCGGCCGCACGGCCGCCGATACAGTCCGTCGCGAGGATCGGTACCTGTGAGCAGGTCTATCGGGAAGGCACAGCACATGGCGCGCGAGTCGGAGTCGGGACTGCCCATCGAGCCGGTGTACGGGCCGGACGCCCTGTCCGGCTGGGACGCCGCGGAGAAGCTGGGCGAGCCGGGCGCGTACCCCTTCACCCGGGGCGTCTACCCGACCATGTACACGGGCCGCCCCTGGACCATGCGGCAGTACGCGGGCTTCGGTACGGCCGTCGAGTCCAACGCCCGCTACAAGCAGCTCATCGCGAACGGCACCACGGGCCTGTCCGTCGCCTTCGACCTGCCCACGCAGATGGGCCACGACTCCGACGCCCCCCTCGCGCACGGCGAGGTCGGCAAGGTCGGCGTGGCGATCGACTCCATCGACGACATGCGCGTCCTGTTCGACGGCATCCCGCTGGACAGGGTCTCCACGTCGATGACGATCAAC
This sequence comes from Streptomyces sudanensis, assembly GCF_023614315.1. Lineage (NCBI taxonomy): Bacteria > Bacillati > Actinomycetota > Actinomycetes > Kitasatosporales > Streptomycetaceae > Streptomyces > Streptomyces sudanensis. The sequence goes on along the minus strand of NZ_CP095474.1, from coordinate 980,892 downwards.
GCCCCCGCCGCCCTCCTGCTGCTCCTCTACCAACTCGTCGCCGAGGAGCAGGGCGTCTCCGCCGACAAGCTCACCGGCACGATCCAGAACGACGTGCTGAAGGAGTACATCGCCCGCGGCACGTACATCTTCCCGCCCAAGCCCTCCCTCCGCCTGATCGCCGACATCTTCCAGTACTGCAGGGCCGAGATCCCGAAGTGGAACACCATCTCGATCTCCGGCTACCACATGGCGGAGGCGGGCGCCTCGCCCGCGCAGGAGATCGCCTTCACCCTCGCGGACGGCATCGAGTACGTCCGCACCGCCGTCGCCGCCGGCATGGACGTCGACGACTTCGCGCCCCGCCTGTCGTTCTTCTTCGTCGCCCGCACGACGATCCTGGAGGAGGTCGCCAAGTTCCGCGCGGCGCGCCGGATCTGGGCGCGGGTCATGCGCGAGGAGTTCGGCGCGAAGAACCCCAAGTCGTGGATGCTGCGCTTCCACACCCAGACCGCCGGCGTCCAGCTCACCGCCCAGCAGCCGGAGGTCAACCTCGTCCGCGTCGCCGTCCAGGGCCTCGCGGCGGTGCTCGGCGGCACGCAGTCGCTGCACACCAACTCCTTCGACGAGGCCATCGCGCTGCCCACCGACAAGAGCGCCCGCCTCGCCCTGCGCACCCAGCAGGTCCTCGCGTACGAGACGGACGTGACCGCCACCGTCGACCCGTTCGCCGGCAGCTACGTCGTCGAGAGCATGACCGACGACGTGGAGGCCCTCGCCCTGGAGCTGATGGCGAAGGTCGAGGAGCTGGGCGGCGCCGTCAGCGCCATCGAGCGCGGCTTCCAGAAGAGCGAGATCGAGCGGTCGGCGTACCGCATCGCCCAGGAGACCGACAGCGGCGAGCGGGTCGTCGTCGGCGTCAACCGCTTCGCCCTCGACGAGGAGGAGCCCTACGAGCCGCTCCGCGTCGACCCGGCCATCGAGGCCCAGCAGGCCGAGCGCCTCGCCCGCCTGCGCGCCGAACGCGACCAGGCGGCGGTCGACGCGGCCCTCGCCGGGCTGCGGAAGGCCGCGGAGGGCACGGACAACGTCCTGTACCCGATGAGGGACGCCCTGAAGGCCCGCGCCACGGTCGGCGAGGTCTGCGACGCGCTGCGCGGGGTGTGGGGCACGTACGTCCCGGCCGACGCCTTCTGACACCCCGCCGGCCCGGGCCGTTCCATGGTGCGGGATTCGGAGGCGGGGTGCCGTGCGCGTGTGCGACACTCCGCCTCATGCTGGGTGTCACCGACCTGCCGACCTACCTGGCCGGCCTCCTCGTCATCGTCCTCCTGCCGGGGCCGAACTCGCTGTACGTGCTCTCCGTCGCCGCGCGCCGCGGCACGCGCCCGGGCTACGCCGCCGCCTCCGGCGTGTTCTGCGGCGACCTGGTCCTCATGACGCTGTCCGCCGCCGGCGCGGCCTCCCTGCTCCAGGCGAACGCCGTGCTGTTCGGGATCGTGAAGTACGCCGGCGCCGCCTATCTGACGTGGCTCGCCGTCGGGATGCTGCGGGCCGCCTGGGGGATGTGGCGCACCCGCGGCGAGCAGGCCGTACCGGAGCGGGTGGCGGACGCCGCGGGACCCGCGCCCGCGGGGGAGCGGCCCTTCCGCAGGGCGTTCGCGATCAGCCTGCTCAACCCGAAGGCGATCCTCTTCTTCGTCGCGTTCTTCGTCCAGTTCGTCGACCCGGCGTACCCGTACCCGGCGCTCTCCTTCGCCCTCCTGGGGGCCCTCGGGCAGGCGGCGAGCGTCCTCTACCTGTCCCTGCTGATCTTCGCCGGCACGCGGCTGGCCGAGGCGTTCCGCCGCCGCGGGCGCCTGTCGGCGACGGCGACCTCGGCGGCCGGCGTGCTGTTCCTGGGCTTCGCCGCGAAGCTGTCCCTCGGCGGCGCCTGACCGTCCGCCGCGGCCGGGGCTTGACCCTGACACCGTGTGAGGCCGTGTCGTGGAGACACCATGTTCACCATCGGAGACTTCGCCCGGCACGGCCGCGTGTCCGTCCGGATGCTGCGCCACTACGACGCCGTCGGGCTGCTGCGGCCCGCCCGCGTCGACCCCCGCAGCGGCTACCGGTTCTACGAGGCGGGCCAGCTGGCCCGGCTCAACCGGGTCATCGCGCTGAAGGACCTCGGCTTCACGCTCGACCAGGTGCGGTCGATCGTGGACGAGGAGGTCGGCGCGGACGAGCTGCGCGGGATGCTGCGGCTGCGGCGGGCCGAGCTGGAGACGGCGGTGGCCGAGGCCACCGTCCGGCTCGGCCGGGTCGCGGCGAGGCTCCGGGCCATCGAGAGCGAGGGTCGCATGCCCACCCAGGACGTCGTCGTCAAGAGCCTCCCGGCCGTCCGGCTGGCCGAGCTGAGCGGGACCGCCGCCGGCTTCGAGCCCGCCGAGATCGGCCCCGTCGTCTCCTCCCTGTACGAGGAGCTGTGCGCCCGCCTGGCCGCCGCCGGGGTCACCGACCTCGGCCCCGGCCTCACGTACTACGAGGACGCCCCGTCGGGCGACGGCGCGATCCTCGCCCACGCCGGGGTGATCGTCCCGCCGGGCACGGCGGTCCCGGGCGTGGACCTCGTCGACCTGCCGCCCGTCGCCCGTGCCGCGACCGTCATCCACCGCGGCCCCATGGACCAGGTGCTCCCCACCGTCCAGACGCTCACCGCCTGGACCGCCGCCCACGGCCACCGCTCGTCGGGCCACACCCGGGAGCTGTACCTGGAGTGCCCGCAGGACCCGGCCGGATGGGTCACCGAACTCCAGGAGCCCCTGGCGGACTAGGGCCGCCCGCGGCCGCCCCGGCGTCCGCCGCTCAGGACGCCAGGCGGCGGCGCAGGGCGCGCAGGCGCCGGGAGCGGCGCAGGACCTTTCCGGCGAGGCGGCGGGCGGCGCGGCTGCCGGAGGCCGGCAGGCCGCCCGGGAGGCCCAGCGCGGTGAGCCGGCGGCGGCGGAAGTACCGCGCCACCCGGGCCGGGTCGGCGGCCGACAGGTGGCGTTCGGCCGCCGGGCGCAGGTCCGGGCGGACCCGGGGCTGCATCGCGTACCCCACCGCCGCCACCAGCTCGGTCACCTCCGCGTCCGCCGGGCGCGGCGCCCCGGCCCCGCCCGCGTCCAGGTCCGGCAGGAGCACGTCGGCGAGGGTCACCGGCACCCGGTTGCTGTTCTCGTACGGGGTGAGCCGCTCCAGCAGCATCCCGGTGCCGGTCCGCGCCACCGGGATGCCGTGGAAGCGGGCCGCGGTGAACAGCGCCGTCGAGAAGCAGCCCACCACCAGGTCGGGCCGCATCCGCCGGAACACCACCTCCGCCAGCACCGGCTCCTCCAGCACCGTCAGCTCCGCGCCCAGTGCCTCCGCCTCCCGCTCCAGCGTCCGCGACCAGGACGCCGGGGCCACCGGGTGCGGTTTGAACACCAGCCGGTCGTGCCCGAGGGCGACGGTGCCCCGCACCATCCGCAGGTGCAGCGCCTCCTCCTCGTCGGGGGAGAGGACGTCCAGCGCGGCCAGGTACTGGCCCAGCAGCAGCGCACCGCCCCGGGCCGGGACGTCCAGGGGCTCCTCCGGTCCGGCCAGCTCGTCCAGCACCTTGGTGAACGCGCCCTCCGGCACCACCACCGGCTCGGCCCCGAACTCCGCCAGCAGCAGCGGCCGCAGACCCGGCACCAGCTCCGGGTGGAACACCCGCCGCACCCGCTCCCCGACCAGCGGGTCGAGCCGCACCCGGGTCGGCCCGTAGCTCATCAGCCCGTCCGCGTACACGTCGAGTGGCGCGTCCGGGAACAGCCGCGCCAGCGCCAGCGCGGGCGCCACCTGGATCGACTCCACCACCAGCTCGACCCGCTCGTCGCCCAGCCCCCACAGCAGCCGCAGGTACCGCTCCCACAGCGGGACCTCGTGGGAGCGGGGCATCCAGCCCGCCGGGTGGAGCGGCGCGATCGCCTCGTTCCACGACCGCACGGAGTCGAAGCGGCCGCGCAGGTGCTCGAAGCCCGGCATGCGGTCGAGCGGCCGCACCGTCTCGGGCACCGACGCGTTGTTCGCCACCAGCAGCACCCGTCGTTCGGCCTCCGGCAGGAGACCGGCGTCCAGGGCCGCGGCGAGCGTCGCCGCGCCGTACAGACCGGAGGCGTACAGAAGCTGGACCGTCACGCCGGCACCCCCCCGCCCACCAGGGCGGGCCGCCGCCGCAGCCGCCGCAGCACCACCGCCCGCCCCGGGTCCATCCCGTTCAGTACCTCCGCCAGCACGTCCTGCGGCATGCGGCGCAGCGCCGCCGCGCTCCACGCCCGCAGCTTCCGCGCGACGACCGGTTCGAACCGCTCCGCCGAACCGACGTGGTGGGCGATGATCGCGCAGTACGTGCGCACCGCTTTCGGCATCAGCAGGTCCGCCTCCGGGTCCTTTCCGGTCTCCTCCAGCACCTGGTCGAAGGCGCGGATGAAGTCCAGTTGGCGAATGTCGCCGATCTGTGTGAGCGAGGAGGCGACCCCGCGCCGGTAGAAGATCCCCGGCGTCCCGCCCACCACCGCGAAGGAGTCCGCCTCCCGGTGCAGCCGCCAGATCCACGGGCGGTCCTCGGCGGTGCGCAGCCCGTCGGTGAAGCGCAGCAGCCCGCGGTCCGCGAGCCGCCGGTGGTACATCCCCGCCCAGGCGTACGGGTAGTCGACCGACGTGGACCGGTCGGCCGGCAGGATCGCGTCGCGCGGACGGAGCACCTCGCCGCGCCGGCCCACCGGGACCCGCTGCAGGGACCGCTCGCGGCCGGTGCAGCGGACGTGGTCGACGCGCACGAAGTCGCAGCCCAGCCGCTCGATCGCCGCCAGCACGCGGGCGAAGTGGCCGGGCGCCAGCCAGTCGTCGCCGTCCAGGAAGGCGATGTACTCGCCGCGCGCCGCCTCCAGGCCCGTGTTCCGGGCCGTCGCCAGCCCGCCGTTGCGCTCGTGGCGCAGCAGCACCGCGCCGGGGACCTCCCGCACGGCCCGGCGGAGGATTTCCGGCGTGTCGTCCGTGGAGCAGTCGTCGACCAGCAGGAATTCGAAATCGTCGCGGGAGTTCGCGCGCAGGCTTCGGAGGACGTCGGGCGCGTACCTCTGCACATTGAAGAACGGCACGACGACGGAGAGCTTCACCACCCCCCGGACGTTAGGGGGCGGCACCCGCATTCCTCACGACAGGGGAAGGGATGCGCGGTGAACACTGGAGGACGTACCGCTGAACCGGACGGCCGCCGGACGCTGTTCACCCTTTGTTGCCATCGAGTTGGGCCGCGCACCGGAATGGATTCCTAACGTCCTCCGCGTGCCATTCCCCATCCCCCGGATCGCGGTTCTCGCGGATTCCGACACCCGCTGGAAATGGGGCGCGCTCACCGCGCGCCGCATCGCCCCGCCGCCCCCGCCCGGCGCCACCGACCCGGACGTCACCGGGTACGTGCTGCGCGGTCGCGCCACCCCGACGGCCCGGCAGCTCGCCGAGGCCGGCCTGGGCACGCCCCGGGAGGTGACGGGTGCGGAGTTCCTGCGGGCCGTCCGGGACGAGGTGTACGACGTGGTCGTCCTCGCCCTCGTCGGCGGTTCGGTGCAGGCGCTCCTGCACGGGCTGGCCGGGGCGGGGCCCGGCCGCCGCCCCGTCGTCGTCACCGGCTACGTCGGCGTCGTCTACGAGAAGCTCGCCGACGGGCTGCTGCTGCGGCACGGTGCCGACGTCGTCCTGGCGAACTCCCCCTACGACGCCCGGCGGTTCCGCGCCGTCTACGAGGGGGTCGGCGCCGATCCGTCCGCGGTCGTCGAGGCGGCGCTGCCGTTCCTCGGCGGGGCGCCCCACCGGCCCGTGCCGGGGCGGCACACCGTCGTGTTCGCCGCGCAGCCGTCCGTGCCCGCCTCGCGCGCCGACCGCCTGTACCTGCTGCGCCGGCTGGCCGGCCACGCCCGGCTCCACCCGGGCCGCGAGGTGCTGCTGAAGCTCCGCTCCAAGCCGGGCGAGCACACGACGCACATCGAGGAGCTGCCGTACCAGAAGCTCGCCCGGACCCTGCCGCTGCCGCCCAACCTGCGGCTGGTGTACGGGCACATGGGCGACGTCCTGGACCGCACGGACCTGCTGGTCACCGTCTCCTCGACGGCCGCCCTCGAATCCCTGCACCGGGGCGTGCCGACCGCCGTCCTCACCGACCTGGGCGTGCGCGAGGCACTCGGCAACCACTACTTCGTCGGCTCGGGGCTGCTCACCTCCTGGGACCGCCTCGACGCCGGGGACGAGCCGGTGCCCGACCCGGCGTGGCTCGCCGACCAGGGCGCGGCCCCCGCCGGGGACGCGGGGCGCGACGTCGACGCGGCCTTCGCCGAGGCCCGCCGGCGCGTGGCCGACCTGCTGGCACGGGACACCCTGCCGCCGATCGCCCCGTACTACACGGCCGCCTCCGCCCCCGGCTACCTCCCCGGCATCCTCGCCCGCCACCGCCTCGACACCGGCGCGCCGGCGGCCGCGGAGCGCGGGGTGCGCCGCGTCCTGCGCGACGCGGCGCGCGGGGCCGCGCGGGGCGCCTACCGGCACGGCGTCCAGCACGTCGCGCCCCTCATACGCCGGCTGGGGGAGCTGTGAGCGACCCCCGCACCGTCCTGGCGGTGATCCCGGCCCGCGGCGGCTCCAAGGGCGTCCCCCGCAAGAACCTCGCCTCGGTCGGCGGCGTCCCCCTGGTCGCCCGCGCCGTCCGCGCCTGCCTGGGCGCCCGCCGCGTCACCCACGTGGCGGTGTCGACGGACGACCCGGACGTCGCGGCGGTCGCGGCGGGCGCCGGCGCCGAGGTGGTCCACCGCCCGGCCGGGATCGCCGGCGACACGGCCACCAGCGAGGCGGCGGTCCTGCACGCCCTGGACGCCCACGCCTCCCGGCACGGCCGCCCCGCCGACGTGGTCCTCCTCGTCCAGTGCACCAGCCCGTTCCTCACCTCCGAGGACGTCGACGGCGTCACCGCGGAGGTCCTCGACAACGGCGCCGACACGGCCCTCACGGCCGCTCCCTCGCACGGCTTCCTCTGGCGGCACGGCGCCCCGGCGGACCCCGCCGCGCCCGCCGCCCGCGACGCCGTGGGGGTCAACCACGACAAGGCGCACCGCCCCCGCCGCCAGGACCGGAGCCCCGAGTACCTGGAGACGGGCGCCGCGTACGCCATGGACGCCGCCGGGTTCCGCGCCCGCGGGCACCGCTTCTTCGGCCGCACCGCCCTCGTCCCGACCGACCCCGCGCGGGTCCTGGAGATCGACGACCCGCACGACCTGGCCCGCGCCCGCGCGCTGGCGCCGCTCCTCGACCCGGCGGACCTCCCGACCCGCGCCGACGTGGACGCGGTCGTCCTCGACTTCGACGGCACCCAGACCGACGACCGGGTCCTCGTCGACTCCGAAGGCCGCGAACTGGTCGCCGTCCACCGCGGCGACGGCCTCGGCGTCGCCGCGCTCCGCCGCGCCGGGCTGCACCTGCTGATCCTCTCCACCGAGAAGAACCCGGTCGTCGCGGCCCGCGCCCGCAAGCTCCACGTCCCCGTCCTGCACGGCATCGACCGCAAGGACGCCGCCCTGAAGCACTGGTGCGAGGAGTACGGCGTCGACCCCCAGCGGGTCCTCTACGCCGGCAACGACGTCAACGACCTGCCCTGCCTCGGCCTCGTCGGCTGGCCGGTCGCCGTCGCCGACGCCCACGCCGCCGTGCGCGCGGCCGCCCGCGCCGTCACCACCGCGCGGGGCGGCGCGGGCGCCGTCCGCGAGATCGCCGCCTGGCTCCTCGGCCCCGAACTGAGCACCACCGTCCACGCCCCGTCCCGCTCCACCCAAGGAAAGCGATCATGAACGACCAGCAGCAGCTCACGCGCACCCTCGGCGACCGCCCCGTCGGTCCCGGCCACCCCGTCTACGTCACCGGCGAGATCGGCATCAACCACAACGGCGACCTCGACAAGGCCCTCGCCCTCGTCGACGCCGCCGCCGACGCGGGCTGCGACGCCGTGAAGTTCCAGAAGCGCACCCCCGAGATCTGCACCCCCCGCGACCAGTGGGACATCGAGCGCGACACCCCCTGGGGCCGGATGACGTACATCGACTACCGGCACCGCGTCGAGTTCGGCGAGGCCGAGTACCGCGCCATCGACGAGCACTGCCGGGCCCGCGGCATCGCCTGGTTCGCCTCCCCGTGGGACACCGAGGCCGTCGCCTTCCTGGAGGAGTTCGACGTCCCCGCCCACAAGATCGCCTCGGCCTCCCTCACCGACGACGAGCTGCTGCGCGCCGTCCGCGCCACCGGCCGCACCGTCATCCTCTCCACCGGCATGTCGACGCCGCAGCAGATCCGGCACGCCGTCGAGGTCCTCGGCTCCGCCAACATCCTCCTCTGCCACGCCACCTCCACCTACCCGGCCAAGGCCGAGGAGCTGAACCTCCGCGTCATCGAGACCCTGCGCCGCGACTACCCCAACATCCCCATCGGCTACAGCGGCCACGAGACCGGCCTGCAGACCACCCTCGCCGCCGTCGCCCTCGGCGCGGTCTTCGTCGAGCGGCACATCACCCTCGACCGCGCCATGTGGGGCTCCGACCAGGCGGCGTCCGTCGAGCCGCAGGGCCTCACCCGCCTCGTGCGCGACATCCGCACCATCGAGACCGCCCTCGGCGACGGGGTGAAGCGCGTGTACGAGTCGGAGCTGGCGCCCATGAAGAAGCTCCGCAGGGTCCCGGCCCCGGCATGACCACCGGCATGAACGTCGCCCTCGCCGAGAGCCCCGTCCAGGTCCTGAACGTCCTGGAGTGGACGCACGTGCGGCCCGCCGGGTCCGAGCCGCCCACCCTCGTCGTCCTCCCGCCGACCGACCCCACGTCGCGGGGCCAGCTGCGCCGCATGGCCCGGCTGGCCCGCGACGAGGGCGTCGCCGTGCGCTGGCACGAGGCCCGCGGCGAGGGCCGGCGCGGCCTCATCCGTACGTTGAGGGACCTCGCGCCGCTGCTGCGCGGCGCCGGCCACGTCCTGGTCGGCGACCCGTTCTCGCGGTACGTGCAGTTCCTGCTCGGCGCGTTCCCGCCGCGCCGCGTCACCGTCGTCGACGACGGCACGGCCACCATGGAGTACGCCGCCCAGCTGGCCCGCGGCGAGCGCCTGGTGCGCTGGCACCGGCGCGGCGTCCGCGGCCCGCGCGAGCTGGCCCTCGCCCCGGTCACCGCCCTGGCCCGCCGGCGGCTGGTGCCGGGCCGGGGGCGCACGGTCGAGATCTTCACCGCCCTGCCGGTCGAGGCGCCTGCGGGTACGGTGGTGAGTGCGAACCGCTTCGAGTGGACCCGCGCCCGGTTCGGGCCGCCGCGCCTCACCGAGGACGCCGACCTGGTCGGCACGTCCCTGGTGGAGACCGGCGTGGTCGACCCCGACCGGTACGTGGACGCCGTCGCGGCCCTCGCCGCCGCGCACGGGGTGAAGCGGTACCTCGCGCACCGGCGGGAGAGCGTGACCAAGCTGCACCGCATCGCCACCACGACCGGACTGGAGATCGTCCGCCCCGAACTGCCGCTGGAGCTGACCGCGCGGCGCGGCCCCGTCGGCCGCACGGTGCTCAGCTTCCCCTCCACGGTCGTGCACACCCTCCCGGCGGCCCTCGCCGGCACGGGCGTGGTGATCACCGTGTGCGACGTGGCCCCCGAGTGGCTGCGGACGAGCGCCCCGCCCCGGGCGCGCGGCTTCCTCGCGGCGGTGACCGAGACGGCGCGGTCGGCTCACGGGCTGTCGCTCACCGTGGCCTGAGGGGGCCGCCGCCCCCGGGCGGCGCGGGGACGGAACCGGGCCGACACAAGCCGCGAAAATGCGTGAGCTTACCCACTTCGGACCCCCCTCAAGCTCGATCGGCCGGATTTCTTTCCCCTAAGGGGCTGAAGTTTTTCCGATCGCACGTAAGTTGGGGGGTGATGACGCCTACCCTGTGATGGGTGAACAAGTTGATGTCCCGCGAGCCCGAAGCCGACGCCCCCGTCGAAGCGCCTCTCCTCGGCATGCTGCCGGAGTCACTCCGCACCGAGCTGATCGCCTTCCGCCGGGACCTCCACATGCACCCCGAGCTCGGCAACCAGGAGTTTCGCACCACAGCCGCCATCAAGGCCCGGCTGGAGGCCGCCGGTCTCCACCCCCGGGTCCTCCCCGGCGGCACGGGACTCGTCTGCGACGTCGGCACCTGGGACGGCCACCGCCCCATGCTCGCCCTGCGCGCGGACATCGACGCCCTGCCGATCCCGGACACCAAGGTCGACTGCGCCTACCGCTCCACCGTCCCGGACCGCGCCCACGCCTGCGGCCACGACGTTCACACCACCACGGTCCTCGGCGCCGGGATCGTCCTCGCCGACCTGCACCGCCAGGGCGTGCTCCAGCGCCCCGTGCGCCTCCTGTTCCAGCCCGCCGAGGAAGTCCTCCCCGGCGGCGCCCTCGGGGCGATCGAGGCGGGCGTCCTGGACGGCGTCGGCCGGATCATCGCCGTCCACTGCGACCCGCGCGTCGACGCCGGCAAGATCGGCCTGCGCGTCGGCCCCATCACCTCCGCGTGCGACCGCCTGGAGATCGCCCTCGACGGCCCCGGCGGCCACACGGCCCGCCCGCACCTGACCACCGACCTGGTCACCGCCGTCGCGCGGGTCGCCGCGGACGTCCCGGCCCTCCTGGCCCGCCGCATCGACGCCCGCTCCGGCCTGGTCCTCACCTGGGGCCGCATCGAGGCCGGCCACGCGCCGAACGTCATCCCCCAGCACGCCGAGCTGGGCGGCACGGTCCGCTGCCTGGACATCGAGGCGTGGCGCGGCGCGCCGGACCAGATCCACGCGGCGGTCGACGAGGTCGCCGCCCTGCACGGCGCGAAGTCCCAGATCACCTACGTCCGGGGCGTCCCGCCGGTCGTCAACGACCCGGTCGTCGCGGAGCTCCTGCGCGAGTCCATGGAGCGCCGCCGCGGCCCGTACACGGTGGAGGACACCGAGCAGTCCCTGGGCGGCGAGGACTTCTCCTGGTACCTGGAGCACGTCCCCGGGGCCATGGCGCGCCTGGGCGTCCGCCGCCCCGGCGACCCGACCCACCTCGACCTCCACCGGGGCAACTTCGACGTGGACGAAGCCGCGATCAAGGTGGGCGTGGAGCTCTTCACCGCCGCCGCCCTGATCGACGCGGGCGCCTGACCCACCATGGCATGAGCGATGCCCCGGAGGCATGAGGCCCCGGGGCGTCGCCTTTCACGTGGGATCTTTCAGTACGTGTACTCGTGGGACTGCCAGGCGACACCCGTGTCAGGGTTTTCCGAGCACAGCCGTGACGCAGTCGCCCCGTTCCTGCGCCAGGGGCCGAACACCGTCGCTTCCTTTCCACAGCAGTCGACGCACCCCGCGTGCATCCTGAACCGGTGGTGACGGGGTATCGATGCGTATTTTGCGCAGATGGTTCGCCCGTCGTTGCTCTTCCGGCTCGTGCATCCGTACGCCGCCGCCGCGTGCGCGCTCGAAGCGGCAAGAGGCAGGCGCACCGGGGAAGGGTCGGAGACTACGGCAGCGAATGGTTTCTTCGCGTTTCCGCACGTTCTGCCGAATGGGTGGGAAGGGCGTTGAGTGTCGAGTAGTTCCTTTTTCTCGGTCGGCCCTCAAAGGCGGTTTCTGATCACGCCCACCTTGTAGATACCGACATTGGGACTGTCCGAGCACTTGGCGCTGGACGTCTCGCCATTCCCGACGATCTTTCCGTGCACGTTCCACTGCTTGCCGCGCGGGTCGATGCAGGTGAGCTTCACCTTCGCGCCCTCAAGAGGCCAGGGGAGCATTCCGCTGCACTTGGCGTACCCGCGGTACGGCGCCTTGCTCGACTGCCAGGTGTCGCAGCTCACGTCGGCCTGCGCCGCCGAGGCGGAGGGAACCGCGAACGTGGACATCGCGGTGAGGGCGATCCCGCATGCTGCGATGAAGGTCTTCTTCAAGATTCTTCCTTGTCATGGCTGGTGGTCTGGGGTGTGGTCACGCGGGGCGGACCGGTGCCAGGCTGCTCAGGCGCTGAAGGAAACGCCCACCTGGAGGACCCCGACGTTCGGACTGTCGGAGCACTTGGCGCTGGACTTCTCCGTGTTGCGCTTCCAGGGGCCGAAGATGGTCCACTGCTTTCCCTGCGGGTTTATGCAGGTGACCTTCACGCGGAACTTGTCGCCCAGAGCGAGCTGGCTGCAGTACGCGTAACCGGTGTACGGCGCCCTGCTCGATTTCCATGTGTTGCAGTCACCCACGCCGCCGCCGGCTGATGCCGCCGGGGCGAATACCATCAGGCCCGCGGTCACGGCGATCGCCAAACTCGAAGTGGTGAGTGCTCGTTTCATGGATTCCCCTTTTCCATGGCACAGCGCCGCATCACCCGTGACAAAAAGAAGGGCGGGAAGTCAGGAAGGCGAACGGAACGCTCCGGGGTTCGTTCGGCCCGGGGGAGCGTCCTGTCGCCAGCGCCGCTTGAGCCCCCGCGTGTCAATCCCCGTTTTGGAAAACGGGTGGCGATGCTGTTGATTAAGTGGTCGGTACATTTTCTATCAGTCCATGATCGGCAGGGCAAGCGACTTCCGGACAAGCTTTCCAGCCTCACGGAATCCACTGCTCCGATTTCTTCCCCGCCGCGCAGCGGAGGTCCCTCCCCGCGGTTTCGGAGGGGCCGCACGCGGTCCGTCCCCGCCACCGGATTCCCGGAAGGGTGCGCGTGCGGGGCTGGCCTTGCCGGGAGGGGCGGGCGGGTTGCGGCGGTCCGGCGCGCCCGGATGTCGGCTCGCGAAGGCGACGCGCAAGGGTCCGCCGGGCCTTCACGACGGGGCGGAGGTCGTCACGATGTCACTCGTGCGTCCTGTGCCCCGCCTACTCCGTGGCGTCCTGGGCCGGGCCTCCATGCGTCCTGCGAGGCGGGAATCCGCCAATGCTTCGCTTGGGCGCGACCGTGCCGCCCGGTGGGGTGTCGAGGCGACAACCTGCGACCGGCGGGGCACGTCCTATCCGGTGGAACCTGCCGGGAGACGACCGGTGGGCGGCTTGTTCACGACGAATCGATAACGGCTTCCGTACAGGGCTTAATCTGACATCTACGCGCGTTACGATCGGCCGCGGAACCAGCGCCGGAAGAGGCGCTCAGGCCAGGTCGAAGGAGCCTCCCTTGCGCCGGATCACCAGGATCGCCACCGCGGGCGTCGCGTCCGCGGCGCTCGCGCTCGGCGTGACCGCCTGTGGCGGTGAGAAGAAGTCGGACACCGCCGGCGACGCGAAGGGCGGCAAGGCCGCCATCGCGTACGACATCGGCGGCCGCGGCGACCAGTCGTTCAACGACGCGGCGTACGCCGGTCTGGAGAAGGCCGAGAAGGACTTCGGCATCTCCGGTACGGAGGCCGAGCCCGGCGAGGGCGAGGGCGACCCGGACAAGGTCCAGCGCCTCACCTCGCTCGCCCGCGCCGGCAACAACCCGGTCATCGGCGTCGGCTTCGCGTACGCCCCGGCCATCGCCGAGGTCGCGCCGAAGTTCCCGGACACCACGTTCGGCCTGATCGACGACACGTCGAAGACCGGCAAGAACATCGCCAACCTGGTCTTCAACGAGGAGCAGGGCTCCTACCTGGCCGGCGTCGCCGCCGCCAAGGTGACCAAGTCGAACACCGTCGGCTTCATCGGGGGCGTCGAGACCCTGCTCATCAAGAAGTTCGAGGCGGGCTTCGTCCAGGGCGTCAAGGACACCAACAAGAACGTCAACGTCAAGGTCCAGTACCTGACGCAGCCGCCGGACACGGGCGGCTTCTCCAAGCCCGACCTGGGCAAGGCCGCCGCGCAGGGCCAGATCGACGCGGGCGCCGACGTGATCTACGCCGCCGCCGGCCTCGCCGGCACCGGCTCCATCGAGGCCGCCGCCAAGGCGAAGAAGTGGGCCATCGGCGTCGACTCGGACCAGTACAACCAGCCTGGTCTCGCCGCGTACAAGGACCGCATCCTCACCTCGGTGACCAAGGACGTCTCGGGCTCCGTCTACAACCTGATCAAGTCCGTCAAGGACGGCAAGCCGCAGAGCGGCGAGGTCCGCTACGGCCTCGACGAGAACGGCGTGGGCCTGTCCACCTCCAACCCGGCCTTCGCCAAGATGACCGAGGTCGTCGCCGCGGTCGACAAGGCCAAGGCGGACATCGCGTCCGGCAAGGTCAAGGTGGCCACCGCCCCGTAATCCGGTCGCGGCACCAGAGCCCGGCCCCGGGGTCCGGACGGACGGTGGGACACCGTCCGTCCGGACCCCGGGTCACGTCCTGGCCATGGGTTTGTGGCACAACAAATTACTACGCGCGTAGAGTTCTCCTTGGCGCGATACCTTCGGCCCCACCGTGCCCCGCCGCCNNNNCNCNCGTGCCCGCCCGTCCCCCTGCTTCTCCGCTCCTTTCCCGCCAAGGAGAGTGCGTCATCAACGCGTCCAGCCCCCCCGCCGTGGAACTGCGCGGCATCACCAAGCGCTTCCCCGGCGTCGTCGCCAACCACGACGTCGACATCACCGTCCGCAAGGGCACGGTCCACGCCCTGGTCGGTGAGAACGGCGCCGGCAAGTCGACCCTGATGAAGATCCTCTACGGCATGCAGAAGCCGGACGAGGGCACCATCGCGGTCGACGGCGGCCAGGTCTCCTTCGCCGGCCCCGCCGACGCCATCGCGGCCGGCATCGGCATGGTCCACCAGCACTTCATGCTGGCGGACAACCTCACGGTGCTGGAGAACGTCGTCCTCGGCGCCGAGAAACTGCACGGCATCGGCTCCCGCGCCCGCGGCAGGATCCGGGAGATCTCCGACGCGTACGGGCTGAACGTCCGGCCCGACGCGCTCGTCGAGCACCTCGGCGTCGCCGACCGGCAGCGCGTGGAGATCCTCAAGGTCCTCTACCGCGGCGCCCGCACGCTCATCCTCGACGAGCCCACCGCGGTCCTGGTCCCGCAGGAGGTGGACGCCCTCTTCGGGAACCTGCGCGAGCTGAAGGCGGAGGGCCTCACCGTCATCTTCATCTCCCACAAGCTGGGCGAGGTGCTGTCCGTCGCCGACGACATCACCGTCATCCGGCGCGGCACGACCGTGGGCTCCGCCGACCCGCGGACCACCACGCCCCGGCAGCTCGCCGAGCTGATGGTCGGCAGCGAACTGCCCTCGCCCGAGACCCGCGAGTCGACGGTCACGGACGTGCCGATGCTCCGCGTCGAGGACCTGCGCCTCGCGCAGACCGACCCCGACGGCGTCGTCCGCGAGGTCCTCGGCGGCATCGGCTTCACCATCCACAAGGGCGAGGTCCTGGGCATCGCCGGAGTGGAGGGCAACGGCCAGACCGAGCTCATCGAGACCCTGATCGGCATGCGCGTCCCGGACGGCGGCGTCATCACGCTCGACGGCCGGGACGTCTCCCGCACCTCCACGCGCGGGCGCCGCGAGAGCGGCATCGGCTACATCCCCGAGGACCGCCACCGCCACGGGCTGCTGCTGGAGTCCCCGCTGTGGGAGAACCGCATCCTCGGCCACGTCACCGAGGCCCCCAACAGCAGGCACGGGATCCTCGACCCGAAGGCGGCCCGCCGGGACACCGAGCGGATCGTGCGCGAGTACGACGTCCGCACCCCCGGCGTCGAGGTCACCGCGGCGTCCCTCTCCGGCGGCAACCAGCAGAAGCTGATCGTCGGCCGCGAGATGAGCCACCGCCCGAAGCTCCTGATCGCCGCCCACCCCACCCGCGGCGTGGACGTCGGCGCGCAGGCGCAGATCTGGGACCAGATCCGCCAGGCCCGCCGCGAGGGCCTCGCGGTGCTGCTGATCTCCGCCGACCTGGACGAGCTGATCGGGCTCTCCGACACCCTGCGGGTGATGTACCGCGGCCGCCTGGTCGCGGACGCGGACCCCGCCACGATCACCCCCGAGGAGCTGGGTTCGGCCATGACGGGCGCCGCCGCCGGCCACCTTGAGCACAACCACGACACGGACGGTGAGAGCCGATGAAGAAGTCCGACAAGGTGCTGCTGGGCGTCGCGGGCCCGGTGCTCGCCCTGGCCGTGGCCTTCGTCCTCACCACGCTCGTCCTGCTCGCCTCGGGCCTCGACCCGGTCGAGCCGTACAGCCTGATGCTCCAGGAGGCCGAGTACCCGGACATCCAGGTCCTCATCGTCAACCAGACGGGCACGTACTACCTGGCGGCCCTGGCCGTCGCCGTCGGTTTCCGGATGAACCTGTTCAACATCGGCGTCGACGGCCAGTACCGCCTCGCGGCGATGCTCGCCGCCGTGGTCGGTGCCGCCGTCGAGCTGCCGGGCCCCCTGCACGTCCTGCTGATCGTGCTCGTCGCGGTCCTGGTGGGCGCCTTCTGGGCCGGCATCGCCGGTTTCCTCAAGACGACCCGCGGCGTCAGCGAGGTCGTCTCGACGATCATGCTGAACGCCATCGCGACCAGCCTGATCGCCTGGCTGATCCTGCCCGCCAACCTCGGCGAGCAGCTGGAGGGCTCCAACGACCTCACCACCGGCGAGATCGCCGAGTCCGGCTGGATGACCGGGCTGGCCGTCGAGGGCGGCAACGTCTACGGCTTCACCTTCGTCGCCTTCGCGCTCGGCGCCGTCTACTGGTTCGTCCTGGGCCGCACCCGGTTCGGCTTCGACCTGCGGGCCACCGGCGCCAGCGAGTCCGCCGCCCAGGCGAGCGGCGTGGACGCCAGGAAGATGGTGCTGACCGCCATGCTGATCTCCGGCGGCGTCGCGGGCCTGACCGGCCTGCCGCTGCTGCTGGGCCAGACCCACACCTACAGCCTGGCCTTCCCGGCCGGCGTCGGCTTCACCGGCATCACCATCGCCCTGCTCGGCCGCAACCACCCGGTCGGCCTCCTCTTCGCCGCGCTGCTCGTCTCCTTCCTGGAGAAGGCGTCCGCCTCGCTGGACCAGTACGGCTATCCGAAGGAGATCACCACGATCATGAAGGGTCTCATCGTGATCGCGGTGGTCGTGTCGTACGAGCTCGTCCGGCAGTACGGGCTCCGCCGGCAGCAGCGGAAGGTGGGCGAGGAGCTCGCCGCCCAGGCCCGCGAGAACAAGGAGGACGTGGCGGCATGAGCGAGTCCACGAGCACTGTGACCCCCGCGGCGACCGCGCCGCGGAAGGGCGGCGGGCGCCGCAGGCCGTCCCTGCCCGTCGTCCTGCTGATCGTCGCGGCCGGTCTGGCGCTGTTCTCGCTGGTCCGCGTCGTCAGCGGCGCCGACGACCTGACCTCGGTCGGCCAGGTGTCCGGCGCCCTCCAGCTGGCGGTGCCGATCGGGCTGGCCGGGCTCGGCGGCCTGTGGGCCGAGCGGGCCGGCGTCGTCAACATCGGCCTGGAGGGCATGATGGTCCTCGGCACCTGGTTCGGTGCCTGGGCCGGCTACCAGTGGGGCCCCTGGAGCGGCGTCCTCCTCGGCCTCGTCGGCGGCGCCCTCGGCGGCCTGCTGCACGCCGTCATGACGGTCACGTTCAACGTCAACCACATCGTCTCCGGCGTGGCGATCAACATCCTCGCCCTCGGCGCCACCCAGTACCTGTCGAACTTCACGTTCGCCGAGGCCGCCGGCGGCTCCTCCAAGCAGTCCCCGCCCATCGAGGCGATCGACCGCATCACCGTCCCCGGACT
This sequence comes from Streptomyces sudanensis, assembly GCF_023614315.1. NCBI lineage: Bacteria > Bacillati > Actinomycetota > Actinomycetes > Kitasatosporales > Streptomycetaceae > Streptomyces > Streptomyces sudanensis. Next base: position 963,205 of record NZ_CP095474.1, on the reverse strand, counting down.
GTCGGAGTGGCTCGGCGACCTCCAGGCCGAGCACTGGTTCCTCGTCTCCGACCTGGCCGGGCTGCTCGGCGGCCTGGTCACCAACCTCTCGCTGCTGACCGTGGTCGCGCTGCTGCTGGTCCCCGCGACCTGGTGGATCCTGTGGCGCACCGCCTTCGGCCTGCGGCTGCGCTCCTGCGGCGAGAACCCGGTCGCCGCCGAGTCGCTGGGCGTCGACGTCTACGCGTACAAGTACGTCGCCGTCCTCGTCTCCGGCGCCCTCGCGGGCCTCGGCGGCGCATTCCTGGCGATCGTGTCGACCGGCATCTACCAGGAGGGCCAGACCGGCGGGCGCGGCTTCATCGGCCTCGCGGCGATGATCTTCGGCAACTGGATGCCGGGCGGCCTCGCCCTCGGCGCCGGCCTGTTCGGCTTCACCGACAGCCTGAAGCTGCGCGGCGGCGCGGAGAACGTCCACGCCATGCTGCTCCTGCTGGCGATCCTGCTGCTGGTCGCGGTGGCCTGGACGCTGTACCGCAGGAAGTACGCGGCGGCGGCCGTCTCCGCCGTCGCCTCCGCGGGCCTCTTCGTCTGGTACGCGCTGACGGACAAGCTGCCCAGCCAGTTCGTCGACGCCGCGCCGTACGTCACGACGCTGCTCGTGCTGGCTCTGTCCGCGCAGCGGCTGCGGATGCCGAAGGCCGACGGCCTGCCCTACCGGAAGGGCCAGGGCAAGTGACCGGCACCGCTGAGCCCTTCGACTGGGACGCCCTGTACGCCGCGGCGCGGCAGGCCGTGTCCCACGCGTACGCGCCGTACTCGGGCTACCCGGTCGGTGCGGCGGCGGCCGTCGACGACGGCCGCACGGTCACCGGCTGCAACGTGGAGAACGCCTCGTACGGCATCGGCCTGTGCGCCGAGTGCGGGCTCGTCTCCCAGCTCCAGGCCACCGGCGGCGGCCGGCTGACGCACTTCGTGTGCGTGGACGGCCGCGGCGGGACGCTGGTGCCCTGCGGGCGCTGCCGCCAACTGCTGTTCGAGTTCGGCGGCGGCGGACTGCTGCTGGACACCCCCGGCGGCGTGCGGACGCTGGAGGAGATGCTGCCGCAGCCGTTCGGCCCCGACCACCTCGCCTAGCCCGTAGCCCCGGGCGGCGCGGCCCTTCCCACCCGGTGGGGAGGGCCGCGCCGCTCCCGCCCCACGGCGGGTGACCCCGCCGTGGCCCGCCGGAAGGACACACCGAACCCATGGACGCGATCTCCGTCATCCGCACCAAGCGGGACCGGGGCGAGCTGACCCCGCAGCAGATCGACTGGATCGTCGACGCGTACACGCGCGGCGAGGTCGCCGACGAGCAGATGGCGGCCCTCGCGATGGCGATCCTGCTCAACGGCATGAACCGGGCGGAGATCGCCCGCTGGACCGCCGCGATGATCGCCTCGGGCGAGCGGATGGACTTCTCCCCGCTCTCCCGCCCCACCGCCGACAAGCACTCCACCGGCGGCGTCGGCGACAAGATCACGCTGCCGCTCGCCCCGCTGGTCGCCGCCTGCGGCGCCGCCGTACCGCAGCTCAGCGGCCGGGGCCTCGGCCACACCGGCGGCACGCTGGACAAGCTGGAGTCCGTCCCCGGCTGGCGCGCCCTGCTCTCCAACGAGGAGATGCTGCACGTCCTGGACACGACCGGCGCGGTGATCTGCGCGGCGGGCGACGGCCTCGCCCCCGCCGACAAGAAGCTGTACGCGCTGCGCGACGTGACCGGCACGGTCGAGTCGATCCCGCTGATCGCCTCCTCGATCATGTCGAAGAAGATCGCCGAGGGGACGGGCGCGCTCGTCCTGGACGTGAAGGTCGGCTCCGGCGCCTTCATGAAGAGCCTCGACGACGCCCGCGAACTCGCCTCCACCATGGTCGGCCTGGGCACCGACCACGGTGTCCGCACGGTCGCCCTGCTCACCGACATGTCGACACCGCTCGGCCTGACGGCGGGCAACGCCCTGGAGGTCCGCGAGGCCGTCGAGGTCCTCGCCGGCGGCGGCCCCGCCGACGTGGTCGAACTGACCGTCGCGCTCGCCCGCGAGATGCTCGGTGCGGCCGGCCTGGAGGACGCCGACCCGGCGAAGGCCCTCGCGGACGGCTCCGCGATGGACGTCTGGCGCCGCATGATCGCCGCGCAGGGCGGCGATCCGGACGCCGCGCTGCCCCTCGCCCGCGAGCGGCACGTCGTGACCGCCTCCTCCTCCGGCGTCCTGACCCGCCTCGACGCGTACGCCGTCGGGGTCGCCGCCTGGCGCCTCGGCGCGGGCCGCGCCCGCAAGGAGGACCCGGTGCAGGCGGGCGCCGGTGTGGAGCTGCACGCCAAGCCGGGGGACGCGGTCACGGCCGGCGCACCGCTGCTGACGCTGCACACGGACACGCCGGAGAGGTTCGCCTACGCCCTGGAGGCCCTGGAGGGCGCCTGGGACGTCGCCCCGCAGGGCACCGGCTTCACACCGCGCCCGATCGTCCTCGACCGCGTCGCCTGACGGCCCGCGGGGGCTTCCCGCCCGCCCGGTACCTCGCCCGGTACCTCGGCCCGGCCGGGACCGGGGCAGGTCCGGGGCCTCGGACCTGCCGGGGCCCCGGCCCGGCCGGCCCGCCGGGCCCGGCCCCGCCCGGCCGGGGTGCTCGCCGCGCCTCCCGAACGCCTTCCACCGGCCCGGCCCCGCCCGTCCGATGAGTTCCGGGCGCGGCGGGGGTCTCGTCCGGTGTGAAGGACACGGAACCGATCGTCCTGCGCGTCGGTGGGCCGGTCGGGCCCGCCGACGCGCGGCGTCTGTGCGGGGAGCTGACCGCCCTCCTCGACCGCGCCGCCCCGGGCGCGGCGGTCGTCGTCGACGCGGCCCGGCTCACGCGCCCGGACCTGGCCGCCGTCGACGCGCTCGCCCGTCTGCACCTGACCGCCCGCCGCCGGGGCCACCCGCTCACCGTGCGGGACGCGGGGCCCGGTCTGCGGGCCCTGCTGTCGCTCGCCGGGCTCGCTGACCGGCTGCTCGGTCCTCCAGGCGATCCGGGAGGCCGAACAGCGGGAACCACCGCCCCACGTCCAGGAACGACGTGATTCCCGAGACCTTCCCGCCGGCGGTCTCGACGACCATGAGCGCCCACGGAACGAACCCGCCCTCCGGATCGGGGTGGTAGTGGGCGAACGCCGGCGTGCCGTTCGCCGTCGTCGCCAGCAGGCGCGAGCCCCGGCAGACCGAGCCGACGCCCAGCATCCAGCCCGTGATGTCGTCGTGGCCGCGCAGCCACAGGTCGTAGGGCGGCATGGAGAGCGTCGCGTCCTCGTGGAGCAGCGCCGTCAGCGCCGTCATGTCGTACGCCTCGAAGGCCGCCACGTACCGCTCCAGGAGCTGCCGCTGCCCCTCGTCCAGCGGGTCGGCGGTGTCCGTGCGCGCCGGTTCCGACGCGGCCAGCGTCGCCCGGGCCCGCTGGAGCGCGCTGTTCACCGACGCGACCGAGGTGTCCAGCAGCTCGGCCACCTCGCTCGCCCGCCAGGCCAGCACCTCCCGCAGGATCAGTACCGCCCGCTGCCTGGGCGGCAGGTGCTGGAGCGCCGCGACGAACGCCAGGCGCACCGACTCGCGGGCCAGGGCCGCCTCCGCCGGGTCGGCGGTCTGCGGCAGCACCCGTCCGTCGGGCACCGGCTCCAGCCAGGTGGCCTCGGGGCGGGCCGTGAGCTGCGCCTGGGCGACGGGCGTCGCCGCCGTCAGGTCCATCGGACGGGCCCGGCGGCCGCCCGCCTTGAGCGCGTCCATGCAGACGTTCGTCGCGATCCGGTACAGCCAGGAACGCAGCGACGACCGGCCCTCGAAGCGGTCCAGGGCACGCCAGGCGCGCACCATCGTGTCCTGGACGGCGTCCTCCGCCTCGAAGGCCGACCCGAGCATCCGGTAGCAGTAGCCGGTCAGCTCCGTCCGGTACTCCTCCAGCCGGGCCTCCAGGCCCTCGGCCGTCGTCATCGTGTCCGCCATGGTGTCCCATCCCCGTCGCGCCGTGCCGTCCCTGCCGGGAAGCTACCGGAGCGGACTGACAACGCGGGTCGGGACGGCGCGTCAGGTGCCGGGCTTGCGCCCGTACACGAACACGTCGTCACCGTTGCGCAGCAGGTTCCAGTATGCCTTCGCGTCGGCGGGCCGCATGTTGACGCAGCCCCCGGAACCCGGCGGGTTGTACATCGACTTGTTGGTCGCGTGGAACGCCTGCCCGCCGTCGAAGAACTGCGCGTGCGGCATCCACACCTTGTAGAGCGTCGACCAGTGGTTGAGCGACCGGTAGTAGATCTTCTTCGCGCCCGTGCGGGTCTCCGCGCCGTCGCGGCCCGTGCGGACCGGCACCGGCCCGTAGACCAGCTTCGACCCGTCCTGGACCCAGCTGAGCTGCCGGGTCAGGTCGACGCAGGCTATCCGGCCCTTGTTGACCGGGCACGTCCCCGCCTTGTTGGGCGTCTTCCCGGCGGCCCGCTGCTTCAGGATCGTGTCCATCGTGCGCCAGGTGAGCGGCCCGGCGTAGCCGACGGCCGGCGTGATGCCGTGCGCCTGCTGGAACGACCGGATCGCCCGGCAGTCCGTCGCCGACTGCCTGCCGTCGACCGGCCTGCCGAGGAACTTCTCCACCTGCTTCTGGTACGGCCCGGTCTGCGTCGTGCACGACGTCGCCGCCTGCGCGGAACCCGCGCCCGCGGTCAGCGCCAGCGGCACGGCCAGCCCGGTCACGCCCAGCGCGACGCCGAGGCGCCGTCTCCATGCCCCGCCTTTTGCCCCCATATGTCTCTTTCTCCTCGTGTCCGGTCGGTTTCCCGTCGGTTCTTCGTCCGGTAGGACGTTCGGTGCAGGAGGGCGGTCACGTCAAGAGGCGTCCCATTTCGGGCGCGCGGGGCACGCGGGGAGCACGGGGTGCACGGGGCGCGCGANGAGCACGGGGGAGCGGGGGAGCGGAGGGCGCGGGCGCGGTGCGGAGCCGCCGCCCGGTGCGCCTCCCCGGCCTCGCGTCCGCCCGGCCGCGGGAGGACGGGCCCCGGGCCGTCCGCAGGCCGCCGGCCAGACCCTCCGGGGCAAGCTCCCGAGGCGAACTCCCCGGGTCCGGCTCCCCGGGTCCGGCTCACCCGGCGGGCGGCGCCCGGCCGTCGACGCGGTGCGCCGCCCGCGGTGCGCCGGGCCCCCAGCCCGCAGGGAACGACCGTGCCGTAGGTTCTCCATGGCCTTTCGGCTTTCCGGCTTCCGGCGGCCCGTTCGCCGGCATCGGCGTACGCGACGCCCCGGTACCGGAGCCGTAGGCAAGCCCCACCGACCCCACCGACCCCGCGAACCCACGGAGACGACGGATATGCGGCTGCGCTGCGCTGTGCTCGACGACTTCCAGGACGTCGCCACCACCATGGCCGACTGGAGCCCCGTCCAGGACCGGGTGGAGGTGACCGCTTTCACCCGGCACTTCGCCACCGAGGACGAACTGGCCGCCGCGCTGGCCGACTTCGACATGGTGGTGACCCTCCGCGAACGCGTCCCCTTCCCCGCCTCCCTGCTCGACCGGCTGCCCCGGTTGAAGCTGCTCGTCGCGTCGGGCATGCGGAACTCGGTCATCGACCACGCGGCGGCCGAGCGCAACGGCGTGACGGTCTGCGGCACCGAGAGCTCCCCCACCCCGCCGGTCGAGTTGACCTGGGCGCTGCTGCTCGGCCTCGCCCGGGGCATCGTCGCCGAGAACGGCGCCCTGCGCTCGAACGGCCCCTGGCAGTCGACCGTCGGCGCCGACCTGCACGGCCGTCGCCTCGGCCTGCTCGGTCTGGGGAAGATCGGCGGCCGGGTCGCCCGGGTGGGCCTCGCCTTCGGGATGGAGGTGGCGGCCTGGAGCGAGAACCTCACCCGGGAGCGGACGGACGAGGTCGGCGTCCGCCTGGCCGCGTCCAAGGAGGAGCTGCTGCGCGAGAGCGACTTCGTCTCGGTCCACCTCGCACTCGGCGAACGGACCCGCGGTCTGCTCGGCGCCCGTGAGCTGGCCCTGCTCAAGCCCACCGCGTACCTGGTCAACACCTCCCGCTCGGCCATCGTCGACCAGGACGCCCTGCTCGCGGCGCTGCGCGAGGGACGGATCGCCGGGGCGGGCGTCGACGTCTTCGACGTGGAGCCGCTGCCGGCGGACCACCCGATGCGCACCGCGCCCCGGCTTCTCGCGACACCGCACCTCGGTTACGTCTCGCAGCGCAACTACCGCACGTACTACGGACAGGCCGTCGAGGACATCGAGGCGTACCTGGCCGGCAATCCGGTGCGCCTCCTCGGCTGACACCCCGCAGGTCCGGACCGGTCCGTACGGCGGAGGCGCACCGGTACGGCGGAGGCGCCCCGCGCGGTCCGCGAGGTCGGCGCCGCCCGGTGGGCGGGCCGCCCGGGTACGCCCCGGCGGCGGTGTCCGGGAAGTTCCCGCCGTCCCGCCGCGACCGGCCCGGGCGTCTCGGGGCGGTGGGCCCGCGCCCCGCGGCATCGGGCGGCGGACACCGGGTACCCGCCGGTCATGACCAGGAACGACGACCAGCATCCCGTACAGCGCCACGGCACCGACCCCGCGCACGGCACCGACCCCGCGCACGGCACCGGCCCGTCGCGCGAGGTCGACCAGCGCGGCGACCGCGAGGCGGAGGCCGCCGAGGCGGCGCGCCGGGCGGAGGAGGAGCGGGCGGCCTCACGGCCCTTCAGCTACCCCTACCCCGAGCGCCGCGCCGGCGTCCGCGCCACCCGCCGCATCGCGCGCGAGGCGGCCGACGCGGACAGCGTCCCCGGTGTTCCGGGCGGCTACGGCACGACCGGCGGCGGCCAGCCCGGCGGCAGCCCCGGCATCAACCCCGACCGCAGGGGCACCATCGACCCGTCGGAGTACGCCGACACCATCGCCGGCGGCGAACCCGACCCGCGCCGCGACCCCGAGGAGCGCTGACTCCGGGGCCCCGGGCCTCAGAACCGCAGCGAACGCCCGAACCCGGCCGCCAGCGGCATGCGCAGCCCCAGCGGAGGCGGCGCCGCGAAGGCGTCGGTGACCGGCCGGGAGTACGGGCGGTGGAAGAGCGATCCCAGTACGAAGTCGGTCGCCAGCGCGACGACCTCCTCGTGGTGCTGGCGCAGCGCGTGCCCGTCCGAGTGGACCTCGAAGCGGCACGTCGACCGGTTCGCCTTCTTCGCCCGCATCGCCAGCCAGTACGACAGGTCGGGATGGGCGGTGGCGTCCGTCGTGCCGTGCACGATCATCACCCGGCGGCCCACGAGCTGCCGGACCGGTTCCGGTTCGGCGGCCACGTCGTCCTCCGGCAGCCACGGCGCCAGCGCCAGCACGGACGTCACCGCCGCGTGCCCGGCCGCCCGCAGCGCGGCCCGCCCGCCCATGCCGTGCCCGACGAGGCAGACCGGTACGTCGCCGTGGCGCCGCACCACCTCGGCGACGGCCCACCGGGCGTCCGCGGCGAGCCGCGCGTCGGCTCCGTTCCAGCCCCGCCCCCGGTACCGCACCACGTGGGCGACCAGCCCCTCGTCGCGGCCCGCCCGGGCGAGCCGCCGCGCCAGCGGCATCACGGCGGCGCGGTGCAGCGGCGAGGCGCGGCGCGCCGACTCGGGCGTTCCGTCCGGGAGGAGGAGAACCACCCCGCCGACCTCCGCCGCCGACTCCCGACCCCCTACGGCCCGCCCCAGGCGCGGCTGCCGAGCACGGCCCGGCCCTACGAGTACGTGGTGTGCCATGACAGAACAGTCTCAGAAGAAGAGGTGTACGCCACGGGTACGGACGATCACCGTTCCGTATCGAGTGGGCTCCCGGGCTCCCGCCGGCCTTCCGAACGCCCGCTCCCGCGAGGGCGGAACGCTTCGTCGGCGCGCCCGCATGGACGAAGTCGGCCACCGGGGACAGAGAACGGAAGCGGAAGGGCCCGAGCGGAAGGGCGGAGGTGGAGGAGTACGGAGTACGGGAGCGAGGTGCCGCGACCCCCGCGCCCCGGCCGCGGACAGGAGCCCTCCCGCCC
>NZ_CP095474.1:949169-955128 GCF_023614315.1 Streptomyces sudanensis | reverse complement strand
GTCGCGGACAGGACCCGCCGAGCCCGCCGCGGACAGGACCCGCCGAGCCCCGGCCGCGGGCATGGCTCCCGCACCCCGGAGGCCCCGGCCTCGCACCCCGGAGGCCCCGGCCTCGCACCCCGGAGGCCCCGGCCTCGCACCCCGGAGGCCCCGTCCCCACCGCCGCCCCACCACCGGCGTCGCCGGCCGGCCGGTCGGCGTCCCGAACCGGCGGGGACGGGAATGCGCACCGCTCGCGGAGGATTTCGGCATGCGCTCGACGGCGTACGGGGGTCCGCGTCAATTCGGTGAAGTCGGCGTTCATTCCTTTCGATGAAAAGAGCAGCGGCGCCCGGCAATGTGAGCGGGCGGGGGAGCGCCGGGCCGGAATTCGGGTGAACCCCGGACGGACCGTCGCCACCAGCGCTTCCGAGGGAAAAGGGAACCGGCTGGGCGGCACGGCCCGGAGTCGGCCGGGCCGTGGAAGCCGCGCCCCGGCCGTCCGCCGGTGTTTGCGGCCCGCGCCGCGCGGTGGCTAGGTTGCGGAACCGCTCATTTCCGATTTGCCGGCAATCCCCGATACCCAAGGACGCATTCCGATGAAGAATTCCGCCGCCAAGGCCCTCGGCGTCTCCGTTCTCGGCGCAGCCCTCGCCGTCTCGGCCGCGGGCAGTGCCTCCGCGCTCACCGACGTGCCCGTCGGGAAGGCCCTGGAGGCCGCCGCCGAGTCGGTGCCGGTCGCGCAGACCGCCTCCGGGCTGTCCGACGACGCGGGCAGGACCGCCGCCCTCACCCGGGGCGCCCTTCCCGAGGCGGCCCCCGCGGCCCCGGCCGCAAGCCCGCTCGACCCGGTCACCCAGCTCCTCGGCGGCCTCCCCCTCGGCGGTCTCCTCCCCGGCCTCGGCTGAAACCGGTCCCGGGAGCGTACGACGGCGGTGGGCGCCCACCCGAGGGGGTGGGCGCCCACCGCCGTGCGGTCGGGCCGGGGCTCCGGCGGGGCGGCGGGGCGCGGCCGCTACCAGGCCGGGGTCGTCGTCCTCTCCTCCGGCAGCAGCATCCACAGCGCCAGGTACAGGAGGAACTGCGGGCCCGGCAGCAGGCACGAGACGACGAAGACCGTGCGCATGGTGGTCGCCGAGGTGCCGAAGCGCCGTGCCAGCGCCGCGCACACTCCACCGATCACGCGTCCGTCACGGGGGCGGGCAAGTGCGGCCATGGTGGGCTCCTTCGTTGAGGTGCTTCGTGGAAGCCGTCGTCGGGCCTCCGATGACTCCATCCTCACCCGCTTACCCCGGACAAAGCGTCACGCTACGGGGCGATCCCGACCCTGGGAATCCTCGGGGTCGTCCCCTGGGGGCCGTCCTCCCCCCGGAGGGCCTCGTCCCGCTGCCTCCTCGGCGCGAAGGACCCCCGGCCCTTAGGGGTGCACGCCCCGCGGTCCGGAGCGCACCACCTGCGCCGCAGCCGGGCCCGGGACGCCGGGACGACCGCCAGGTGCGCCAGCGCCACCCCCGCCGTGTTCAGCAGCACCGCGTCCACGTCCACCACCCGGCCCGGTACCGCGGTCTGGAGCAGCTCGATCCCCAGGGACACCAGGGCCCCGGCGGACACCGTCCGCACCAGCGACGCCCACGGCGCCACGTCGAGCCGCGCGTCCGCCAGCGGCAGCAGTATGCCCAGCGGGGCCAGCAGCACCAGCGCCTCGCCGATCCGCCGCGCCGCCTCGACCGGGCCCAGCGCCAGATCGGCCCTTATCCCGGCGAGCGGCTCCAGGTTCGCCGCCGTCACCCACATCACGTCCAGCGGCCGCAGCGTCAGCCACCCCACGAGCACCAGATGGACGGAGAGAAGGAAGAGCCCCGCCACGCGGTAGCGGATGGCGGCCATGCCGCCCGAACCTTGACGCTGCACGCACCCCAAGACGCGGGGACCGGTGGCATCGGTTCCCCTTCCGGGGGAGACTCGGCATCCCTTCCGGGAGAGGCCCGACGCCTCTCGGGGACCGACCCTCCCTCGGGGGCGCGGGCCGTCAGGGGACCCGGGTCGGCACCGGGGACTCCGGGCGGTCCTTCACGCCTTCGTCACACACGTAGCGCCGCACCGGGTCCGCCCCNNCGGGCCCCCCAGCACCACGGCGCCGCGCACCGAGGTCGCGTCCCCCTCCCCGTACGTGCACACGATCTGCGCCAGCGCCACCGGCGGCAGCTCCTCCGGCCGCCGGCTCAGCCGCAGCGTGCCCTCCGGGTCGTCCGCGCCGCCCGCCACCACCGTCAGCGGCTCCCCCAGGTACGTGGTGAAACCCGCCTGCCGCTCGCCCTGCGACGGCTCCTCCCGTATCGCGTCGAGCAGTGCCTGCGCGGTGGCCGCCCGCGTCGCCCCGTCCGGCCCGTCGCCCCCGGGCCGCACGGTACGCCTCACCGCCTGCAGGCCGGACGCGCACACCAGGTACACCCGTACCTGCGTCCCCGCGTCGGGCACCGCCGCCCGCGCGGTCGGCTCCGACAGGGTGCACGGCACCCGGGACGGCGCCCCGCCCGCGTCGACCGGCACCGACGTCGTGCGGATGCCGCACCCGGCGGTCACCGCCGCCAGTACGACCGCCCCGGCCGACATCCCCCACCGGCGCGCACCCGGCCCGCCGGCGGTCTCCGGGCGCGGAGCCCGGTCCGCCGTCCGCCCGCCCGCGTCAGGCACGCGCATCCCGCTCGCCACCACGCCGCTCCTCGTCCCCCGTACCGTCTTCCCCCCGGCTGCCGCGGCCGTCCCCGCCGCCGAGCGCGGGGCCGTCCTCCCCGTCGCGGTCCGCGACCCCCGAACCGTCGCGGGGCAGCCGCAGCGTGAACACCGCGCCCTCCCCGTCCGGGGAGTTGGCCGCGGTGATGTCGCCGCCGTGGACCAGCGCGTTCTCCATGGCGATCGACAATCCGAGCCCGCTCCCCTCCGACCTCGGGCGGGACGCGCTCGCCTTGTAGAACCGGTCGAAGACGTGCGGCAGGACGTCCTCGGGGATGCCCGGCCCGTGATCCCGCACCCGGACGATCAGATCGTCCCCGGCGGTCCGCACCGACACCCGCACCGGCGAGCCGCCGTGCTTGAGGGCGTTGCCGATCAGGTTCGCGAGTATCACGTCCAGCCGGCGCGGGTCCAGCCGCGCCACGATGCCCCGCTCGGCGTCCAGTTCCACCGCGTCCAGCCACGCCCGCGCGTCGACGCACGCCGTCACCTGGTCGGCCACGTCCACGTCGTCCAGGACCAGCTTCGCCGTGCCCGCGTCGAACCGCGTGACCTCCATCAGGTTCTCGACCAGCGTGTTCAGCCGGCGCGTCTCACTGATCACCAGCGACACCGCCGGGGCGACCATCGGGTCGAGGCAGTCCTGCTCCTCCTCCAGGACCTCCGTCACCGCCGTCAGCGCCGTCATCGGCGTCCGCAGCTCGTGCGACATGTCCGCCACGAACCGGCGGCTGGACTCCTCCCGCGCGCTCATGTCCGCGACCTTCTTCTGAAGGCTCTCCGCCGCGCTGTTGAACGTCCGCGCCAGCTCGGCGAGTTCGTCCGTACCGGACACCCGCAGCCGGGTGTCGAGCTTCCCCTCGCCGAGCCGCCGCGCCGCCTCGCCCAGCCGGTGCACCGGCTTCAGCACCGTCGTCGCCGCCACCTGCGCCAGCAGCGCCGACCCCAGCAGCGCCAGCAGCGTCGCCACCCCCAGCGACCAGCCCAGCGAGTTCAGGTCCTGCCGCTCCGGCTCCAGCGATTTCAGCATGTACCCGGTCGGCCCGCCGCCGATGATCCGCGTCCCGCCCACCAGGTACGGCGTGCCGCGCAGCTTCGTCCGCAGCCAGAACACGTGGTACGAGTGCCGGTTGGCGGCCGTGAGCTCCTGCTCCTCGTCCACCGCCGCCCGCAGCGACGCCGGCACGTCGGCCGGCGTGAACCGGTCCGGGTCGGACGCGCCGACCACCGGTCCGCCCGCGCCCCCCTCGCCCAGCAGCACCACGCTGTACCCGCCGCCGCCCCGGGCCATCAGCTCGGCGGTCCGCCGCAGCTCCTCCCCGGAGGCCCGCGACGGGAGCGCGGCCGCCCGGTTCTGCATCTCCTGCCGGAAGTCGCCGAGCGCCGCCTCCTGCGTACGCGTCAGCACCGCCTCGCGGTTCAGCCAGTACGCGATCCCCGACGCCGACACGGCGGCCGTCAGCGCGACCAGGCCGAACACGGCTATCAGCCGCACCCGCAGGCTCGTCCACCGCTTCCCAGCGCCCAGCGCGCCCCGCCCCCCGCGCACGCTCACGCGGGGGTGTCGAGCCGGTAACCGACGCCGCGCACCGTACGGATCAGGGTCGGTGCCGACGGGACGTCCTCCACCTTCGCCCGCAGCCGCTGCACGCACGCGTCCACCAGACGCGAGTCGCCCAGGTAGTCGTGCTCCCACACCAGCCGCAGCAACTGCTGCCGCGACAGCGCCTGCCCCGGCCGGCGGCTCAGCTCCAGCAGCAGCCGCAGCTCGGTCGGCGTCAGCTGGAGCTCCTCGCCGTTCTTCGTCACCGTCATCGCCGACCGGTCGATGGCCAGCGCGCCGAAGGTCGCCGAGTCCGTCGTCTCCCGCTCCCCGCGCCGCAGCACGGCGCGGATGCGGGCGTCCAGCACCCGTCCCTGGACCGGCTTGACGACGTAGTCGTCCGCACCCGACTCCAGGCCGACGACCACGTCGATGTCGTCGCTGCGCGCCGTCAGCAGGATGATCGGCAACTGGTCCGTACGCCGGATGCGCCGGCACACCTCGAAACCGTCGATGCCGGGCAGCATCACGTCCAGGACGACCAGGTCAGGCCGCTGTTCCCGGAGCATCTTCAGGCCGTCCTCACCCGTCGCCGCGGTGGCCACGCGGTGGCCCTGGCGGGACAGCGAGAGTTCGAGGGCCGTGCGGATGGCGTCGTCGTCCTCGATCAGCAACAGGAAAGGCACGGCGTCATTCTGTCCCATGGGAGGAGACGAGTTCGACCCGTGGGGTGCCCCGGCGGCCCCTCCATTACCAGAACGACGCGCCGCGACCCCCTGTGACACGCCTGTGACAGTCGGCGGACACCGCCATGAACTCCCCTCGGCAGTCTTCTTTCCACATGGACGAGCCGGCTCCACGACCACAGGGGGGCGTGATGAACGCAGTGCGGCACGGCACCACCTCGGACGCGGTCGCCGCGCGTCCCCGCGGCGCCGCCCGGAGCGCCGGGCGGACCGCCGCCGAGCGGGAGGCCCCGGCCGCCGACCGGAACCGGGAGCCCGGCGGGGCGCGGGGGCGGGTCCGCGGTCCCGGACGGCGGACCGGCACGTCCTGCGTCGTCGCCCTGGGNGACGNNGNNAGNNNGCACGAGGAGGCCGCGGGGGAGCGGCGGGCCCCGGCGGGGCGGAACGCCGAAGCCGCGTTCACCGCCTACGTCCAGGAGCGCCGCGCGTCCCTGTACGCCACCGCCTACCACCTGACCGGGGACCGGCACGAGGCCGAGGACCTGCTGCAGAGCGCGCTGTTCTCGACGTACCGGGCCTGGGACCGGATCAGCGACAAGGCGGCGGTCGGCGGCTACCTGCGCCGCACGATGACCAACCTGCACATCAGCGCCTGGCGTCGCCGCAAGATCAACGAGTACCCGACGGAGGAACTGCCGGAGACCGCCGGCGACTTCGACGCGATGCGCGGCACGGAGCTGCGCGCGGTGCTCTGGCAGGCGCTCGCCCGGCTGCCCGAACTGCAGCGCACCATGCTGGTCCTGCGCTACTACGAGGGCCGCACCGATCCGGAGATCGCGGAGATCCTGGACATCAGCGTCGGCACGGTGAAGTCGAGCATCTGGCGGTCGCTCCGCCGGCTGCGCGAGGACGAGGTCCTCAGCTTCGGCCGTGACCAGGAGGAGTCCTTCGGCCAGCTCGTGGCCTGAAGGCAGGGGGGAACCCACGGGGGACGTGGGGGGNACCCGCAGGGGGATCA
>NZ_CP095474.1:936948-949140 GCF_023614315.1 Streptomyces sudanensis | reverse complement strand
TGTGTGTGTCTTACATCGTNNGAGCTGGGGGGCTCGCCCGGCGCAGGTGTTCCCCCCCGGCTCCGAGGAGGGGCCGCGCACGGCCCCGCGTCCGTCGCCGGGCCCCGCCGCCCCGCCCGCCTACGCCGGTTCCGGGGCCCTCGTGCCGTACCGCCGGCCCGCCGCCGCGGCGGCCAGCCGGTCCAGTGCCTCGTCCCTCCCGCACGGGTGCGCGCCCAGCGCCGCCTGCCGGGCCACGATCGACCGCTCGGCGCGCATCAGCCGCCAGCCCCGGCGCAGCAGGAACGGCACCGGCTTGCGGCGCTCGCGCAGGTCCCGCAGCAGCCGGCGGCGGAACGTCGTGGACGGCCGGCCGCGCAGGCACAGCGCGTCCGCCAGCACCCCCAGCTCCTCGCAGCGCCGCACGATGTCGGCCGCGAAGACGCCCTCCGCGACGAACACCGGGGCGTGCGCGAGGTCCAGGGTCCCGCGGCCGGCGCGGGAGCTGGTGGAGATGTCGTACACGGGGACCGCGGTACGGCCCGTGGCGCACAGCTCGACGATCGCGGCGACCGCCGCGTCCGCGTCCCACGACCCGGGGGAGTCCCAGTCGACGTCCGTGCCGCCCGGCACGAGCGGCAGGGTCGGATCGCCGCCCTCCTTGTAGAAGTCGTCGAGCCGGAGCACGGGGAGGCCGGCGCGGGCCGCGAGGGACGACTTGCCGGAACCGGAGGGGCCCGCGAGCAGCACGACGCGGGCCGGGAAGGNNGGGGAACTCACGGGACACCAGTGTGGACCACGCCCCTGGCCGCGGGCCCTCCGCCCCGGGCACCGCCCGGCGGGGNGNNNNGCGGCNGNNNCGCNGGGNNNGGTCCCGCGCACGCGTCCGGCCCCGCCCCCGGCGGAGGGGAGGCGGGGCCGGGCGCGGCGCGGACGGGGCCGGGCGCGGCGCGGTTCAGTACGCCGAGCCGGACACGCCCAGGGAACCGGTCGGGTGCCAGACCGTCTTGGTCTCCAGGAACGCCGTGAGGCGGCCCGTGCCGGGGTCGGCGGTCCAGTCCTCGCCGCCCGCCTCCCGGGGGCGCAGGACGCGCTTCAGGTTGTCGGCCGCCGCGATCTCCAGGTCGCGGGCGAGTGCGGGGTCCGCGCCCGTCAGGTCGATGGCGTTGACGTCCTGGTGCGCGGCGAGCGGCGCGGCGAGCTCCGCCGTACGGCCCGACAGGATGTTCACGACCCCGCCCGGCACGTCCGACGTGGCCAGCACCTCGGCCAGCGACAGGGCGGGCAGCGGGACCCGCTCGCCGGCCACGACGACCGCCGTGTTGCCCGTGGCGATCACCGGGGCGAGCACCGACACCAGGCCCAGCAGCGACGACTCCTGCGGGGCGACGACGGCGACGACACCGGTCGGCTCCGGCGCGGAGAGGTTGAAGTACGGCCCCGACACCGGGTTGGCGCCGCCGACGACCTGCGCCACCTTGTCCGTCCAGCCCGCGTACCAGACCCACCGGTCCACGGCGGCCTCGACCGCCTCGGCGGCCTCCGGCTTCGACAGGCCCTCGGCCTGCGCCACCTCGCGGACGAACTGGGCCCTGCGGCCCTCCATCATCTCCGCGACCCGGTACAGGATCTGGCCGCGCAGGTACGCCGTGGCGCCGGACCAGCCGCCGAACGCCTTGCGCGCGGCGACGACCGCGTCCCGCGCGTCCTTACGGGAGGCGAGCGGCGCGTTCGCCAGCCATGTGCCCTTGCTGTCTGCCACCTCGTACACCCGGCCGCTCTCGCTGCGGGGGAACTTCCCCCCGACGTACAGCTTGTAGGTCTTGAAGACCCTCAGACGGTTCTGGTCACCGGTGTTGCTCGTCATCGCTCGTCCTCCGGGCTCGACGGGGCGAGGTACGCCTCCAGACCGTGCCGGCCGCCCTCGCGGCCGAAGCCCGACTCCTTGTAGCCGCCGAACGGCGACGCCGGGTCCAGCTTGTTGAACGTGTTGGCCCACACGACGCCCGCGCGGAGCCTGTCGGCGACCGCGAGGACGCGGGAGCCCTTCTCCGTCCAGACGCCCGCCGACAGGCCGTACTGGCTGTTGTTGGCCTTGGCGACGGCCTCGGCCGGCGTGCGGAACGTCAGCACCGACAGGACGGGGCCGAAGATCTCGTCGCGGGCGATCGTGTGGGCCTGCGTGACGCCGGTGAACAGCGTCGGCGCGAACCAGTAGCCCGTCGACGGCAGTTCGCAGGCGGGCGACCAGCGCTCGGCGCCCTCCGCCTCGCCGGTCTCCGCGAGCGCCCTGACGCGGGCGAGCTGCTCGGCGGAGTTGATCGCGCCGATGTCGGTGTTCTTGTCCAGCGGGTCGCCGAGGCGCAGCGTGGACAGGCGGCGCTTCAGGGCGTCCAGGAACTCCTCCTGCACCGACTCCTGGAGCAGGAGGCGGGAGCCCGCGCAGCAGACCTGGCCCTGGTTGAAGAAGACGCCCGTGACGACGCCCTCGACGGCCTGGTCGATCGGCGCGTCGTCGAAGACGATGTTGGCGCCCTTGCCGCCCAGCTCCAGCGTGAGCCTCTTGCGGGTGCCCGCGACCTGCCGGGCGATGGCCTTGCCGACGGCGGTGGAGCCGGTGAAGGCGACCTTGTCGATGTCCGGGTGCTCGACCAGCGCGGCGCCCGCGTCCCCGTACCCGGGGACGATGTTGACGACGCCGCGGGGCAGGCCCGCCTGGCGGCACACGTCCGCGAAGAACAGCGCCGACAGCGGGGTCGTCTCGGCCGGCTTGAGGACGACCGTGTTGCCCGTCGCGAGCGCGGGGGCGATCTTCCACGCCAGCATCAGCAGCGGGAAGTTCCACGGGATGACCTGGCCGGCCACGCCCAGCGGCTTCGGATCGGGGCCGAATCCCGCGTGGGCGAGCTTGTCGGCCCAGCCCGCGTAGTAGAAGAAGTGCGCGGCGACCAGCGGCAGGTCGTGGTCGCGGGTCTCCCTGATCGGCTTGCCGTTGTCCAGGGTCTCCAGGACGGCCAGTTCGCGCGAGCGCTCCTGGACGATCCGCGCGATGCGGAACAGGTACTTGGCGCGCTCGGAGCCGGGCAGCGCCGACCACGGGCCGAACGCCCTCCGGGCGGCCTTCACGGCCCGGTCCACGTCCTCGGCCCCGGCCCGGGCGACCTCGGAGAGGACCTCCTCGGTGGAGGGGGAGACGGTCTTGAAGACCCTGCCGTCCGCGGCCTCGGTGAACTCGCCGTCGACGAACAGGCCGTACGACGGGGCGATGTCGACGACCGAGCGGGACTCGGGAGCGGGTGCGTACTCGAATGCAGATGCCATGGTGATCAGTCCACCGTCACGTAGTCGGGGCCGGAGTACCGTCCGGTGGCCAGCTTCTGACGCTGCATCAGCAAGTCGTTCAGCAGGCTCGACGCGCCGAAGCGGAACCAGTGGGGGTCCAGCCAGTCCCCGCCCGCGGTCTCGTTGACCAGGACCAGGTACCTGATCGCGTCCTTGGAGGTGCGGATGCCGCCCGCCGGCTTCACGCCCACCCGGACGCCGGTGCGGGCGTGGAAGTCGCGCACGGCCTCCAGCATCAGAAGGGTGTTGGCGGGGGTGGCGTTGACCGGGACCTTGCCGGTCGAGGTCTTGATGAAGTCGGCGCCCGCGAGCATGCCGAGCCAGGAGGCGCGGCGGATGTTGTCGTACGTGGAGAGCTCGCCGGTCTCGAAGATGACCTTCAGCCGGGCGGAACCGGCGGCCTCCTTCACGGCGCGGATCTCCTCGTAGACCTTCAGGTGGTTCCCGGCCAGGAAGGCGCCCCGGTCGATCACCATGTCGATCTCGTCCGCCCCGGCGGCGACCGCGTCGCGGGTGTCCGCGAGCTTCACGTCGAGCGCGGCGCGGCCGGCGGGGAAGGCGGTGGCGACGGAGGCGACCTTCACGTCCGTCGAGCCCGCGTCGGCGAGGGCGGCCCTGGCGGTGGCCACCATGTCGGGGTAGACGCAGAGGGCGGCCGTGTGCGGGGTGGCGCGGTCGGTCGGGTCGGGACGGACGGCCTTGGCGGCGAGCGCCCGGACCTTGCCCGGGGTGTCCGCGCCTTCGAGCGTCGTCAGGTCGATCATGGAAATGGCCAGGTCGATGGCGTACGCCTTGGCCGTGGTCTTGATCGAGCGCGTGCCGAGGGCGGCGGCGCGCGCTTCGAGGCCGACGGCGTCCACGCCGGGCAGCCCGTGGAGGAAGCGGCGCAGTGTGCTGTCGGACGCGGTCACGTCAGCGAGTGCATGGGTGGGCATGGTCACCAGGGGAGCATATCTACGCGCGTAGCGGCCTGTACAGCCGGGGGCGGCGACGCCGTGCGGGAGGAGGGGCGGACCTTATACCAATCGAACCGGCCCGTGGAGCCGGGTGGGGCGGGTCACGTGTACGCGGCGCGGAGCCGACCGTGACGGCGCACAGGCACGGCGTTCCCTGTCGCCCGGCGCCGTCTCCCTGTGTCGGCGTGGCCCTCGACCGCTGCGCGTCACGGAGCGGAAACCCCGCCGGAGGAAACCGGCGGGGCCTCACCCGGTGCTCACGTGCCCCCACGGACCGCGGGTGAACTCACGGGACCGTGCGAGGACAGAGCCTCCGGTCACGCGCCTTCGGAAGGATCTACGGCTGAGTCGGACATTTCCTCGATTGCCTTAATCAGTCCGCCGGCCAAGGCGAGCACATTCTCCTGGAAGAATCCGATTCTTATATAGAATGCTTCCTGGGAAGGCATCATGACCGGAGCGGAGGCCAATGCGGCCAACAGCGCGTGAACCTCGCCGAGCTGGAACTCCGGATTCGGCTCGGCAACCTTCTCCATTAGTCTTTTGGTGTTTGCGCGGTCGATGCCGAGCCGCACAATGGAAGAGATATCTCCATCAGAGTGACTTGCGTGGAACATGAGCGTCTCGCGAATCAACCGCCTCTGTAATGGCGTCAATCGCAGAAGGACTCCACTGCGAGTCGCCGTGGCTATCACCCTTGTTCTCATGGCGTTGCACACCTTCCACTTTCGAAGTCGTCTCGACTGTATGTGAAACCGTGAACGTTGCGGCCGGTCGTCGCCATCAGTACACCTCGACCTGAGTCGTGTGCCACGCACGATCCGGTCTCCGTGTCCGTATGTGTCATCTTGCCTCGCCACGACGCGAAATAAGAAGCCGGGGCATCGGAGTTATGCCCGATACCAGGAAGATCGTGATCTGCGGCAGAGAAGGTGCCGTCGTGCATCCGCTGTACTGGTACTCGACACCGTCGGCTATGTCCGGGCCATGCAAACTGTCTATCCGGTCGTAGGTGTCGTCATCGAACCTACCGTCGACAGGGTCCCGTCCATTGCAGTTGTGGACCAGAACCGGCGTCTCACCCGCCAGCACGTAGTACGTGTGGAGGGCAGGTCCTTCTCACCTGCATTTTCGCAGGTCAGCGCCGATTCACATGCCCGCGGAAGTCCGCCGGCGTACACCGTTGGCGGGTCCGGTCGCCGTCAGCGTTGCCGTCAAGCACCCCTGAAGCCCACCGGAAAGCAACCCGGTGGGGCTTCAGGCTTACCGATGAAACCCTAGGGGTGCCATCGAATCCTTCTTCATGTCAGCAGTCGCAATCGGTTACGATGACGATTCGATTCGCTCGACCTCGCGGCGGATCGGGCCAACCCGGGGAACTCGATCCCACCACCACTCGCTATCCGATCGCTCACCGCCATCAAGACGGCGAACAGTTCCGGATTCATCGATCTCAGTGAACTGCATGAATCTGGAGTCGGCATCATCGAGCGCCCGCCCGAATCCCCCAGGAAAATCCGAGTCGATGTCTTTCATGCCACGAGAGACGAAGCTCCGGAGCGCGAGGGCGGCAATCAAGTCGTAGACGCCCCACACCGTCCTGTCGGAATCGGGCAGCCCAATCTCCGCCTCAATCCTGAGAACGTGATTGCGCCAACCCTCCAACAGCTCGACCAGCCCTAGGGCCCGCTCCGGGGTGACTGGAACCGAGACGCCCTCCAGTCGGCGGACATCCACATCCGTCAGGAAACATCGGAGCCATTCGCTTCGTTCACTTGCATTCATCCATCCACCTGCCAGGGTAATACGACGTGGACTTGCTGAGCCGTGAGTGGGAAGACTCAGCGGCTCATGTCATGGATCGTGGGGGTGGTGACGATTCATTCGCAGGGGCTCAGGGGCTCAGGGGCTCAGGGGCTCAGGGGTGGTGGTGAACCGTTCCCGGTTCGGTAGAGGCTCTGTTCCGTGAAAGGACTGGGCCATGGCGCGTCCCTCCTCCCGTCCCGCCGAACTGCGCGAACGAGCGGTCCGCGGGGTCGCCGAGGTCCGTGGCGACCCTACGGACGAGTCGGCCGCGCTGCGGGCGGTCGCCCGGAAACCGGCCGCCGGTTCGGCCGGCACCCTGCGGAACCGGGTGAAGCGCGAGGAAGCCGATTCCGGGTCCGCCGGGCGGGGCGGACCCGGGCGGCCGGGCTACAGGGCGAGGCGGGGCAGGCTGTCGGTCACCGCGTCGGCGAAGGCGCGGACCCGGGCGTTCTCCCGGCCGGAGTGCCAGACCAGGCCGAGCGCGGACTCGGGCAGCCCGGTCACCGGGACGTACGCCACGTCCCGCCGGTGGTGGTACTCGGTGGTGGGGTGGCACAGCAGCATCACGCCCCGGTTCGCCGCCACCAGGGACAGCCCTTCCTGGAGGGTGCCGACCGCCGGGCCCTGCGGCACGGGGGCGCCGGACGGGGTGCGGGTGGGCGCCTGCACCTCGCGCCAGTAGTCCGGGGCCGGGGCGGCCACCCCGACGAGCGGCGAGTCCGCCAGCTCCTCCGCGTCCAGCAGGGGCCGGTCCGCGAAGGGGTGCCGGCGGGAGACCGCCAGGTACTGCGGCTGGTGGGAGAAGACGGGACCGAGCACGAGCTCCGGCTCCCGGACGGGCAGCAGGACGACGGCGGTGTCCACCTCGTCCCGGTGCAGCGGCCCGAAGGGGTCGGAGAGCGGCAGCTCGGTGATCCGGGTCTCGCAGCCGGGGTACCGGTCCTCGAACTCCCCGATGACCTCCATGAACCCGTACCCGACGACGCCCTGGAAGCCGATCCGCAGCGGGCCGCTGTCCCCGAGGGCCGCCGCCCGGGCGTCCTCGACGGTGGCGCGCAGGGCGGCGTACGCCGGGCGGAGGGAGCTCAGGAAGTCCTCGCCCAGGGGCGTGAGGCGCACCCGCCGGCTGGTGCGGTCCACCAGGCGGGCGCCGACGCGCCGCTCCAGGGAGCGGATGAGTTGGCTGACCCGGCCCTGGGACACGTACATGCGCTCCCCGGTCCGCCCGAAGTGCAGCTCCTCCGCGAGGATCAGGAAGCACTCCAGTTCGCGGATCTCCACCGTGCCCACCGGCGGGTGCTCCCCGGCGGCGGTTCTCGGTCCTGTGCTTGCCATGGTCGTGTCCCTCCGGCGAGGCTGTGCTGGTCGCACGTGTCGCGCACCCCGCTGTTCGATTAGCTCACCTCATGGAAGCATGAGATCTTCGAACTTGTTCCGCTTCCCCCACACGAGTTGGCTGGGGGCATGGCAAAAGTTGACGACCCGTCCGTAAGCGCGCCCGCCGCGCCGGGGAGATCCGCGAGGAGCGGGTGGCCCGCGGTGGTGGCGGTGGCGGCCGGAACCTTCACCGTGGTCACGTCGGAGATGCTGCCGGTGGGGCTGCTCACCCCGATCAGCGGCTCGCTGGACGTGAGCGAGGGCACGGCGGGGTTGACGCTCACCGTCACCGGCCTGGTCGGCGCGTTCTCCGCGCCGCTGGTCACCGCGGCGGTGGGCCGGCTCGACCGGCGCGTGGTGCTCTGTTCCCTGATGGTGCTGCTGGCGGCGGCCAACGTGCTGGCCGCCTGGTCGCCGAACTTCGCGGTCATGATGGTGGCCCGGGTGCTCATCGGCATCGGCATGGGCGGCGTCTGGTCGCTCGCGGGCGGCCTGGGCGCCCGACTGGTCCCGGCCAAGTCCATCGGGCCGGCGACGTCCACGATCTTCAGCGGTATCGCCATCGCCTCGGTGGTGGGCGTGCCGGCCGGCGCGTACATCGGCGAACTGGCCGGCTGGCGCGAGGCGTTCCTCGCCGTCGCCGCGCTGGCCGTGCTGGTGACCATCGCCATGGCCGTCCTGCTGCCGCCGCTCCCCGCCGAGCGGGCGGTCGCGCTCGGCGGTGTGATGCGGCTGTTCGGCAACGCCCGGGTGGCCACCGGCCTCCTCGTGGTGGCCCTGCTGGTGACCGGCCACTTCGCCGCGTACACCTATGTCCGGCCGATTCTGGAGGACGTCTCCGGGGTCCGGTCCTCGATGATCGGCACGCTGCTGCTGGTGTACGGGATCGCCGGCATCGCGGGCAACTTCCTCGTCGGCGCCCGGGTGGGCCGGTCGGTGCGGGGCGTCGTGCTGGTGCTCAGCGTGGCCCTGGCCGCCTCGGTGCTGCTGATCCCGCTGCTCGGGCTGTCCGTGGCGGGCGTCGCGGTCCTGCTGGTGGTGTGGGGCCTGGCCTACGGAGGGGTGTCGGTGAGCACCCAGACCTGGCTGGCGCTGGCCGCCCCGGACGCCAGGGAGGGCGTGACCTCCCTGTTCGTGGGCGTGTTCAACGGGGCCATCGCGCTGGGCGCCTTCGCGGGCGGCCTCGCGGTGGACGCCTCCGGCCCCCGGTCGGTGCTGTGGCTGGGCGGCGCGCTGGCGATCGGCGCCCTGCTGGCCACCCTCCTCGGGAAGGCGCCCTCGACGGCCCCCGCCGCCGCCGGTCCCCAGGACTGAACCGAGCAACCGGCCGGCCCACCGGGCCGCCGGTCCGGCCCGGTGGCCTTTCACTCCCCTGCGGCCACCGGGCCGCCCCTCCCCGGGCGGAGCCCTGACCTGGGAAAGCACAGGGGCGCGGCACCGTGCGCCCTTCATCCGGCTTTCAATCATGGCCTAATATTTACGTTTCATGACTATTTAATACGAAACTCTTGCATGCTGCACCCCTCCTCGTGCATGAATGGTCACGTTCAGTCCAGTGAGACGAGACGCGACCACGGGGGACAGGGAGTCATGTGCGCACGACCACCTCTCGGCGGCATCGGCCCGGCCCGACCGGGCGAGCCCCGGAGGGCGTACACCCGGTCGATCTCCGCCCGCGTCTCGAACAGCGGGAGGAGCACAGAGTGAGAACATCCGGCATTCCGGCCGCCCCCGGCGACGGGCGGCGATCGGAGCCCCTCATACGGGAGCTGACGCTCCGCCACGGGCCGGTCCTCGACCGGGCCCGGGAGGTCGTCCGCACCCGGGAGCACTGGTCGCCCTACCCGGAGGACCCCGACGCCTACGGCCCCGGCGCGGCGGCCGCCGCCCGGGACGCCCTCGCCGCCCTGCGCGGGCGGGTGCTCGACCTCGGCCAGCCGGGACGGGACGGCCTCGTCGGCCCCGCCCCCGCCGAGGGCGGCGAACGCTCGCCCTACGGACCGGAACTGGCCGTCGCCTACACCCACCACGACCCCGACGTCCTGCTCCCCGCCATGCGGCGCGCCATGCCGCGGTGGCGGGAGGCGGGGGTGACCGCACGCGCCGCGGTCTGCGCGGAGATCCTGGCGCGCATCAACGCCGCGTCGCACACGTTCGCCCTCGCCGCCGAGCACACCAGCGGCCACAACCCGGTCATGGCCTTCCACGCCGGCGCCGTGCACGCCCAGGACCGGGGGCTCGAAGCCGTCGCCCAGGCCGTGGAGGAGCAGACCCGGCTGCCCGGCTCCTTCGTCTGGAGCAAGCCGATGCCGGACGGCGAACCGTTCGTCCTGGAGAAGACGTTCACGCTCCGGCCGCGCGGGGTGTCGCTGCTGATCGCCAACAGCGTCTTCCCCGCCTGGAACGGCTACCCCGGCCTCTTCGCCTCCCTGGCCACCGGCAACCCCGTCCTGGTCAAACCGCACCCGAGCGCCGTGCTGCCGCTCGCGCTGACCGTCCGCACCGCCCGGGAGGTGCTGGAGGAGGCCGGATTCGACCCGAACCTCGTGTGCCTGGCGGCCGAACGGCCCGGCGAGGGGCTCGCCCGCCGGCTCGCGGTCCACCCCGACGTGCGGATCGTGGACTACGCGGGCACCGCCGGGTTCGGCGACTGGCTGCGCCGGAACGCCGTCCAGGCACGGGTGTTCACCAGCACCTCGGCGGTCAACAGCCTGCTCCTCGAATCCACCGGCGACTACCGGGGCATGCTGGCCAACCTGGCCTTCGGCCTCGCCCTCTACAGCGGCCAGCTCTGCACCAGCCCGCAGAACCTGCTGATCCCCCGGGACGGCATCGCCACCGACGAGGGCCACCGGACCTTCGACCAGGTGGTGGCCGACCTCGGCGGCGCGCTGGGGGACCTGCTCGCGGACGACGCCGCCGCGGCCTCCGTGCTCGGCGCCCTCCTCTCGCCCGAGGTGCTGGCCCGGGTGGACAAGGCCGCGTCGGGCGCCCTCGGCGAAGTGGCCGTCGCCCCCCGCCGGGTCGTCCACCCCGACCACCCGGAGGCGGTCGTCCGCACCCCCGCCGTCGTGGTGCTGGACGCGTCGCGCCCCGGCGACCTCGCCACCCTGTCCACCGAGTGGCTGGGCCCGGTGCACTTCGCGGTCGCCGTGGACTCGGCCGCCGCCGGCGTCGAACTGCTGGCGCGCACCGCCCGCGAGCGGGGCTCCCTCTCGGCCGGCGCCTGGACCACCTCCCCGGAGGTCGAGGCGGCGGTGGAGGAGGCGTGCGCCGAGGCCGGCGTCATGGTCTCGTTCAACCTGCGGGGCCAGTGGTACATCACCCAGTCCGCCGTCTACTCCGACCTGCACGGCACCGGCATGAACCCGGCCGCCGACGCCGTCTACTGCGACTCCGCCTTCGTCACCGGCCGGTTCCACGCGGTGGGAGCCCGCCGCCACCGCGCCGGGCGCTGAACACCCGCCCCGGCTCCCCCACCGGGCGGCCGCGGTCCGCGCCGGGTCCCCGTCCGCCGGCGCGCGAAACCCGGAACGGCCCGTCCACCAGGCTCCTTCCGGACGGCGGCCCGGTCCGCGCCACCGCCACCGCCCCACGGGCCGGAGGCGTACCCGACCGCCCGCGCCCTCCTCCTCCCACTCACCGTCCTGAACCCCCCAGGGAGTACACCCGCATGCTCTCGACAACCACCCCCCTCCTCGACCCTCCGCTGCGCGGCCGCGAACGCGAACTGGCGCGGGTCGGCACCGTCCTGGAGACCACCCGCCCGGGCGGCACCGCCCTGATCACCGTCGACGCGCCACCGGGCTACGGCAAGACCCGAATACTGCTCGCCTCCATGGACCTGGCCGAACGGCACGGCTACGCCGTGGCCGGACCGGCGGCCACCCACCGCCTCCCGGGCGGTTCCGTGCTGATCGTGCTGGACGAGTGCCAGAACCTGGGCCCGGGGGCCGACCGGGGGCTGCTCACCCGGCACGACGCCCACCACGACCGGGTCGTCTGGCTGACCGCCCGCCGCACGGACACCGGCCGGGACCGGTGCGGCGCCCTGCTGTCGGACCCGCGGTGCCGCCACGAGCGCCTGTCACTGGAGCCGCTCGCGCCGGCCGCCGCCCGGCAACTGGCGGCGGACGTCCTGGGGCTGCCGCCGGGTCCGGCGGTGGCCCGGCTGGTGGAGCGGGCCGGCGGCCACCCCCGGCTGCTCGTCGACCTGCTGCTCGGGATGCGCGAGGAGGGCACCGTCCGCACCGACGGCACCGAGGCCGAACTGGTCGGCTCCCGGCTGCCGGAGCGGGTGCTCGCCTGGGTGCGCACGACGCTCGCCCAGTACTCGCGGGAGTGCCGGCAGTTCCTGAGCGTGGCGGCCGTCCTGGGCGCCGAGGTGGAGTACGCCGAGCTGTCGACCGTACTGGGCCGCCCCCTGTCGGCGCTGCTGCCGGTCATGGAGGAGGCGTGTGCCACCGGTGTGGTGCGGCACGCGCCCGACCGGCTCGCCTTCCACAGCGGCCTCGCCCGCCAGGCGGTCCAGGACGCGGTGCCGGGCGCGCTCAAGCGGGTGCTGTACCAGGAGATCACCCTGCTGCGCGCGGCCGGCGGCGTCTCCCCGGGCCCGCACCACCCGGCGGGTGCCCGGCCGCCGGGCACCGGGGGCGCCCCGCGGCCCGGGACGGCGGCCGAACGCGGCCCCGGCCTCCGGGACGCCGCCCACCAATACAAAAAAAACACATCA
>NZ_CP095474.1:936365-936920 GCF_023614315.1 Streptomyces sudanensis | reverse complement strand
GGAGGCGGGGGGCTCCGGACGCCCGTCGCCCGGGGAGGGCCAGGCGGGCCCCGCGGGAACGGCCCCGGACCCGGCGGGGGCCGTCCCCGCCCGGGGGCCGCGGCTCAGCCGGCAGCAGAGGGAACTGGTCCGGCTGGTCTCCCAGGGGCTGACCAACCGCCAGGTGGCCACCCGGCTCGGGCTCTCCCCGCACACCGTCAACTACCACCTGCGCCGGCTCTTCAGGAGCTACGGGGTGAACTCGCGCATCGACCTGCTCAGGGCGGTCGCGGAGCACCACCGCCCGCCGGCCGGCGCCCCCGCCCCCGGCACCGGNCCGGNCGACGNCCCGGGCGACNGCCCCGNCACCNNNTNACGNNNCCGACACCTACATACATTTAGTCTNNCACAGGAAGCCGGACAGGCCGGCCCCGCCGGCCTGTCCTGCTTCCTGCGCGCGGAGCCCGTCGTCGCCGGTCCTGTCGCGCCGGTCTCCCCGTCCGGTCCGGTCTCCCCGTCCGGTCCGGCCGGCTCGTCCGGGCCGGCCCCCGCCGGCCCGGACGAGCCGGCCGGACC